>NZ_JAQGPN010000001.1:661666-992500 GCF_028826155.1 Mesorhizobium shangrilense
AACGACGCTGCGTCAACCGTTCTCTGGATGGCGAAAGGCGTTGCACTTTGGATGGAGGCCATCGCGATCGCCGCCGGCGCATTTTGGCTTCACAAACCGGGATCAGGATGTTACCGCCGATCATCCAGAGCACAGGAGGCCCCCGCCTTGTGACCTGATCATCGCCGGAAAGAGGCCTGTGGACACGTCCCGGGCTGTCGAAAGCGCGCAGCCAAGCCGCCCGCTTCACCTATGCATCACGCGCCCGCGCAATGCCGGCGGCACAGTCTGAATAGGTTGCCTGAACAGATTCAATGACACGTCCAACACTCGAAGACCTTTGCATAGGTGATAATGCAACCGTCCGCGAGGCAATGTCGCGGCTCAATCTCACTGCATCAGGAACACTGTTCGTCACTGATCCGGATGGGCGCCTCACAGGGACGCTTTCGGACGGCGACATACGGCGTTGGCTCCTCAACGGCCACAATCTCGAAGAGCCGGCGAACCGCGTCGCGAACCGCAAGCCCGTGACAGCGCCTCCGGGAAGCTCCATAACCGCTGCACGGGCGCTGATGGATCAGTTCGACATCCATCTGATCCCCATCGTCGACGGCGAACGCCGCGTCACCGATTTCTGGACGCGCAGCCACAGCGCCGTGCGCGACGAGACGCCGGTGGTCATCATGGCCGGCGGCCTGGGTGTGCGGCTGCGCCCGCTGACCGAGCATCTGCCCAAGCCGATGCTGCAGGTAGGAGAGATTCCGCTGCTCGAGCGCATCCTCCTGCAGCACATCCACCAGGGCGCCCACAATTTCTTCTTCTCCGTCAACTATCTCGGTCACATCATCGAGGAGCATTTCGGCGACGGCTCCCAATGGGGTGTCAACATCCGCTACCTTCGCGAGAACAAGCGGCTCGGAACGGGTGGCGCACTGTCCCTCCTGAAGCAAGCGGATCTCGTCTCGGACTGCGTCATCGTCGCCAACGGAGACGTGATCTCGGAAATCAACATCCCGTCCCTGCTCGCCCACCACCGCGAAACGGGGGCAGCGGCGACCTTGTGCGTTCGCACGTTCAACTACACGGTTCCCTTCGGCGTCGTACGGCAATCAGACGGCTGTGTGACCGCCATCGAGGAGAAGCCGACGATGGCCTACAACATCAATGCAGGCATCTACTGCCTGTCCAACGAAGCCATCAGCCTCATCCCGTGCGACGAGTACTATGACATGCCCACCCTGGTGTCGCGTCTCATTGGTCTCGACAAAAGGTGCTCGCTGGTGAATCTCACCGGCTTCTGGATCGACATCGGAACGCACGAGGAATATCACCGCGCCAACGCGCACTACTCGATGTGACCGAAAGGCCCATCGCGTCGCAGCCGCAGGCATGGCGGCCTCATCGCAATGTGGAAGCGGGCGTGCCGACTTCGCGCTTCCCAAGGACGAAAGCCCCAAAGTGCACGAAGCTCCTGGTTGGATGACCGATCCCGATCGCGTCTACTTCATCGCCGAAGCCGGCGTGAACCACAATGGCGAGATCGAGAAGGCGCTCGCCCTGGTCGACATCGCGGCCGACGCCGGCGCCGACGCGGTGAAGTTCCAGACTTTCGACACCGCCGCACTGGCGACGGTGAATGCGCCCAAGGCGGCCTATCAGGAACGCAACGACTCGCGCCACAAGAACCAGTTCGACATGCTGAAGGCGCTCGAACTGTCGCGCGGCGACTGGGAGCGCATCGTTGCGCGCTGCGCCGAAAAAGGCGTCGCGTTCCTGTCCACGCCGTTCGATTTCGGCAGCGCCGACCTGCTCGAGGCGCTGGGCGTCAACGCCTACAAGGTCTCGTCCGGGGACCTGACCTTCCACCAGCTTCTGGCGCATATCGCGGCCAAGGGCCGGCCGATGGTGATCTCCACCGGCATGGCGACCATGGGCGAGGTCGAAGAGGCGGTCGATGTCATCGAGAGGAGCGGCAATCCTCCGCTGGCCATCCTGCACTGCGTCTCCGACTACCCCTGCGCGCCGGAGGACTGCAATCTCAACGTCATCCCGATCATGCGCGCCATGTTCGGCCGGCCGATCGGCTGGTCCGATCACACCGATGCCGAGGTGACCGGCCTCGCCTCCGTCGCGCTTGGCGGGCGGCTCATCGAGAAGCATTTCACGCTCGACCGCAATCTGCCCGGCCCCGACCACAAGGCCTCGCTGGAGCCCGATGCGCTTGCCGGCTTCATCGCCAACATCAGGACGCTGGAGAAGGCGCTGGGCGACGGCCGCAAACGCCCGACGGCGGCAGAGAAGAACACCGCCGCGCTGGCCCGCCGCAGCATCGTCCTGTTGGCCGACATCGAGGCTGGAGAGACGCTGACGGCCGCCAATTGCGGCGCGCTCCGGCCGGGAACGGGCCTGCCGCCGCGCATGCTCGACAGCCTGCTCGGCCTGAAGGTTCGCAAGGCCATGGCCGCCGGCACGGTGCTTTCGCTGGCCGATCTCGGCTGAACGGATGTCGGACGGACGGGACATGTCGGAACGCCGCCGAGCCGCACCGAACAGGCGGCGGATCGCCGTCGCCACCACCAGCCGCGCCGATTTCGGCATCTACCAGCCGGTGCTGGCCGAGCTTGCGGCGAGCGACAGTATCGAGTTCGGCCTGATCGCCGGCGGCAGCCACCTGATGCCGGAGCACGGCTCCACCATCTCGCATGTGCGCGCCTCCGGCTTTCCGGTGTGGGGCGAAGCGCCGATACGATTTGAAGGCGGCGTGCTCGGGGTCGCGCGCATGATGGGGGAATCGCTGACGGCTTTCGGAGAGGCGATCGACGAGATCAGGCCCGACATGCTGCTGACGATCGGCGACCGCTTCGAGATGTTCGCCGCAGCCGCAGCCGCCAGCCCCTTCGCGCTGCCGGTCGCGCACATCCATGGCGGCGAGGAGACCGAGGGCGCGGTCGACAACATGTACCGCCACGCCATGACCAAGATGGCGCACGTTCATTTCTGTGCAACGCCGCTCAGCGCACGCCGCATCGTCCAGATGGGCGAAGCACCGGAAAACGTCCACGTCACCGGGGCGCCGTCACTGGACGGCATTTCGGACATCCCCTTGCTCAGCCGGCAGGCGCTCAGCGAACGCTTCGGCTTTCCCGAAGCGCCGTACATCCTCACCACCTATCACCCCGAAACCCTTCAGCCCGACGCCACGGCCTCGGATTTCGATGCGCTGCTCGCCGCGCTGGAGAGATCCGGCCAGCACGTCGCCTTCTCGCGTCCCAACGCCGACGCGGCGGGCGACCTGTTCAACAGCCGCCTCGAACAGGCCGTCGCCGCGAACCCGCGCTTCCGGATCTGCGACAATCTCGGTCGGGTCGGCTATTTCTCCGCCATGGCGAACGCGGCGCTGATGGTCGGCAACTCCTCCTCCGGGATCATCGAGGCGGCGTCATTCCATCTTGCAGTCGTGAATGTGGGCGGCCGCCAGGCCGGACGCGAGCGCTCCGCCAACGTCATCGACGTCGCGGCCGAGCCAGACGCGATCCTGTCGGCTATCCAGCGCTCGCTGTCGCCTGAAACGGCCGCGACGATGCGCTCGGTCGAAAACGTCTATGGGGACGGACACGCGTCGCAGCGCATCCGGAGCGTCCTCGAAATCATGGACCTTGGGTCCGGGCTGATCCGCAAACGCTTCCGCCTGCTGGACAAGAGCTGAGGCGGACGCCAGGGCCGCGCACCGGCGGCCCTTAAGTTCTCAGGCCCGCTGATCGAGGTTGCGATCGGAATCGCGGTGCGTCGCGAGGAAATCCGGCTCGATCTCGCCGATCACACCTTTCAGGCGATCCTTGTCGATCTCCGTCGCATCAACGCCTGCGCCGTCGCCCGCCACGACGCGCTCCAGCCGGCCGATGACGTCGGCGAGGTTGCCCGTCGGCGACGGCCTGTGCGTCACCGCCTGCATGGACCCCAGGCCGATCTCGACGACCGTTTCGCCGTTGGCGACGAATTCCTCATAGGGCTTCTCTCCGCCGGTGTCGGCGGGCGTCATGATGAGCGGCCAACGCTTCGCGCCCCGCGTCTCGTCGAGTTCGGCCTTCGCAGCCGATTCGTCGTCGTAGAGCCGCGGCGCGTAGCCGCTGGCTTCCAGGAATTTCTCGGCGATGCCCCGCAGGGGCACCAGATGCTCGCGCGGATCGAGGCGCGGGATGGCGATGTGGCCCGCCGGCGCGAGCAGCGCGGCAAGCGTGCAGATGTGGCCGGACTCCTCCAGGCTCACGAAATAGCGGCGTATCTCCTTCGGGCAGGCCAGCGGCTCGCCGCGCGCGAGACGGTTCTCGAAGCTCTGCAGGAGCGAGCCGTTGGAGAAGGCGACGTTGGCGAACCGGGCCGACGTGACCTCGCCGCGGAAGCCCGGCGCTATGTCCGCGTCGAACAGCACATGCTCCATGATCCGCTTGGTGGCGCCCATGAAGGACGACGGATTGGCCGCCTTGTCGGTCGAGACGGAGAAGTAGCGCGCCTCCGGGGAGCTCTCGGCAAGCCAGCGGCGGAAGCGCGCCTGCTTGACGATGTTGGTGTCGAGCATCTGGAGGATCGAGAAGGAATCCTTCTCGGAACGCACGTGCTTGATCGCCGCGAAGTTGAGCACGATGTCGTATGGCCGCTCCTGCTGCATCAGGTAGCGCATGGCCGCCGAGCCATAATCCAGCGGCAGGGTGCGGAAATCGGGAATGTCGGGCGCGTTGGCGTCGGACCTGAACTGCCTCACGAACTCGGCGAGCGCATTCTCGTTCTGGTCGATCACATGCAGCGTCGCCGGCTCGAAGCGACCAAGCACGACGGCCGTGTTCGAGCCGATCGAACCGGCGGCGCCGATGGCAAGCACGCGGCGGCCTTTAACGGCGGTGCGAATCGTCTCTGCCTGACGCTCGATATCCGGCAGGAACATGGATTCGGCGCGCCCCGTGGCGATTGCGTGAATGCTCATTCGACGGCGAACCTTCTACGTTGTGGGAGAACGGCCAGCGGCGACACCGCCTATATCAAGCGGCGAGAACCTGGCGGACCGCCGCGATGACGGTCGCCTGCTGCTCCGGCGTCAGCGAGGTGGAGCAGGGCAGCGTGATGATGCGGCTCCACAGATCCTCGGTGACCGAGAGATCCTCCGCGGGGGCATCGCGATAGGGCGGCTGGCGATGAACGGGCTTCCAGAAGGGCCGCGCTTCGACGCCCAGTTCCTTCAGCCGGTCGCAGAGCGTGTTGACGACGCGCGGCTCAGGCCCCTCGAACACGAGGCCGGAGAACCAATAAGCGGTGCCGCGTTCGCTCGGGGCCGGAAACAGTGAAATCTCGTTGTTGCCTGCGAACGCCGTGTCATAGGCATCGCGGATGCGCTTCTTGGCCGCGAGGAACTCGTCGAGCCGGTCGAACTGCGCGCAACCCACCGCAGCCTCGATGTTGGTCATGCGATAGTTGAAGCCGACCTCGTCGTGGTCGTAGTCGCGCCCGACGCGCGCTGTGGTCGTCAGGTGCCGGGCGCGCTTCACGAGGTCCTCGCGCCCGACGATCATGCCGCCGCCGCCCGAGGTGATGGTCTTGTTGCCGTTGAAGGAATAGACGGTGAGATCGGCGAGTTGCCCGATCGGACGGCCCTTGTAGGTGACGCCGATCGCGGCGGCCGCATCGGCGACGACCGGCAGGCCATACTCGCGAGCCACGGCGCCGATGGCGTCCATGTCGGCCGGCGTGCCCAGCGTGTAGACCGGCATGATGGCGGCCACGCGCTTGCCGGTCGCGCGGTGGATGACGCCGTCGCCCGTGCGGGTCGTCTTGTCGCGCAGCGCTTCGCTCAAACGCTCCGGGTCGAGCGTCCAGTCGTGGCGGCTGATGTCGACGAACCACGGCGTTGCGCCACTGTGCGAAATGGAGTTCGCGCTGGCGATGAAGGTGAAGCTCGGCACGACGACCAGGTCGCCATGGCCGACGCCAAGCGCCCGCAGCGCCATGTGCAGTCCCTGGGTGCCGCTGCCCGTCGCCGCACCAAGCGCCGTTCCGGAAAGTTTCGCGACCTTCGCCTCGAAGTCGGTGACAAACGCGCCAACCGTCGAGACGAAGTTCTCTTCCACGCATCTCTGGAGATTCGCCGCTTCTGCTTGCCCAATGTTCGGAATGGCAAGAGGGATCATCGGCAGTACCACGCTCTACTGAACCAAATCGTTGCCGATCGCCTTGGTCAAGGCGCTGCGCCTCTAAGGGAATCACTGGCGATGGCAGGGTCGGAAGGCGTCTTACAGAGTAACGCACCACGGCACAACGCCGGCACGGACCTTTCCCTCGTGACCTATTGCCTCTCCCTCGCCGCCCTGCACTGCGACGATGACGCCGGGTTGATGCTGTTCGGGCCTCAGTCCTATATAGCGCGTCGCGGACCTTTGGCGGTTCCCAGGTATCGCCCCACGGCCGAGCAACGGGTCCGGCGCGAGCAAATGTCCGCGACGGGTATGAAAGGGAGTTCTTTTGCAGGTTTCGGAAGTGCAGCAGGAGGACTTCGTCGCCGAAGTCGACCGACAAATCACCCGGGCATATGAGCTTGCGGAACGCGGAGATGTCGCCGGGGCGGTCGAGTTGTTCGGCGAGATCAGGGATTTCGGCGAGCGGCCGCAGTTGAAGCCTCTCGTCGACAAGCTCGAGAACGGCTTCCGGGCGTCGGTATCTGCCGAACGCGACAAGTTTCGAACCTTCATCCGCGAGGGCAATCCCTCCGACCCGGAACGGCGGATCGTCATCCTCGCCGATTCGCTGGGCTTGCCCCGTCCCGAACATCCGAACGACATCCTCAACGGCCTGCCTACGAGCTATGCCTTTGCGCTGCGGGAAGCAGTGGCCCGCCGCGCCGCCGAGGAGGGCGCTCCTGCGACGGCGATAGATCCGCTTTGCCAGCGCTATGCGACCACCGACAGGGTACTGGAGAACATGGCGCTTGCACAGCTCGATGGCGCCGATCTGATCATCCATGTGGGCCTGAACGACTTTTCCAGGCGTATCTTCATGGAGCGGCAGCGACTGGCGCTTAAATTGCTGCCCAACGCCCTCGTCAACCGGATCGTCAAGTTCAGCCAGGTCAACATGTACCGCGCCGACCTGATCCGCCATTTCAGCGAGTTCTGCTACGTGCCGCTGGACAAATGGGTCGCCAATATCCAGTCGATCATCGACAAGGCCAACGCCGCGGGCGCACGTTCCCTGACCTGGTTCACCATCGTACAATTGCCGATGACGGTGGAGAGCCACACGCCGAATTACCGCTACAATGTGACACGCTATAACCTGGCGCTCTACGAAGCAGCGCGGCGGGGCGACATCCAGCTCCTGGACGCCGACCGCATGTTCTGGGACCATGGGTACAAGGCGCACATGCACAGCGACCTCATGCATCTTTCGCCGAAGGGGCACGTTTCCATCTGCAACCGGATGATCGAGCGACTGTTCGACGTGAAGGCCTACAGGGTCCACGAATGATCGGCCTCCCGCGCACGGGAGCTGCTCAACGGCGGCTGGCACCGTGGTGAGACTGGCCGCCGGCGCCGACCAAAGCGGCACGAACCAGGATAGCCCCATGCCCGACCGGCGTTTCCCAGGTCGGGCGACGACGCTGCCCCTGACGCTGATCGTTCCCACACACGGTCGCCAGGAGCTGCTCAACCGCGCCCTTGCCAGCGTCGCCAGGCAGTCCGCCCGGCCGAGCGAGGTACTGGTCATCGATGACGGGTCCGAGCCGCCCATCTCCATCGATGCGCAGATATGCAATGCGCTCGACGTCAGACTGATCCGGCACGCGGCGAACAAGGGAGCCGCGGCGGCGCGCAATTCCGGCATGCGTGCGGCCGCCAATGAATGGGTCACCTTCCTCGACAGCGACGACCAATTTCTCGACGACACGCTGTCCCTGCGGTGGACGGCGGCAACCAGGGGAGAGCCCGTCCCTGCGGACCCAAGCGTGGTGCATGGCTGCGGCTGGATCGATGTCGACGAATCCGGACGACCCTTGACGGTGCGCCGGCCGCGTGGCGCAAGCGCCCCGGCCGCCTTTGCCTCGGGATGCTGGTTCTCTCCCGGATCCTGCGTCATCCTCAACGCCAGGGCGGCCCTGGAGATCGCACCGCAGGACGAAAGCCTCCGGCGCTTCGAGGACTATGACTGGTTCCTCGCCCTGGCACTTCGCGGTTTCTCGCTGCGAACGATCCCGGACGAGTGCGTCGCCATCGAACGCGTGCGCCGCCAGGACCCCCGGCGTGTCGCGGAGGCTGTGGCGATGCTCCGAAGCAAGTGGCGTAACCTCACGCGCGATCCTGCCACGTTGAGGCGGATCGACGCCTATCTCGACCTGGAAATCGCCGCGGCCCACTACTTTGCCGGATCGCGCCTTCGTGCGGCGTGCGCTCTGGCGAGCTCCTATCTCAATGCGCCGCGGCTTTCGCTGCACCTTTCGCCGGGGTGGACGATGGAGCGCCGCGCGAGTTCCCTGGACTTGCCTGGTCAGACGCCCTGAACGTCAAGGCGCTCAAGCAGGACAACGGCGGACGTGTTGTAGGTGGTGCGGGCAAATTCGCGGAAGCCGTGTTTGGCTGCGACGCGAAGCGACGCCGTGTTGTCAGGATCGATGATGCAGGTCATGCGTCTGCCCGAAAACAAGGTTCGACTCCAGTCGATGGCCGCAGTCACGGCTTCGGTGGCAAGTCCGCGCCCTTGCGCCTCCGCAATCAAGATCCAGCCCATCTCGAGCGAACCCTCGATCGATGGGTCGAGATCGCGCTTGGACTCCAGGAACCCCGCCTCGCCGAGAAAGCGCCCGGTCGACCTTTCCTCGATCACCCACATGCCGAACCCGAGCAGCGCCCACATCCCCGGATAGCGCAGCATCCGCGCCCAGGCCTGCTCGCGCGGCGTGCCATTCCTGTTGATGAAGCGCATCACCTCCGGGTCGCTCACCATCGCGAAATAGGAGTCGAAATCCTCGGCGCGGTGCCCGCGCAGGACCAGACGCTCGGTCTGGAGGACGGGGGCGGGATTCACACGCTCACCGTCTTCAGCCGTTCGGCAACAAGCGCGGCGAGACGTTCGGCCACTGCCTGCTTGTCCATCTCCGGCCACTGCTCCGCACCGGCCCGCGAGACGATCGTCACCTGATTGCGGTCGCCCCCCATCGCTCCACCCTCCTCGCTGACATCATTGGCGACGATGAAATCGGCGCCCTTCTTCTTCAGCTTCGCCTCGGCGTTCTTCATCAGGTCATGCGTTTCCGCGGCGAAGCCGACGACCAGATAGGGCCGCTGCTTGTGGTGGCCGATGCCGGCCAGAATGTCCGGGTTCTCGACCATCTGCAGCGCGGGCGGTCCCTCCCCCGCCACCTTCTTGATCTTCTCACCGGCTTCGCGGGAGGTGCGCCAGTCGGCGACCGCCGCGACGAAGATGCCGGCGTCGACCGGCAGCTGCTGCTCAACCGCATCGCGCATCTCGCGCGCGGACTCGACATGGACGGTCGCGACGCCGGCGGGATCGGGAAGGTTCACCGGGCCGGACACCAGCCTGACATCCGCCCCAAGGCGCGCCAAGGCAGCCGCGATCGCATGCCCCTGCTTTCCCGACGAGCGGTTGGCGATGTATCGTACCGGATCGATCGGCTCATGCGTCGGTCCCGACGTCACGATGATCTTCCTGCCGGAGAGAGGTTTTGGACGGTTGTCCAGCAGCGCCTCGACGGCGGCGACGATCTCCAGCGGCTCGGCCATGCGGCCTTCGCCAGCCTCGTTGCTTTCGGCCATCTCGCCCTTGTTGGGCCCTACGAATACAATCCCGTCCTTCGCGAGCGTCGCATGATTGCGGCGGGTTGCCGGGTGCGCCCACATTCTGGGGTTCATCGCCGGGGCCATCAGCACGCGCTTGTCGGTGGCGAGCAGCACGTTCGCGGCGAGGTCGTTGGCAAGACCGTTCGCCAGCTTGCCCATGAGATCGGCCGTCGCCGGAGCGACGACGATCAGATCGGCCTCGCGGGAGAGCCTGATATGCCCGACATCATGCTCGGCCTGGCGGTCGAAGAGATCGGTGAAGACATGGTCGGCCGACAAGGCTCCAACGGAAAGCGGCGTCACGAACTCCTTGGCTGCCGCCGTCATCACGCAGCGCACCGCGGCGCCCCGCTCGCGCAGGCGGCGGATCAGGTCGAGCGACTTGTAGGCCGCGATGCCGCCGCCGATGATGAGAAGGATGCGCTTGCCCGAAAGGATCATCTCGGCTCGTCGTCCTCAGCTCGACCCAAGCGCCGGCTCGACATCCGTATGGATGAAATCGTCGCCCTTGAAAAGCAGTGGAAGTCCGCGAGTCTTGGCAAGCGCGTAGGAGAAACAATCACCGAAATTCAGGTTCGCCCTGTGCCCGCTGCCGCGGCCATAGAGCAGATACGCGTTCAGGCCCACTTCGTATTGTGCGGGGTCGAAGGCCACAGGCTCGATGTTCGCGCCCCTCAGCAAGACATTCATGTTGGCCAGCGCCCCCGTGCCGAGCCCCCTCCCGACGACAACACCACATTCGAGCAGCGAGCCCGCGCTGATGAACTTGGGAACATCCAGCGCGAGCTTCGAGGCATAGACCTCGGCATCAGTCTCCCGCTTCAGGATAGCGATGATCGCCGAGGAGTCCGTAACGAAGCTCATTTGCTCTCGATATAGGCATAAAGTTCGTCGGAGACCTTCTTCTGATCAAAGTCGTTCTCAGGTTCCACACCGAGTGCGACTATCTCCTCAGCAGAGAGGAGCCGGCGCTTGGCGGGTTCCTGAACGGCTTGGGTGATCACGTCGCGGACGTGCTGCTCCATCGACACGCCCCTTGCGGCGGCACGCTTGCGAAGCTCGAGCTTCACGCCCTCGTCGAGGTTCCTGATGGTCAGAACGCCCATTCGATCGACTCCGATGCCGACCGATCTTAGCTCGATCTACAGCGCAGTCAATGACAGCGATGACTGCGTTGCTGTCACCGCGCCCGTCAACTTAGCTCCCAGGCGATCCAGACCATGGCCGCTGCGATCACCCACAGCGCGATCCGGCCCGAGCGGGTATGGCGAGCCTCGGCCTTGCCGATGGCGCGGGCGGTCTCCGCGTCGAAGCGCAGGCCGTTTTCCGCCATGGCGTCGATCTCGCGCGAAAGGCGCTCGGTGCGGGCGGCGAGATCGGGTATCTGCCGGGCCAGCGAAACCAGCGCACTGACACCCTCGCGAGCGTCGACCAGCAGGCCGCGCGGGCCGAGATTTCCCGCAATCCAGTCGCCGACCACCGGCTCGGACGTCTTCCACATGTTGAAATGCGGGTTGAGCGTGCGGGCAACGCCTTCAACGACGACCATCGTCTTCTGCAGGAGAACGAGTTCGGGACGGGTCGCCATGTCGAACAGCTCCGTCACCTCGAACAGCAGCGTCAGCAGCTTCGCCATGGAGATCGTCTCGGCCGACTGGCCGTGGATCGGCTCGCCGATGGCGCGGATGGCCTGGGCGAAGGCAGCGACGTTCTGCGTCCGCGGCACATAGCCTGCCTCGAAATGCACCTCCGCCACCCGCACGTAGTCGCGGGTGATGAAGCCGTAGAGGATCTCCGCCAGGAAGCGCCGTTCCTTCCGGCCCAGCCGCCCGCAGATGCCAAGATCGACCGCGACGATGGTCCCATCAGCCTCGACGAACATGTTTCCGGGATGCATGTCGGCATGGAAGAAGCCGTCGCGCAACGTGTGGCGCAGGAATGACTGGACGAGATTGGCCGCGAGCAGGTTCATGTCGTGGCCGGCGGCGCGCAGGCCGTCCAGGTCGTTCAGCTTGACCCCGTCGATCCACTCGATGGTGAGGACGTCGCGGCCGGTGCGTTCCCAGTCGACCGACGGTACGCGGAAGCCCGGATCATTGCGGGTGTTCTCGCCAAGCTCCGACAGCGCCGCCGCCTCCAGGCGGAGGTCCATCTCGATCCGGGTCGTCTGCGCCAGCGTTTCGGTGACCTCGACCGGCCGCAGCCTGCGGCTCGACGGGATGTACTTCTCCTGCAGGCGGGCGGCCACGAAATAGCTCTCGAGGTCGCGGAAGAACATCTTTCGGACGCCCGGCCGGATCACCTTGACGGCAACCTTGCGCGGCGCGCCTTCCTCGACGACTTCCGCCTCGTGCACCTGGGCGATCGAAGCAGCGGCGACCGGCTCGCCGAGACGCGTGTACAGGTCTTCGACGGAGCGGCCGAGCGAACCCTCGATCGAAGCAACGGCTTCGGCGCGCGGAAAGGTGGGCATGCGGTCCTGCAGCGCGGCCAGATCCAGCGCGATCTCGTCTCCGACGACGTCCGGGCGCGTTGCCAGGAACTGGCCGAGCTTGACGTAAGAGGGACCGAGACGGGCGATGGCGTCCGAAAGGCGCTGCGAGCGGTCCTTGCCCTTCGCCCGCCGCTTCGTCAGCAGCTTCGCCATGCGCCAGGCAGTCCGCGGGAACCCGTCGAGCTGGTCGCCCGGCAACGCGGCCACCACCCCCTCGCGCGTCATGATCCAGCCGGCGTGGATGAGCCGGAAAAATGCGCCGACGCTGCTCATGCTGCGTCGGGCCTCAAAGCTTCCAGCCCGAATGCAGCGCCGCGATGCCGCCGGAATAGTTGCGGAAGGTCACCCGCTCGAATCCGGCGCGCGAGATCATGGACGCGAAATTGGTCTGATTGGGGAACTTGCGGATCGATTCGACCAGATAGGAATAGGGCTCGGCCTCGCCCGTCACCATCCGTCCGATCTGGGGGATGGCCTTGAACGACCATTGCTCATAGACGCGGTCGAGGATCGGCATGTCGACCTCGGAGAATTCGAGGCACAGAAAGCGCCCGCCCGTCTTCAGGACGCGATAGGCCTCGCCGAGCGCAGTCTCGATCTCGGGGACGTTGCGGATGCCGAAAGCGATCGTGTAGGCGTCGAATGTGTCGTCCTCGAAGGGCAACTCCTGGGCGTTGGCCTCGACGAAGTCCAGCGAGCCGATCAGCCCGCGCTTTTCGGCACGGCTGCGGCCGACCTCGAGCATCGAGCCGTTGATGTCCAGCACGGTGACGTGCGCCGCCCGGTCAGACGCGTCGACGATGCGGAAGGCAATGTCGCCGGTGCCGCCCGCGACGTCGAGCGCCCGCCAGCCCGGACGCTTCGGCGGGTTGAGCGCCGCCACCATGGCGTCCTTCCACAGCCGGTGCAGTCCGCCGGACATCAGGTCGTTCATCAGATCGTAGCGGCCGGCAACCTTATGGAAGACCGTGTCGACAAGGCTCTGCTTGTCCCCTTCCGCGACCTGCCTGAAGCCGTAGGACGTGGACATCGCCTCGCCGCCGGTGGTCCGTTGTTCTGACACGATTGTGATCCATCTTGGTTTCGGGCGGACCATAGCCGATCGAAATACCGGGCGCTATTGTTATGGGCGCGGTGTTCGGCCGCGCATCCAGACGTGCCTACGAGGAATTTGCATGGCGTTGAAGGCCGAACTGCACTGCCACATAGAAGGTGCGGCCGCACCGGAACTGGTCATCCGCCAAGCGCGGAAATACAATGCCGACCCAACCCCCTATATCCGGGACGGTGCGTTCGTCTGGTCGGACTTCACAACCTTCCTGCAAGCCTACGACTTCGCCGCGGACCTTTTCCGCACCGAGGACGACTATGCGCAACTGGCGGACCACTACCTGACCAGCCTGGCACGCGACGGCGCCATCTATTCCGAGGTGTTCACCTCGCCGGATCATGCTGTGAAAGCGGGATTGTCGCCGCAGGCCTACACCGACGCGATCGGGGAAGGCATGAGCCGGGCCAGGGCGAAAACGGGCATCGAGGCGCGCATGATCGTCACCGGCGTCCGCCATTTCGGCGTCGAGTCCGTCGAGACGGCGGCACGCTTCGCCGCAAAGTGCAGGCACCCGCTCGTCAGCGGGTTCGGCATGGCGGGCGACGAGCGGATCGGCGACATCGAGGATTACGTGCGGGCCTTCGAGATCGCCCGCGAGGCGGGGCTGGGCATCACCGTCCATGCCGGCGAACTTGCGGGATGGGAAAGCGTCGACGCAGCGCTTGAGCACATCCGGCCCTCACGCATCGGCCACGGCGTCCGCGCCATAGAGAACCCGGATCTGGTCAGCAAAATCGCGGACGCCGGCATCGTGCTGGAATGCTGCCCCGGGTCCAACATCGCGCTCAACGTCTTTCCAAGCTTTGCCGAGCACCCGTTGCCAAAGCTGCGCCAGGCAGGATGCAAGGTCACGGTGAGTTCAGACGATCCGCCCTATTTCTGGACCTCGCTAAAGCGCGAGTACGACATCGCGGCGGAGCATTTCGGTATGAGCGACAAGGATCTGGCGGCCCTCACGAGAACTGCGGTGGAAGCGGCTTTCGTCGACCGCACGACACGGGCTGCGCTGCTGGCAAGGCTTGGCGCGCCGGCGCGCGGCAGGTAGCGAAAGGCGGGGACAAGCCTACGCATTCACGGAAGCGGCGGTTTTCTGGACGAACGTCGGTGGATAAAGTCGAGGAAAATCTGTTTTGGAGCCGTCCGTCATGCAAGGCGTCACCGTCGTCGATCATCCACTGGTCCAGCACAAGCTGACCATCATGCGAAACAAGGAAACCTCGACGGCCGGCTTTAGAAGGCTGTTGCGCGAGATCTCGCTGCTGCTCTGCTATGAGGTCACCCGCAATCTCGAACTGACGACCATGAAGATCGAGACGCCCATGGAGGAGATGGACGCGCCGATCCTCGAGGGCAAGAAGCTCGTCTTCGCCTCGGTCCTGCGCGCCGGCAACGGCCTGCTCGAGGGACTGCTGGACCTCGTGCCCGCCGCTCGCGTTGCGCATATCGGGCTCTATCGCGACCACGACACGCTGGAGGCGGTGGAATATTTCTTCAAGGCGCCGAGCGATCTCGCCGACCGGCTGGTCATCGTCGTCGACCCGATGCTGGCGACGGCCAACTCGGCGATCGCGGCGATCGACAAGATCAAGAGCCGCGGCGCGACCAACATCCGGTTCCTCTGCCTGCTGGCAGCCCCCGAGGGCATCGAGCGCTTCACCAAGGCGCATCCCGACGTGCCGATCTTCACGGCTTCCATCGACCGGGAGCTGAACGAGAAGGGCTACATCATCCCCGGTCTGGGCGACGCCGGCGACCGCATGTACGGGACGAAGTAGGCCGCGCAAATTGCGCGCGTTTCGTTAAGCCCACAATCACGTTGCTTTCGTAGACTGTCCCGCAATTGGGACAGTCCGATGTTTCGACAGCTCGCATTGCTGGGGATGTTCGCGGCCATCAGCCTGGCATTCCCGCTCGTCTACGAAATGAACCCCGGGGCCATCGAGAGCTGGATCGATGCGCAGGAGCCGGCCGACCGCGCGACGGCAGTCGAACCGGCGACCCGCATCGCGGCGGCGACGCCCGAGCCTTCTCCGAAAGCGCAGCCGCTGGTCGGGCGAAAGGTGCAGGTGCGCGCCAATGAGGGCGGCCATTTCGTCGCCGAATTCAGGCTGAACGGACGCAGGATCGACGCAATGATCGATACCGGCGCGACGACGGTCGCGCTGAACCGCTCGCTCGCACGACGTATCGGCATCTCCCTTTCGCCGGCCGACTTCAAATACGAGGTGCGCACCGCGAACGGTATCGTGAAAGGCGCCGCCGCCACCATCGATCGCGTCCAGGTCGGCCGCATCACGCTGGAGCGCATCGACGCCCTGGTGCTCGACGACAGGGCTCTGGACGGCGTGCTCGTCGGCATGAGCTTCCTCAACCAGCTGTCGAGGTTCCAGGTGCAGGGCGGCATTCTTACGATGCAGCAGTAGCGGTCTCTCGCCGCCGTCGCAGCCTCAGCCGTGAGGCGATATCCGCCGAATGATGGCCTTCTGCCTGGACGGACGCCTTCCGCCGACCTGATAGGCGGCCAGAACCTTCGCAGCAGCAGCCTGGGCGTCCACCTCGCCACGGGCGTAGATCAGCGCCAGCGGCTCGCCGCGCTTCACCTCGTGCCCCACCGGCAGCAGCCGGGTGATGCCCACGGCATGGTCGACCGAATCCTGGGGCCGCGTGCGGCCGCCTCCCAGAGCCACCACCGCGACGCCCACGTCGCGCGTCTCGATCGCCGTGACGAAGCCGTCGGTCGGAGAAGGCACCGGAAGCTCCACCGCCGCGCGCGGAAGATAGGCGTCGGCCTTCTCCACGAAATCGCGCGGTCCGCCAAGGGCGGCGACCATGCGCCCGAAGACCTCGGCGGCCTTGCCGCTGTCCAGCGCCTCGTTTGCGCGTTGCAGCCCCTGCTGGTTGGAGGCGGCGATGCCGGCGGCATGCAGCATCTCGGCGGCGAGCGACAGCGTGACCTCGAGCAGGCGCGGATCGCGCCAGCGCCCGGTTAGGAAATCGACGGCATTCGCGACCTCCACGGCATTGCCCGCGGCCGATGCGAGCGGCTCGTTCATGCCGGTGATCAGCGCCGACGTCTTCAGGCCGGCGCCGTTGGCGACCTCCACCAGGCTGGTCGCCAGCTCGGTGGCGTCGCGGGACTTCGCCATGAAGGCGCCGTTGCCGACCTTGACGTCGAGGACCAGCGACTGCAGGCCGGCGGCGAGCTTCTTCGACAGGATCGACGCCGTGATCAGCGGCACCGATTCCACGGTCCCGGTGACGTCGCGGATCGAGTAGATTCGCTTGTCGGCCGGGGCGAGGTTGGCGGTCTGGCCTATGATGGCGCAGCCGGTTTCCAGCACAGCCTTGCGGAACAGCGCGTTGTCCGGCTGGCTGACATAGCCCGGGATGGAATCCATCTTGTCCAGCGTGCCGCCCGTGTGGCCGAGGCCGCGACCGGAGATCATCGGCACGTAGGCGCCGCAGGCGGCGACGATCGGCGCCAGCATCAGCGAGACGTTGTCGCCGACGCCGCCGGTCGAGTGCTTGTCGGTGACCGGACCGGGCAGGTCCGACCAGTCGAGCACGTCGCCGGAATCGCGCATCGCAAGCGTCAGCGCCACCGCCTCGTCGCGGCTCATGCCGTTGAGCAGCACGGCCATGGCCATCGCGGCCACCTGCCCTTCCGACACCGCCCCGCTGACCACGCCCTTGACGAACTCCGCAATCTCGCCGGCGTCCAGCGGCCGGCGGTCGCGCTTCTTGCGGATGATTTCCTGTGGGAGCATCGGCTAGTCTTCCAGCATTCCGGCCGACAACACCCTCTTGAGCACCGTCGCCAGACGGGCGCCGCCGATCGGAGCCATGTCCTTGGTTTCCTGATGCGACAGCTCGCCGGCGCTCATGCCCGCGGCGAGGTTGGTGATCACCGAGCAGGCGGCGACCCTCATGCCGAGGAAGCGCGCCAGGATCACTTCCGGCACGGTCGACATGCCGACCGCGTTGGCGCCCATGACACGCGCCATACGGATCTCGGCCGGCGTCTCGAAGGAGGGGCCGGAGAACCACATGTAGACGCCCTGATGGAGGGGCGTACCGGTGTCCTGCGCCGCACGTTCGAAAGCCGCGCGCATGTCCGCATCGTAGGCTTCGCTCAAACCGACGAAGCGGCGATCGGTCTGCTCGCCGATCAGCGGATTTGCCCCCGCGAAATTGATGTGGTCGGTGAGCAGCATGACCGATCCGGGCGGCATCTGCGCGTCGACCGAGCCGGCTGCATTCGTCAGGATCAGCTTGCCGACGCCGACGCCGGCCAGCGCCTCGAGTGCCGGACGCATGGCCGCGGCGTCGCCGTGTTCGTAATAGTGCGCGCGTCCGGCCAGCACGATCACCGGCTTACCCGCGAGCCGCCCGGCGACGAGCTGGCCCGCATGGCCGCTGACGCCGCTGTGCGGAAAACCCGGAAGCTCGCCATAGGGAATGCGGACGGCGTCTTCGACCTCGTCGACCAGCCCGCCCAACCCGGAACCCAGGACCAGCGCCACCGTCGGCGACAGGCCGCCCAGGCGGCTCGAAAGAACCTCGCTTGCAGCTGTCATTTCAGGATGTCTCCGCGGAAGCCGTAGGGAAGCATGTCGCCCATCGTGACCGTTTCGGCAATGCCCGTGTCGTCACACAGGTACAGCTTCGCCGACGGCCCCGCGAATTCGGCGAGGCGCTGGCGGCAGCCGCCGCAGGGGCTGATCTTCGCCATTCGTTCGGCCACCACCGCGATCTCGACGATCCTGCCGCCGCCGCCCATGACGTAGTGGCCGAGCGCGGTGGTCTCGGCGCACCAACCCTCGGGATAGGACGCGACCTCGATGTTCGCCCCTGCATAAACCTTGCCGTCTTCTGTGCGGATCGCCGCGCCGACGGGGAATTTTGAGTAGGGCGCATGGGCGCTCTTCATGGCGGCCTTCGCCGCCAGGTACAGATCATGTGACAAGTTCTAGCGCTCCTTTACATAGGGCACGCCGCCGGCGCGCGGCGGGATCGCCTTGCCGATGAAGCCGGCGAGCAGGATGACGGTCAGCACATAGGGCAGCGCCTGCATGAACTGAACCGGGACGCGCCCGATGCCCGGCCACGGCATGCCCTGGAAGCGGATCGAAGCCGCCTCCAGGAAGCCGAACAGCAGGCAGGCGAACATCGCCGGCACCGGCCTCCACTTGGCGAAGATGAGCGCCGCAAGGGCAATGAAACCCTTGCCGGCGGTCATGTCCTTCACGAAGCCCGCATTCTGCGCCACCGACAGGTAGGCGCCTGCGATGCCGGTAAGCACGCCGGTGCAGATGACGGCGCGGTAGCGCAGCCAGGTCACGGAAATGCCGGCCGTATCCACCGCCGCCGGGTTCTCGCCGACGGCGCGCAGGCGCAGGCCGAACCGCGTCCTGAACAGTACCCACCAGGTGAACGGCACCATGAGGAAGGCGACGTAGACCAGGATGGAATGGCCGGACAGCAGTTCCGAGTACAGGACGCCGATCACCGGCACGCTGCGCAGGGCTTCCGCGCCCGGCAGCGTGATGGCCTCGAAGCGCGCCGCGCCCGACAGCGAGGGCGTGCGTCCGCCCTGCTGGAACCAGGCCTGGCCGAGGATGATGGTCGAGCCCGCCGCGATGAAGTTGATGGCGACGCCCGACACGATCTGGTTGCCGCGATGCGTGATCGAGGCGAAGCCGTGCACCAGCGCCAGGCCGACGGCGACGGTGATGGCGCCCGCAAGGCCGAGCCAGGCCGAACCGGTGACGGCGGCCACCGCAGCGCCGGCGAACGCGCCGCCGAGCATCTTGCCTTCCAGGCCGATGTCGAACACGCCGGACCGTTCCGAGTAGAGGCCCGCAAGACAGGCAAGCAGAAGCGGCACCGAGACGCGGATGGTCGCGTCCAGCAACTGAACGAGGACGTTCACAAAGTCCATGTCACGCCCCCGCCTGCTTGACGAGGCCCACCGAGCGTGGACTCAGCGACGCGAACAGCGTCTGGATCCACGGCCGGAACATGTGCTCCAGCGCGCCTGCGAAGAGGATCACCAGGCCCTGGATGATGACGATCATGTCTCTGCTGATGTTCGGCATCTCGAAGGCGAGTTCTGCGCCGCCCTGGTAGAGCATGCCGAACAGGATCGCCGCAGGCACGATGCCGGCCGGATGCGAGCGCCCCATCAGGGCGACGGCGATGCCGACGAAGCCTGCGCCGGTGACGAAATCGAGCTGCACGCGGTGCTGGTCGCCCATGATCGGGTTGAGCGCCATCATCCCCGCAAGGGCGCCGGAGATCATCATGGTGATGATGATGATCCTTGCCTCCTTGATGCCGGCATAGCGCGCCGCCTTCTGGCTGAACCCCATGGTGCGGATCTCGTAGCCGAGCCTGGTGCGCCAGATCAGCACCCAGACGAGGAAGGCCATGACCAGCGCCAACAGGAAGGTGACGTTGAGGGGCGCCGAACGCACCGACAGGCCGAAGGCTTCGAGCAGCCAGTTGAGCTTCGGCAGCTGCGCGCCCGGCTCGAAGGTGCGGGTCTGCGGCGCCATCGATCCGGGGGGCTTCAGCACGTCGACCAGCATGTAGACCATGATGGAGGCGGCGATGAAGTTGAACATGATCGTCGTGATGACGATGTGCGAGCCGCGCCTGGCCTGCAGGTAGGCCGGGATCAGTGCCCACAGCGCGCCGACGAGTGCGGAGCCCAGGATCGCCAGCGGAAAATTCAGCCACCACGGCAGGATGCTGTCGAAGGTGAGCGCCACCATCGCGACGCCGAGCCCGGCGATGTAGGCCTGCCCCTCGCCGCCGATGTTGAACAGTCCGCAATGAAAGGCGACTGCAACAGCCAGTCCGGTGAAGATGAAATTGGTGGCGTAATAGAGCGTGTATGCGATGTTCTGGCCGCCGCCAAAGGCGCCGTCGATCAGGATCACAGCAGCCCGGAAGGGGTTTTCGCCGACCAGCAGAACCACCAGCCCGGCCACGATGAAGGCGACGAGCAGGTTGATCAGCGGGATCAAACCGTAATCGGCCCAGCGCGGGAGTTTCGCGTAGGGAACGCTCATTCCGCGGCCTCCATGCGCTCGACGCCGGCCATCAGCAATCCGAGTTCGCCTTCCGTCGCTTCTGGGCCGCGCTCGCCCACGACGCGCCCGTCGAACATGACCAGGATGCGGTCGGACAGCGAGCGGATCTCGTCGAGCTCGACCGAGACCAGCAGAACCGCCTTGCCGGCATCGCGCATCGCGATGAGGCGCTTGTGGATGAACTCGATGGCGCCGACGTCAACGCCGCGCGTCGGCTGGCCGACGATCAGCACGCCGGGGTCACGCTCCATCTCGCGTGCAAGCACGATCTTCTGCTGGTTTCCGCCGGAGAAGTTCGCTGTCTTCAGCCGGGCGTTTGCCGGGCGAATGTCGTATTTCTCGATCTTCTCCTCGGCGTCCGCCTGGATCGCCGCCATGTCGAGGAACGGCCCCTTCAGGTAGCGCTGGTCGGTGTGGTAGCCGAGGATCGAGTTCTCGTTCTCCTCGAACTGCAGGACCAGGCCGACATGGTGCCGATCCTCCGGCACATGCGCCAGCCCGCGGCTGCGCAGTTCTGCAGGATCGGCGTGGCCGGTCACGTCGATCGGTTCGCCGTCGAGGAGCACCGTGCCCGACACCGCCTTGCGTATGCCGGCGATCGCCTCGATCAGCTCAGACTGGCCGTTGCCGGCGACGCCGGCGATGCCGACGATCTCTCCCGCCTGCACCGCGAAAGACACGTCCTTGACCATGGTGACGCCACGGCTGTCCTCAACGGTCAGGTTGTGCACCTCGAGCTTGATGGTGCCCGCATGCGATTCGCCCTTGTCGACACGCAGCAGCACCCGCCGGCCGACCATCAGCTCGGCCAGTTCCTCCACCGTCGTCTGCCTGGTCTCCCGCGTCGCCACCATCGTGCCCTGACGCATGACGGAGACGGTGTCGGTGATCGCCATGATCTCACGCAGCTTGTGCGTGATGAGGACGACCGTCTTTCCCTGCTCCTTCAGTTGCTTGAGGATGCGGAAGAGATGGTCCGCCTCGGCCGGGGTAAGCACGCCTGTGGGCTCGTCGAGAATCAGGATCTCGGCCCCGCGGTAGAGCGCCTTGAGAATTTCCACGCGCTGCTGGATGCCGACCGGCAGTTCCTCGATCAGCGCGTCCGGGTCGACCTCGAGGCCATATTCCCTTTCGAGCCGCACCAGCTCGGACCGCGCCTTCGCGATCGAATTCCCCAGCAGCGCCTCGCCTTCCGCCCCAAGGATGATGTTCTCCAGTACGGTAAAATTCTCGACCAGCATGAAGTGCTGGTGGACCATGCCGATGCCTTGCGCGATGGCGTCGTTGGGCGTCTTGATGGAAACGGGTTTGCCGGCGACGCGGATCTCGCCTTCGTCGGCTTGGTAGAAGCCGTACAGGATCGACATCAGCGTCGACTTGCCGGCGCCGTTCTCGCCGATGATTCCGTGGATCGTGCCGCGCCGCACTTCCAGATGGATGTCACGGTTCGCCCTGACCGGACCGAAACTCTTGCTGATACCGATCAGCTCAATCGCAGCGTCCGCCATTTGCGAGCCTGCTCCCCTTGTTTTTTTATGGTTGGGACAGACCTAGCATGGCCTCAAACGACTGCCAATCGGGAGGCGCATGCCGGGTTTTGGCCGCATTGTCGGTGGCATGGCGCGATGCTAGCCTCCACATGGGCAGGCTTGCGGAGGTGTCTATGGCAGCACCGTTCGTTCCCAGCATGATCAATGCCCTCGATATCGAGAAGTCGGTGGGTGCGGATGCGGTGAACCAGCCCGAGGACATGCGCGCCGTCAAGATCATGCTCAACGGCGTCCTGCTCACCGACGGCGGGACCGAGGGCGCGCTTGACGAAAACGACACGGCGACGAGCGGCCCCGAGTTCGAGCGGCTGGAGTTCGCCATCGTCCGCTTCCAGAACATCCACTTCCATGGCGAGTTCGCGCCGGACGGGCGCATCGAGCCGGGGCGCAAGACGATCCGGAGGCTGAGGGTGCTCTTTGCCCAGCAGCGGGTACCGCTGCCGCAGGTAATCGGCATAACGCCGCTCATTGCGCCGACCGGCGACACCGACACGCTGGGTTTCAGCGCCGCGCGCCTGACGCGCTCGAAGCCGAGAGCCGACTGGCTGGCGCGGGACCCCACTTTGCCGGTCGCGCAGATGGTGCCGGTGTTCGGCGCGCGAACGCTCGTGCTGCTGCTGGCGACCACGCGGATGCCGACGTTCCGGATCGAGGACGAGCGCTTCGCGATCGTCAAGAGCACGGTCTTCAACATGGTCACGATCGAGGGCAGGATGCAGGGCGAGACGCTGCTCAACTGCTACATCGGCGCCTTCCTTGCCGCGACGGTGAGGCTCATCGTCCGCAACCCGGCCTTCAAGTTCATCGACGTCGTTCACCTCGGCGCGCCGCAGAACGCGAACGAGCCTCGGACGTTCCTGACGACGATGCTGCCCGAGATCAACAGTATCTTCGAGCCGCAGGCCAACGTCACCTTCCTTCCCGGCGATACGCGTTCGGTGACGGCCGCGACCTTCAATGGAACGCCGTTCGCGATCCAGCCGGTCGAGTATTTCATACTCGACGACAGGGAAACGGCCCCGCCCGGCGCACAGGCATCGCGGTTCAGCGACCTACAGTTCCTGGTGCGGGACAACAATGCGGTCACCATGTTCATCAGCCCTCACCTACGAAACCTGCTCCCGACCGTGGGCGGAGCCGCTGAAAGTGCGCCGAGCAACAAATGCTGGATCAGGCTTGGCGGCGGCATCCAAGTGAACCCCTTCATCACGCCGGCCCATGAGCTCGGCCACGCGATCGGACTGAGCCATATCCTGACCGGCGCCGATCTCGACTACCTGATGCGAGACGGGCAAAAAGTGTTTTCGCGCGTGGAGAAGATCCCTGCCGAAACGCTGGTAGACCTTGCGGTCAACTGATAGGAGCGCGGCATGACCACGCCGTCCGACCGACTGACCGACCTGGAGATCCGCAACGCGGAGCAGGAGCACACCATCGAGGAGCTGTCAGGCCAGGTCGCCGAACAGTGGAAGGTGATCGAGCGCCTCCAGAAGAAGGTCGACGCGCTTGCCGAACGCTTCCTCGAACTCGAGGATCAGGCGGCGCCGGACATCCCGGTCACCAGACCGCCCCATTGGTGAGGACGGTTCCCGAAACTGTCACATGCCGTTCAAGCTCCTGTCGGCGAGGTGTCACACAGCCCCAATACACCGCCGGGCCATGGCATCCGTGAGCACAGGAGACGGACATGATCGCGCGGCGCAGGTTTCTCATTGGCAGCATGATAGCAGCCGCGGCAGGAGGCTCGATTGCAAAGGCCACGGCGGAAACCGCCCCGCTGCCCACGCTCGACGCAGCCGCCGCCGCGACCGATGCGAGCTATTGGGCGTCGATCGCCGACCTCTATGAGGTCGATCGCGCCGTCGCCAATCTCGAGAACGGCTATTGGGGCATCATGGCGCGTCCGGTTCTCGAGAACTACATCGAGAACACGCAGCGTGTGAACCGCCAGAACACGGTCTATGCGCGCGGCACGTTCGGGGCCGATCTTGAGAACACCCGCAACAGGATCGCGGCCGCCGCCGGCGTTCAGCCGGAGGAAGTGGCGATCACGCGCGGCGCCACCGAGGCGCTGCAGGTGCTGATCGCCGGCTACAACAAGCTGCAACCCGGCGACACCGTGCTGTTTGCGGATCTCGACTACGATTCCATGCAGTATGCGATGAACGCGCTGAAGGATCGGCGCGGCGTCGAGGTGAAGACCTTCGACATCCCCGAGCCGGCCACGCGGGAGGCTGTGCTCGAGACGTACCGCCTCACGCTCGAGCAGACGCCTAAGGCAAAGCTCCTCCTCCTCACCCACCTCTCGCACCGCACCGGACTGGTCATGCCGGTTCGCGAGATCGCCGAGATGGCGCGCGCCAGAGGTGTCGACGTCATCGTCGACGCAGCCCATTCATGGGGCCAGATCCCGTTCGACATCGCCGATCTCGGCGCCGATTTCGTCGGCCTCAACCTCCACAAGTGGATCGGCGCGCCGGTCGGCATGGGTTTCCTCTACATCAGGAAGCAGCGCCTTGCCGACATCGACGTTCATTTCGGCGATGAGGACTGGCCGGCCGACGACATCCGCTCGCGCATCCACACCGGCACGCTGAACTTCGCCGCAGCACTCTCCGTACCGGCCGCAATAGACCTTCACGAGCAGATCGGCGCCCCGGCGAAGCATGCGAGGCTTACGCATCTGCGCAACTATTGGGTTGCCAAGGTGCGGTCTATCGAGACGCTCGAAGTGCTGACCCCGGACGAGAGCGGCATGCATGCCGGCATCACCTCGTTCCGCATCAAGGGCAAGCCGAGCAAGGACGACAACACCGCGATCGTGAACAGGCTGCGCGACGAGTTCAAGGTGCTGACGGTGCGCCGCGGCGGCGTCGCGGCCGGCAATTGCATCCGCGTCTCGCCGGCGCTCTACACCACCGAAGCGGAACTCGACCGGTTGGTCGCAGCGCTGACAGCAGTCAGCAGCTGACCGGCCTCGCGGGCATCGGCGTCGCCGGCCTACCCGGCCTAGGCGATGTCCGCTGCCTGACGAGAGAGGAATGACGCAAGTCTGGATCGCTACGGGCGGTCTCCCAGCCGCCGCGACATCAGCACGGACGATATGCCGTCCACCTGGAATCGTTCGCGGACGCTCCAGCCGAGCCGGGCATAGAACGGCTCGGCCTCGTCCGTGTAGAGGTGGAGCTCGTCGCATCCCCGCGTCACCGCATGCGCCTCGACCGCCCGTACCAATTCTGCGCCGATGCCCCGCCGGCGGATTGCCGGGGCCACAACCAGCCCCGCCAACCACGGCGTGAGATCGTGGGCCGGCTCCAGCTCATGCCGGATGAACAGGCATGAGCCCGCCACCGAACCGTCGACTTCGGCCACGAACGCCGCTTCGAAACCATCCCCCGTAATGAGTTTCCTGAGGTCGTCCGCATCCTCATCTACCGTCCTCGCGGTTCCGGCGAAGAACGCGGCGTGGCGCAGTCGAGCGACCGCCGCCACGTGCGCAAGCTCCATCGGCACGATCCTCGTGCCCTTGCGACCGGCTTCGAACATCAGGCTGCGCGGCTTTCCTGCAGTTGCTGAGTCCGCGCGTTGGGCAGGATCACCAGGATCGCCACCACGCCCGCGGCAGAGAGGAGGATGCCTAGCCCGGCCCAGCTCCAGTTTTCGATGACCCAGCCGGCCAGCGGCGGACCGAACAGCGTCCCCAGCCCGCCCGCCTGCGCGACGAGGCCGATCGCCACCGACACAGAGCCCCCCTTGGGCACCAGTGCCGGGATCGCGGCGTAGAGCGCCGAGCCGACCACGCCGCTGGAGATCACGAACGCCACCGCCGAGGCGGTTGCAAGCGCCGGGCTTGCGCCCGAGAAAGCCGGATAGCCCGTCAACACCGCAATAGCGAAGCAGGCAGCCGAAAGCAGCGCCGTCTTTCGGGGGCTGGCGCCGCGCACGAGTATGGTGGCCAGCACATTCCCGATCGGCACGAGGAGGGCGATCACGCCGGCGGAGAGCAGCATGTCCCCACCGTCCTCGATAAAGGCAGGCATGAAGGCGAAGAAGGCCAGCGTCTGGACGACGAAAAGGCCGAAACTCACCGCAACCAGCACCACCGGCCGCCCGAGCGACGACTTGAGCATGCCGCCAGGCGCCGCCCGCGGACCGTCCTGCGTCGTCGCATCCTTGACGCCGCTCAGCAGGAGGAGCCCCAGCGTGGCGGAAACGGCATAGCCCGCCGCCATGACGAACAGGTAGGCTTCGGGCGAGGAACCGGGAAGCATCGCCTGCGCGGTCAGGTCGGAGATCGCGAAGCCCACCGGCACGAAGCAGCTCCAGATCGCCAGCACCGGCCCGCGCCACTCCGGCAGCGAAATCGAGGTGAGGACCGCCGGCAGCGCGATCACCAGGATGACGTAGCCCACACCCTCGACCAGCCGCGCGGCGAGGATCGCCTCGGGCGATTGCAGCAGAGGCAGCGCCAGCGCTCCTGCGGCGAGGAAAAGCGATCCGACGAGCGCGCTGCGCCGCGCGCCGAACAGCTCGATGCCCCAGCCGGCCGGCAGCGCCACCAAGGCGACGAAGACGCCGATCATCGAGGTGAGCCAGCCGATGAGGACGAGCGAAAAGCCGACCTCGGTCTGGTACCACCCGACCAGCGGCGCGATCTTGCCGAGCTGCGCTCCCGCGAAAATGCCGGCGATCAGCAGGACGGCGATGGATGTAAGGCGCATGTCAGGCCGGCTGCCAGAGTTCGAGGGGATTGCCCTCGGGATCGTGGATCCGGCAGAAACGCCCGACCTCGGAATCCCATTCGGCCCGGGTTTCGACCGCGATGCCGGCCGCCTTGAGCTTCTCCATCATGCCGTCGAGGTCGTCGACTCGGAAGTTCACCAGGAAGGGCTGCTCGGGCCGTCCGAAATAGGTCGTGTCCTCTGCGAACGCCGAGAACACGGTGGGGCCGGCCTCCTGGGACCAGACCGTCTTGGCGATGTCGTCGATGCCCAGATGGGTTTCATACCAGGCGGCCAGACCCTGCGGATCACGCGCGCGGAAAAAGAAGCCGCCGATTCCGGTGACCCTGGCCATGGCCGTCCGAACTCCTCCCAATCAACGCAAGGCGCGCCAGCCGGCGCTCAGGAAGCTTCCGAGATCTGCCTGAAAGACGGCGGGCCCGACAAGGCCCGACGTCTCATGCCCGCGTGGAGCCGCAGTATTGGCTGCGGCCCCGTGCGAGCGACGGTTCAACGCGTCGGACACGCCAATCAGTACGGGCAGGCGTTGTCCGACATGTAGTCGTGCACCTGGATGGAGCCGGCGATGATGTCGGCCTTGGCCTTCTCGGCCGCCGCCTTCATGTCGGCCGTGACGAGGTCCTTGTTGTTGTCGTCCATGGCGTAGTCGACGCCGCCTTCCTTGAGGCCGAGATTGTTGATGCCGGCGGTGAACTTGTCGTCCTTGGCGTCCATGAAGGCGTTGTAGACGGCGACGTCCACGCGCTTGACCATGGAGGTCAGCACCTTGCCGGGCTGCAGCCCGTTCTGGTTGGAATCGACGCCGATGCCGAGCTTGCCGGCATCCGCCGCCGCCTGCAGCACACCGACGCCGGTGCCGCCAGCCGCCGCGTAGATGACGTCCGCGCCCTGGTCCATCTGCGACTTGGCGATCTCGCCGCCCTTGGTCGGATCGTTCCAAGCCGCCGGGGTGTCGCCCGTCATGTTGTAGATGACGTCGGTCGCGCCGGCCGCCTTGGCGCCGCCGACATAGCCGCAGCCGAACTTGCGGATCAGCGGGATGTCCATGCCACCGATGAAGCCGACCTTCTTGTTCGCGGAGGCGAGTGCTGCGAGCACGCCGACGACGTAGGAGCCCTCATGCTCCTTGTAGACCACCGAGCGGACGTTGGGCTTCTCGACGACCATGTCGATGATGGCGAACTTGGTGTCCGGGAACTCGGCGGCCACCTTTTCGAGCGCAGCCGCCCAGGAGAAGCCGGCCATGACGATCGGGTTGCGGCCGTCCTCGGCGAAGCGGCGAAGCGCCTGCTCGCGCTGGGCGTCGTTGGAGATCTCGAACTCGACATACTCGATGCCGGTCTCGGTCTTGAACTTCTCGGCGCCGTTGAAGGACGCTTCGTTGAAGGACTTGTCGAACTTGCCGCCGAGATCGAAGAGGAGGCCCGGCTTGATGTCCGCGGCGAACGCCGAGGCGGACATCGCAGTTGCGGCCAGCAGGCCGAGGAGAATACGCTTCATGTGATCCACACCCTGTCGGTTGTTATATTTCCCTTTTGGCCGACCACCCCGGAAGCCCGCGATGTGGCGGCCTATCGCAGGAGTTCCTGTCCCGCTTGGCGGCAATCTTGCACGCCCAAGGGGAAAATTCCACGCGGAATTTTGACCTTTTGGAAAACCGACAGGGCCGGTCGACGGACGTCAGACGACGGCCGGGGCAGGCACCGCACAGGCGACGCCGGTGCCCTTCAATCCGCAGTATCCAAAGGGATTCTTCGCCAGATACTGCTGGTGATCCTCCTCGGCGAAGTAGAATTCGGGCGCAGGCGCGATCTCGGTTGTGATCTTGCCGCGGCCGGCCTCCTTCAGTGCCGCCTCATAGGCGTCGCGCGAGGCAAGGGCGGCCTCCTGCTGGGCGTCGCCGAAGGTGTAGATCGCGGAGCGGTACGTGGTCCCGACGTCGTTGCCCTGTCGCATGCCCTGGGTCGGGTCGTGCGCCTCCCAGAAGATCTTGAGCAGGTCGGCGTAGGACACGACCTTGGGGTGGAACACGACAAGGACGACCTCGGCGTGGCCGGTCAGACCGGTGCAGGTCTCCTGATAGGTCGGATTGGGCGTGTAGCCCCCGGCATAGCCGACCGCCGTGACCCACACCCCTTCGGTCTCCCAGAACAGGCGCTCGGCGCCCCAGAAGCAACCGAGCCCGAACATCGCGGTCTCCAGTCCCTCGGGATAGGGGCCTTTCAGGGGGCGCTTCGAGACGTAGTGCTTCGAAGCGGTCGGCATCGGCCGGTCGCGCCCGGGCAGCGCCTCTTCCGGCTTCGGCATGTTGTACTTCTTGTTCAGCATGTCACTGAGGAAGAACATTTTCCACGTCTCCTTGTGCGCTCATTGTGCGCTCAGGCCGGCTATCCGGCCGCTCACCCTTCCAGCGCGAAATCGCCCGACCGCCGCACCGGCCTGTGGCCGATCGCGAAGAGGCCGAGCGACAGCAGTGCGAACACCGCGAATCCGGGCAGGGCAAGCAGCGACGTCGCGACCGGATCCCAGACCAGCGGATGCAGCCTGCTGCTGACGAAGGCCTGCGCGGCCTCCAGCGAGTCCGGCGACATCGCAGTCCAGCTGTCGACGAGCGGCGTCATGACCAGCTCCGACGCCGCAACTGTGCGGGTTGCGTCCAGCACGGCCATGATGACCGCGATCGCCAGCGCGATGGCGGCCAGGAAGCGGAAAAGGAATCGGATCATCCGTCGGCTTGCTTTCCGGTTGATGACCAAGAGATAGGACGGGCGGCGAAGCCGCGCAATGGAAGCGGTGCGCCGGACACACGAACGTCGCCGGGGAAGCCTCCGCGTCGCCGCGCCGGGCGACGCATCGCCCGCGGCGGCGGTCCGGCGCACGCTTCGCCGGGTTGCGACACCAGTTCTCATGAAACATTCGCCGAACGGCTTGGCAGCGGCCTCCGGATGGACTAGATGAGCCCCGCGTCGCTTTGTCAGCAAAGCTGACGCATGCGGAGAGGTGGCCGAGTGGTTGAAGGCGCACGCCTGGAACGCGTGTATACGGGAAACCGTATCAAGGGTTCGAATCCCTTTCTCTCCGCCAGCGCTTGATCGCCTCGAAAATACAACGACATCCATCGCTTACCCATCACGCCCCTGAAGGCGGCCCGCCGCGGCCCCTAATCAGGCTTCGCGTCCCGCGTCCGGATCGGGAACCCTTGGCCACCGACGACATCAGTCGGTCTCTAATGTTCCTGATCGAGAGCCCTTCAATCCGCGTCGGTAAGGCTTGCTTGCAGCAGATGCCGAATGGCGCTGAAATCGCAGGTGCTTCGATTGCCCGCGGCGTCGCTAAGATGTGAAAAGACCTTCGGTTTCAGCTTCACATTGAGGTCTTGGGCTTCGAGAAGAACCCGGTCAGAGCCAGAATGATCGAAGATGGCGTCAGCTTGACAGTATGCAATGCTCAGGTTAACAGCGCCGCCTTCTTGATGGGCTTGCAGTCCGGCCGTGTATTCTCTTTCCACTCAGGACATTCCGCCCCACCGGCGGCTCGCTTTTCTTCACGAGTTTGTCGACTCGCAGATCGGCGCCCTTCGATTCTTACCCCACGACAAGGTGGACTTCGATTTCCATGTCCGGTCTCAATCGCTTGGGAACGGAATGATCCTGGGCCAAACCTACTATAGCCCTGCTGCCGTGACCCGCGACCGCCGTGCGCTCATGGATGGTCGCTGCAATTACATTCTCTCCATCCACGACGCTGACTACGAGGTCGAGATGGACGGGAAAACGCATACGATCCCGTCAGGTCAAATCGTGATCCTGGACGAAAGCAATCCCTTTGCCTTCCGGCTTCCCGGCACATGGGGAACGGTGCTCTCGCTGGAGCGTCGCCAGATGGAGAGGCTGGCGCCGACCATAGCGGGGCGGTCGCTGCACATCATCCCCGCAGCCTCCTCCGACGCGGCGCTGCTGGCGGGCTACCTGGCGCTGCTCAACCGCCATCCGCCCACGACCAACGTCGATCCTATCGCCGATCACGTCCACCACCTCGTCGCGCGGCTTCTCACGATCGGGCAAATGCGGGAGCCTACGGGCCGGGCCGCAATCGGCGCAGCACGGCTGCGGCTGGTGAAGGCGGACATCGCGCGGCACCTTTTCGACCCCGGCCTGGATATCGGCGACGTGGCGCGGCGCCAGCAGGTCTCGCCCCGTTACATCCAGCAGCTTTTTGCCCGGGAAGGCACGACATTCTCCGACCACGTGCGCGGGGCGCGACTGGATGCGGCCCTGAAACGGCTCGCCGATCCGCGCCAGGTCGGGCAGCCGATCTCGCATATCGCCTTCGAGGCCGGCTTCGGCGACCTGTCGACCTTCAACCGCGCCTTCCGGAAGCGGTTCGGGCGCACCCCCCGGGATGTCCGGGCGGAGGTTCTTGCCATCGGTCGGTAGACCTCCGGGTTTCGCTTGGCTTTCGCCGGGCCGCGTTCCGCCGATGTCCGTTCGTTCCACGCACAGGATGTACGCGCCGCGCCGAGACTGGCGCCTTTCGTTGCAATACGGGCTGTCGCTCCTGCGGACGGTCCGCGGCGAAAGGAAGGCAGCATGAAAGAGACAGCAGCAATCGTGGTGCTCCTCGGCGCTCTCGCCGCGGGGTGCAGCCAATCGACATCACAGACAGCACAGACGCAGGCCGCCATGGCGCCGCCGGCAAAAGCACAGCCGCGTGCAGGGACGCAGGCCCAGCGCTGCGAGGAGGCCGCGCGCAAGGCCGCGCAGGCTGGGCAGAATGCGGCAATGGCCGGTACGCTTCTCTCCGCCGTGGGGAGCTTCGGCGGACTGGCGGGACGTGGCGGCGCAATAGCCGGTCACGCTGCGTCCGTAGGCGGCTCCATGATGCAGCAGCAGGCGCAGAACAATGCCCAGAATGCCATGATGGAAGAGTGCGGCTGATGCATTTCGCAGGGAAGGTCGTGAAGACCATTGCGACCGTGGTCGCCTTTCTCATATTCGGCAGTTCCGCGCATTCGCTTGAAGTCCACGAGGTGGAGCGGGTGGTCGGGGTCCTGGAACAGCTGGCGGAGGATCTCGGCGGGCTGAGCTATGACGGCGAGGCAACAGCCGATTGGTTCGAGAACGACGCGCTGGGAGAAAGACGCATCGAAGCCGCAGGCTTTGACCTGGCAGGTTGGAGGGAAGCGGCCGATTCAACCATGAGGGCATTCTATGCCACCTTGAGCGAAACGGAGATTGAGGAGGCATTTGCGGCGATACCCGATTTCGAGGATCGCCAGGACTTGACCGACAGTCAGAAGCAGGCGCTTGCGGAATCGGTCGCGGAGCAACGGGCAACCATCGAGGCCTGGCGCGCCGAGGGCGCCGCGAATGCGGCGCTGGTCCAACCCTTCAGCAAACGTGTTCGGGCAGCACTCGACATGGAGTAGGGATGGTCCCGCCCTCGCATCGCCTGTTCGGGGTCGGGTCGGTCGCGTCCCACCAGATGGTGTCGCCGCGGCCCACGCAAGCCACGTCTTCCGCCCGGGCCCTAGCCTAGTCGATGCCGTTCGCCCGCTGAAGCTCGCGCACATAGGCGACGATGGTCGCCACGTCGGCCTTTGTCAGCCCCGGCTGCGGCGGCATGTTGCCGAACTTCCAGTGATGCGCGCGCACGCCATTGGCGACGGCGAGTTCGAACGCCTGGTCTCCGTGGTGGGACGGTTCGTAGATCCGGTGGACGAGCGGCGGACCGACCTCGGTTCCGGCCGCATTTTCGCCGTGGCAGGCCGCACACACCGCGTCAAAAGCCTTCTCTCCCATCTTTGCCGTGTCGGAGAATACCGAGGGGATGGCGACCTGCGGCGGCGCATTCTTTCCGGACGCCGCAGGCTGGGGCTGGGGCGCATCCGGTCCGGCGAAGATCCAGAGAGCGGCCGTCGCGATGCCTGCGACCGCAACTGCGGCGATGATCATTCCTTTGTTCATTTGAGAGTCCTGCGTCTCGGGAAACGATGCCTGCCGCCGCAGTCCTCGCCCCTTCAGTCGAAACTGCAAGGGCGTCGGGATGCAGGGCTTGGGCCGGGATCAGTTGCAGTGTCGGGGGCCACGGAAAAGCCCGTGGCCCCCGTTGTTGTGTCACCCGCTCGAGATCTTTCGCTGGTGCTCGGCCTCACGTTCCGGCCAGGCGGCCTTGATGAAGTCGAGCACTGCCCGGATCTCGCCGTCGCTCAGGCGATCGCCGAAGCCCGGCATGTCGCTTTCATAGCCATTGCCGACGATTGCAGCCGTCCCGAACTTGGTGATCGCGAAAAGCTGGTCGTCCGAATGATGCCAGGTATGACCGCTTGCATCATGCGGCGGCGCCGGCAGGCGGCCGTTCGGCCCCGGCCTCTTCCAGTCGGGCTGGCCCTCCAGATTGGCGCCATGGCAGCTTGCGCAGTTCTCGGCATAGAGCTGCCGGCCAAGCGCGGTCCGTTCTGCCCGCGCCCACGGCATATCGATGCCGCCGCTGCGCCAGACCCAGACCGCTGCTGCCGCCAGCACGACCAGCACCAGCAGGACCAGCTTTCTCATGCCGTGACCTGGAACTCGGTCATCATGCCGGTTTCGAGATGCGGCATGTGGTGGCAGTGCAGCATCCAGCGGGCGGCCTCGCCCGCATCGAGGGCGACCGTCACCATCGACATCGGCGGCACATAGACCGTGTCGCGCCGTGCGCCGTTCACCTTGCGCCCGTTGACGTCGACCACCTGAAAGACATGGCCGTGCAGATGCATCGGATGGCCCATCATCGACATGTTGTGGAAGCCGAGCAGAACCCGCTCGCCCGTCTTGGCCATGATCGGACTGTGCTTGCCCCAGACCGCCCCGTTGATGGTCCAGGCGTAGGGCTGCATCGTACCGCCCAGCATCACCATGTGGCTGCGCTCGACGGCACGTTCGGGCAGGTTGTCCAGCGCCTCGAAAGTCAGTTCCTGCGACAGGTCCGTATCGAAGGCCGGGGCATCCCGGTCGGCCAGTTCCGGGATCTTCGCAACCGGAGCGCCGGCGGTGGCGAGGATGATGCCGGTCCGCTCGCGCGCGCCCTCCCGCAGGGCGAGGATCGGCCAGGCGCCGGCTTCATCGGGCAGGTCTATCTCCAGGTCCAGCCGCTGGCCCATGGCGAGGCCGAAGCGGTTGCCGGAAAGCGGCTTCACGCCATGCCCGTCGACCGCAACCAGCCGGGCCGAGGCTGCGCCGGTGTCGATCCAGAACACGGTCGCGGCCGCCCCGTTGATGACGCGCAGCCGGATGCGGCCGCCGCGCTCGACCCGGATCACCTCGGGGTCGGCCAGCGTGCGGTCATTGGCCAGGTAGGCGTCCCAGTCATAGTCGTTGAGGTCCATTTCCATCCCGGCCATGTTGCCCATCATGCCGGACATCCTTCCCGCCATGCCGCCCTGGCTGCCGCCGCCATGGCCCATGGCTGCGTGGTCCATCCCGCCACCATTCATGGCAGGCATCGAGTCGCCGTTCCCGTGGCCTCCGCCGTGCCCTCCCCCATGGCCCTGGGCGATTTCGGTCATGACCTCTTCGGGGGTCTTGAAGGCGAAGTCGTGCAGGAACAGCGTGACCTCCTGCCGGTCGGCCGCGACGTCTTCCGCACTGCGGACGATCAGCGGAGCCGCCAGCAGGCGCATTTCCTGCATCGGCACGTGGCTATGCATCCAGTACGTGCCCGCAAGCGGCGCGAAATCGTAGGATCTGGTCTCGCCGGGCTTCAGCATCGGCATCGGCATGTCCGGAACCCCATCCTGCTCGTTCGGCGGGATCTGCCCATGCCAGTGGATGATCGTGGAAACCGGAAGGTCGTTGGTCAGGTCGACCCGGAAGCGCTGGCCGGGGTCGAGGATCAGGCCCTGGCCGCCGGGTCCGGCGAGGCCGAAGACGGTCGCGGCCCGGCCGTTGACGTCAATCGTGCGTTGGGTGGCGGCCAGTGCGATTGGCGGTGTCGCCGCCCGCGCGATGCGCGGCATATGCATGCTCGCCAGCGTGGCGGCGCCTGCGGCGAGAAAGCCGCGTCGTGAAATCATGTTCATGGTCGATCTCCTCGGAACGTCGCGTTCCGATCCATACGTCTGGGTGGTGCGGGTCGATGACCCGGGCGCAGTCAGAGGAGATGCGATATGGGGGGGCGCTCGTTACGGCCGGGATCGTGGCCACGCACCGTTGTTGCGGCGGGAAGGCTGTGGTCAGCCGTCTGGCCGATGAGATTGGAAGCGTCCTGCGCCGGGAACACGAACAGCAGGCCGGCACACATGAACGCGCACAAATCGGCGCTCGCCAGATCACAGGATTGACGGTCGCTGCAGGCCATATGGCCGTCTGCCTTGGCGGCCGTTACATGAGACGCGTGATTGGTCTGGCTCGTGTCCCAGTCCATGCGCATGGCATGCCCGGCGGTCACCGATGCAGCCACGGAGATCGCAACGGCAATAAAAAGGGCTATGGCCTGCCGGATCATGGACCAGCAATTAGTGGCCCGCGGCGGAAATGTCCAGTTTGGGCCGGCCGCATCGGCAGGCTCGCGCCGGTAACAGTTCCGTGTCTGCGATCCGCAGCGCCGCGCAATCGCGCTTCAGTCATCCAACGGCCGGGATAGGCGATGCTCATCCCGGCCATTGGCTTTTTGAAGGGCTGTGGTCTATTCAGCCGCGACGATATTGCCGCCTTCCCACTTGAACAGCGAGAAGCTCGGCGAGGTCAGGTCGCCGCTCTCGCCATAGGTCAGGTTGCCGATGGCGGTGGCGATCGGCTCGCCCGACTTGAGCGCAGCGGTCACAGCGGCCGGGTCATCGTACTTGCCGGCCTTCTCGATGCCCGCCTTGAGCACCTCGACCGCCGCATAGGCGTTGAGCGTGAAGGCTTCCGGCGGGATGCCCTTGTCCTTCAGGATCTTGACCGCGTCGGCCGAGGCCGGGTTCTTCAAGGCATCCGAAGCGTTGGTGAACAGCGTGCCGGCCGCGGCCTCGTTGCCGATGGCCCAGTACTCGGTGTTCGACAGACCCTCGCCGCCGATGATCACGGCGTTGACGCCGCTGTCACGCAGCTGGCGGGCCAGCAGGCCGCCCTCCGGATGATAACCGCCGAAGTAGATGACCTCGACATTGTCGGCCTTGAGACGCGTGACCAGCGCCGAAAGGTCCTTCTCGCCGGGATTGAGCGCGTTGTACTGCACTTCCGTCAGCCCGCCGGCGTTGATCGCCGCCTTGAAGGCGTCGGCCAGGCCCATGCCGTAGGTGCCCTTGTCATGGACCACGGCGACGCGCTTGTCCTTCATGTTCTTGAGCACATAGGCGGCGGCGACCTCGGCCTGCTGGTCGTCGCGACCGCAGGTGCGCAGCACGTTGGTCAGGCCGCGGGAGGTGAGATCCGGGGCCGTGGCCGTCGGCGTGACCATCAGGATGCCGTTCTCGGCAAACACGTCGGAAGCGGGGATCGCGACACCCGACGTGACCGGGCCGACGACATACTGCACGCCTTCGCCGACCAGCAGGTTGGCGGACGACACGCCCTGCTTGGGATCACCCGCGTCGTCGGCGAGCTTGAGGACGACCTTCTCGCCGAGGATGCCGCCCTTCTCGTTGATGGCGTCGACGGCCGCCTGGGCGCCGTTCTTGACCTGGTCGCCATAGGCTGCCACCGGACCCGTGAGCGGAGCGACCAGGCCGATGGTGATATCGGCATGCGCAGCCGAGCCGAAGGCAAGCAGCGCGGCAACTGAGACGCCGGCGAGTGTTTTCATGTTCATGACTTTTCTCCTGTAGTCTGCCGAACCCCGAAAGGGCGCAGCCAAAGCTCGAGCAGAAGGCCGCGACGGCCTGTTCCCGCCCCAATGCATGCCCGGCCCTCGATCATCGGGCCGTCTCAATTGTTGGAAGGAAATACGCTTCCCGCAACCCATCTGCAATTGGTCCAGCAGCGCACACGCCGGTACAGCCATATCATTTGCCGAACCCCTCAGGGGCTCGCGCGGCGGCGTCTCAGATTCCCTGCGAAGAGCCGGGACGTCGCAGGTCCCGCAGATAGGTGTTCTCGCGCTTGGACCGGGCGAAGGCTTCCGGGTCGAAGTCGATCACCAGCAGCGCTTCGTCGGTCGGGTTGGCCGCGGCAAGCATGCTGCCGTCGGGGGCAGCGATGCAGCTCAGTCCGGCGAAGGAGAACAGTTCGTCGGCGCCGCAATGGTTGACGTATGCGACGGCGACCTGGTTCTCGAAGGCCCGCGTGCGGATCATGTGCTCGGCGATGAAGCGCCCCGACGGCCCAACAGGCAACGCGGTGGGCACCAGCACCGCCTCCGCGCCGGCTTCCGCAAGCCTCCGCACGTTTTCGGGAAACTCGACGTCGTAGCAAATCAGCATGCCGCAGCGCATGCCGCGATGGTGGAACACGACCGCGCTGGGTTCGGCAGGGCGGAACAGGCCGCGCTCATAGTCGGCGAACAGATGCGACTTTCGGTAGATCACGGGCCGTTCGCCGCCGTCGACGTAGGCTGCGCTGTTGTAGACGCCGCCGTCGGCCCGTTCGGCAAAGCCGGCAATGATCGCCACCCCGCTGGAAGCCGCAATCGCGGAAAGGCGACGCAGCGCCGGTCCGTCCGCCGGCTCGGCCAGGGTGCGGATGCGCTCGCCCGCGCCATAGCCGGTCAGCGCCAGTTCCGGGGTCACCAGGATGGTTGCGCCGGCTTCGGCGGCTTCCGCGGCAGCGCGCTCGATGCGGGCGATGTTGGCTGCGACATCACCGCACGCGACCCGCATCTGCAACGCCGCCAGCCTCATCATTTGCGCTCCGACGACATGGCGCCGAGCAGCTTCGGCAGGTCGCCGAAGCGGGCCACCAGGCTGAAGATGATCGCGGCCGTCGCCACGAACAGTATCGTCACCGAAGCCATGGTCGGCGTGTAGCCGTAGCGCAAGGCATTGAAGATCTTGATGGGCAGGGTCTCCAGGGTGAAGCCGACCGTCATGTAGGCGACGATATACTCGTTGAGCGACAGCACGAAGGCGAAGGCGTAGCCCGACACGACATAGGGCAGGATCAGCGGCCACACCACGGTCCTGAACACCGTGCGGTCGTCCGCGCCCATGGTCGCCGCCGCCTCGACCAGCGAACGGTCGATGGCGGTGAAGCCGAGCGAGAGCGTCACCAGCGGCAGGGTGACGAAGAAGATGGCGTGGCTGATGACGGCGGTCCACGGGGCTCCGTAGAACCCGACGGTCGCCCAGAAGGTCAGGAGGCCAAGCGCGGTGATGACCGGGGGCAGCGTGAAGGGGGCGATGCCGAGCAACTGGAAGATGTTGGCCCAGGGCGCATCGCGACGCCACAGGAACCAGGCGAGCGGCAGCGCGATCGCGACCGCCAGAGCCGCCGAAGTGAACGCCAGCGTGACGGAGGCAAGCAAGGCGTTGCGCCACTCCGGATTGGCGAAGATCTCGCCGTACCAGCCAAGCGAGAACCCCTGCGGCGGGAAGGCGAGCGTCTGCTTCTCGTTGACCGAGACGCCGGCGACGACGATCAGCGGCAGCGCGAGGAAGAGCGCGATGAGCGCGAAGAAGACGTTGCGGAGCGCAGTGTTCATGCGGCTTCTCCCCTACGCCCCACCAACACCGTGAGGGCGACCAGCCCGAGGGTGACGAGGACGAGAAAGACCGCCATCGCCGCCGCGAACGGCATGTTGGACTGGTAGATCGCCTGGTCGGTGATCAGCACCGAGAGCGTCCAGTGCTGCGGGCGGCCGAGCAGTTGCGGCAGAAGGTAGGAGCCGAGAGCGAAGATGAACACCATGACCAGCGTCGCCACGATGGTGTTGCGCAACGCCGGCACGACGACGGTGAAGAACGCTTTCAGCGGCGACGCGCCCAGGGTTCGGGCTGCCTCGGTCAGCGTCGGGTCGAGGCGCACGAGCGCCGGATAGAGCACCAGCACGGTGTACGGAAATGCCTGGTAGACCATCCCGGTCAGCACCGCCCCAAAGCTCGGCGTCAGCGCCTCGGCCTGCTCCATGAGCCCCAGCGCGACGAGAACGTTGGTGATGCCCGCCGTGCGCGAGAAGAGCGTCGACCAGGCGAAGCCGATGATGACTTCCGACAGCGACAGGATGGACAAGAGCGCCACCAGCCAGACCACCTGCGCGCTGCGCGCCATGCGCGTCAGCAGATAGGTGAAGGGCAGGGCCAGCACCACGCAGCAGATCGACACCATGATCGCCAGCATGAGCGAGAAGCCGAGCACGCCGCCGAAGAAGGCGGACAGGAAGCGGCCGTAATTGTCGAAGACGAAATCCGGCGTGTAGAAACCGCCCTGCTGGCGCTTGAAGAAGCTCACCGCGATCATCGTGCCGAACGGCAGCACGAAGAAGACGATCAGCATGGTTGCCGGAAACAGCAGCGGCGCATGGTCGGCGAGCGACTTCGGGGGTTCGCGTCTCATCCCGGCAGCACCACGCAGTCCTTGTCGGTGAGCGCGATGCCGACCTGCTGGCCGACCGCAACATCGGGCCGCTCGCGCGGCGTGCTGACGGCGACGATCTGGCGGCCGGCGACGTCGACGAAGGTCTCGATGGTGCCGCCGAGATCGCGCACGAAGGTGACCGTGCCGCTGAGCGCGCCGTCTCGCGGCGCCGTCAGGTGCACGTCCTCGGGGCGGATCGACAGGGTGGCGCGTGAAATGCCGGCCGGCAGCGCCAGGCCGGCGACGGGCTGGCCGAGCACGCTGACTGCGCCGCCGTTCGCCTCCGCCTCTATCAGGTTGGTCTGGCCGATGAAGTCGGCAACGAAACTGTCCGCCGGCCGGCGGTAGATCTCGACCGGCGACGCGGCCTGGCGGATTTCGCCGCTGTTCATCACCACGACCGTATCGGCCATGGTCATGGCCTCGCGCTGGTCATGGGTGACGACGATGGTGGTGATGCCGAGCCTCTGCTGCAGCTGCCGCAGCTCCACCTGCATCGCCTCGCGTAGTTTTGCGTCGAGCGCCGAGAGCGGCTCGTCGAGCAGGAAAAGCTTTGGCGAGATCGACAGGGCGCGGGCGATGGCGACGCGCTGGCGCTGGCCCCCGGACAGTTTTGACACCGGCCGGTCCGCATATCCCGGCAGGTGCACCATCGCCAGGAGTTCGTCGACGCGCTTCTTCTGCTCCTCCTTCGACCGCCGGCGGATGCGAAGCGGATAGGCGATGTTCTCGCCCACCGTGAGGTGCGGGAACAGGGCAAGCGACTGGAACACCATGCCGAGATCGCGCTGGTGGGTGGGAACGTTGGTGATGTCCTTGCCGTCGAGTTCGATGGCGCCGGCAGTGGGAAGCTCGAGGCCGGCGATCATCCGCAGCAGCGTGGTCTTGCCGCAGCCCGATGGCCCCAGCAGGCAGACGAAGGTGCCATGCGGCACGGAGAGGTCGACATCGTCGACGGCGCGAAAGGTGCCGAATTCCTTGACGACATTCCGAAGCGCAAGTCCCGACATCTGTCCCCTCCGCTGCCCGGCGAGCCAGGCGGCCCGCCCGGGCGGGCCGCCTTTGGATCGCCGCGCCGATCAGCCGGCGATCATCTCCGTCCACTTCTGGTTCAGCCAGTCCGACTTCGTCTGGTAGAGGTCGTAGCGGGGGATGATCGGCTCGATGTCGGACGACACGGCTGCAAATTCCTCGTCGGTCAGGTCCATCGCTTCGCGCTTGACCGTCGGCGCCGTGCCGACCTTGCGCGACAGCGTCGCCTGGATGGCGGGCTGGCACATGTAATCGATGAAGATGTGCGCCTCCTCGGCCTTCTGCGAGGCGCGCGACAGCGCCCAGCAGCCCGAATCCTGGATGCCGCCCTCCTTCGGGAAGGTCGAGCGCACCGGCTGGCCGTCGGCCGCCGCCAGACCCGTGACGTCGTGGTAGTACTGGCCCATCGGGATCTCGCCCGACTTCAGCGCCTGCTCGAACTGCGCCTCGTCGCGGTACCAGAGGCGGACATTGGGCTTGACCTCCGCCAGCTTCTCGAAGGCTTTCAGGATGCCCTCCTCGGTATCGAGCGCATTGGTGCCGCCGAAATGGGTCTTTGCCGTCACTTCCAGCAGGAACGAGTTGGACACCAGCGCCAGGAGGCCGAGCTTGTCGGCATTCGCGGGATCCCAAAGCGCCGTCCACGAAGTGGGCGGCTCCTTGTAGACGTTGGTGTTGGTGACCAGCGTGATGTACCAGGACACGGCGCCCACCCCTGCCACGCGCCCGTCGGGGTATTTGTTGACGAAGCGGTCGAGCAGGATGCCGGCATTCTTGATCTTGGCCATGTCGATCGGCGTCCACAGCTCGGTCGCCTGGCCTTTCAGCATCGCCACCTGGGACATCATCGACAGATCTGCCGGAGCCTGGTTCGCGCGTGCGGCCTGCTCGAGCTGGACCAGCCACGCCTCGCCGGTCGGCTCGGCGATCGATTCGATGGCGATGCCGGTCGCCTTGGTGAACTCGGGGAAAATGTTCTTGTCGAAGGAATCCTTGAAGTAGCCGCCGTAGACGCCGACCTTCAGCGACTTGTCCTGCGCCCGCAGCACCGCGGGCATGGCCAGCAGGGACATGCCGGCAACGCCCGCGCCAAGCATGGCGCGGCGATTCATCCTCATCGTGTTCATCTCGATCTCCCTTTTCGTGCAGCCAAAGCCGCGTTCCCTTTTGTTATGCGATCTGCTCACCGGCCTGCCTCTCATCCATTCTGCGTCAATGCGCAGAGAAAATCATGAGGAAACAGCGCCATGCGAAGGACCTAACCTGCCCGCCGCCCGCTCCCCAGGCCAGGGCTGAACACCATCAGGCTCAGGATCTCGAACAGCATCTGGGCGCCCGCATGCGCGGTGTTGGTGGTCGCATCGTATTGCGGGGCGACCTCCACCACGTCGCCGCCGACGATGTCGACGCCCTTGAAGCCGCGGACGAGTTCCAGCGCCTCGCGCGTCGTCAGGCCGCCGACCTCCGGGGTTCCGGTGCCCGGCGCAAAGCTGGGGTCCAGGCTGTCGATGTCGAAAGACAGATAGGTCGGGCCGTCGCCGACTATTCCCCTGGCCTTCTCGATGATGGCCGGAATGCCCATGCCGGTGATGTCCTCGGCGTGGATGACGGTCATGCCGGATTCGTAGGAGAACTCCCAGAGGTACTCGGCCGAGCCGCGGATGCCGATCTGCACCACGCGCGTCGGATCGAGCACGCCGTCCAGCACGGCGTTGCGGAATGGCCCGCCGTGGTGGAATTTCGTGTGGTCGAAGGCTCCGCCGGTGTCGCAATGGGCGTCGATGTGGATCATGCCGACCGGGCGCTGGCGGCCGACCGCCTTCAGGATCGGGTGGGTCATCGAATGGTCGCCGCCGACCGACAGCGGCAGCACCCCGGCCCGGACGATCTGGTCGATACGCTTCCCGATGTCCTCGTGGCACATTTCCAGGCGGTAGCGGCTGCGGAAGGCGACGTCGCCGATGTCGGCGACGCGCAGGTCGTGCACCGGCGCGCAGCGGAGAAAATGATTGTAGGGGCCGATGCGCTCGATGGCGCGGAGCGCGCGGGGCCCGAAGCGCGAGCCGGGCCGGTTGGTCACCCCGAGATCCATCGGCATGCCGACGATCGCGACCTGCAGGTTGCCGAAATCCGGATCGTCATTGTCGACCGGCATGAACGGCGCGGTCAGGAAGGTCGGCACGCCGGAATAGGGCGCGAGCCGCGTGCCGCTCTCGGAGAAGATGTTGTCTGCGACCCGGCGGAAATCGGGGTCGAACAGTTGACCGCCATGGCTGTCGCCATACTTGGCTCTCAATTCCGCGAGCTTCTTGTCATCCCAGGCCATTTGCTGTCCTCGACGCTCGATCTTGCGATGGGCGGATGGTGCGACCGGACGGCCGTGGTTGCAAGTAGCGCGTTGGGCGCATAGAAAGCGGCCGAAGAATATCCCTTGGCGAGCGGGCTGCCCGCACGGCCAACCCGGGCTTGTGCGCATGATTTCAGTTGTTGTACCGGTGCTGAACGAGGCCGACAATGTTCAGGCCCTGATCCGCGAGATCGTCGCGGCGGCCCAGCATTGCCCGATCCGCGAGATCGTCTATGTCGACGACGGAAGCACGGACGCTACGCTGAAACTGCTGACGGAAGAGATGCTGACGGTGCCGATGCTGCGCGTCATCCACCACGAGCGCGCGCTCGGCCAGTCCGCTGCGTTCCTGTCCGGGGCCCGCGCGGCCACGCAGGAGCTTCTGGCCTTCATGGACGGCGACCTCCAGAACGATCCGGCCGACGTGCGCCTGCTGTTCGAACGCTTCGAGGCCGACAAGGCGGCCGAGCCCCGGATCGCCGTGCTGGGCCAGAGGGCGGTCCGCAACGACAACACGCTGCGCAAGATCTCGTCCAGGCTGGCGAACCGCCTGCGCGCCGCCGTGCTCAACGACGGCACGCGCGACACGGGTTGCAGCCTGAAGCTGATCCGCCGTGAGGACTTTCTGGGACTGCCCTATTTCGACCACATCCATCGGTTTCTCCCGGCCATGCTGCTGCGCAACGGGGTCAAGCTGCGCCACGTGCAGGTTTCGCACCGGGCGCGGGTCCACGGAACGTCGAAATACGGCTTCTGGAACCGGGCTCTCGTCGGCGCAGCCGACCTGCTCGGCGCCGCATGGCTGGCGCGCCGCAAGCTGCCTCTAGACTACAAGCCAACCGAAATCCTCGAGGCGAAAGCCAAATGACCAAAGAAATGATCTGGCTCGGCATCGGCTTTCTCGGCCAGGCCATGTTCTCCATGCGCTTCCTCGTGCAGTGGATCGCCTCGGAGCGCATCAAGCGGAGCGTCATTCCGCACGCCTTCTGGTATTTCAGCCTATTCGGCGGCCTGACGCTGCTCAGCTACGCCATCTACCGGCTCGATCCGGTGTTCATCATCGGCCAGGCGACCGGCCTGTTCATCTACATCCGCAACCTGATGCTGCTGCGCAATCAGACCCATTCCGGAGCTGAGCAGGCATCATGAGCCGCCGGGGCGTCGCCAGCATCTGGTCGTCGCCCTACCTGCTCCTTGCCCTGTTCTTCGCTGCGTCGGCGGCGGTGCGGCCGTTGCTGCCGACGGCGGAAACCCGCTACCTCTCCGTCGCCTGGGAAATGTTCCTGACACGGGACTTCCTGGTCCCCACGCTCAATTTCGCTCCCTACTACCACAAGCCTCCCCTGCTCTTCTGGCTGTTCGATGCGGCCTGGGCCGTTTTCGGGGTCCATCGCGTGGTCGCCGTCGGGGTGATGTTCCTCATCGCCTCGGCCTGCGTCTGGCTGACGACCCGTCTCGCGCGGATGATGTTTCCCGACACCGAAGGAATCGCTGAGCGCGTGCCGTGGCTGATGGTCGGCAGCGTCGTCTTCGCCATCTACGCCAGCCTGATCTATATCGACCTGCTGCAGACTGTGTTCGTGCTGACGTTCATGATCGCGCTGCTGGCCTTCGCCAACGGCGGCGCCCGCCGCCACGCGCTGCTTGCCGGTCTTTCCATCGGCCTCGGCATACTGGCCAAGGGCCCGGTCATGCTGATCCACGTCATCTGGCCCATCCTGCTCTACCCATGGTGGCGAAATCCGCAGTGCACCCTGCCCGTCCGAGCATTCTACCGGGGGTGCGTTCCGCTCGCCCTGGCTGCCTTGGTTCCCGTGCTGGCCTGGCTGGGTCCTGTGATGCTGCTTGCCGACCAGGACTTTCTCTACAACCTCGTCTGGAAGCAGGCGGCAGAACGCATCTCCGGCGCGATGGAGGGCGCGCACCCGCGCCCGTTCTACTTCTACCTGATCTACCTGCCGCTGCTTTTCGTGCCGTGGATCTTCTCCCCACATCTCTACCGCCAGAAGGGGTGGGAACTCATATGGTCGCGCGAGCGAGCCGAGGATGCCGACTTCAGGATGCTGCGCCTGCTTGCGCTGTGGTTTCTCGGCGCGCTCGTGAGCTTCAGCCTGATTTCAGGAAAGCAGCCGCACTATCTCGTGCCGGAACTGCCGCTGGTCGTGATCGCATTCGGGTACTTCATGTCGACCGTCAGCCTGCGCCCCATCCGCAACGCGGCGATCGCAATGCTCGCCCTCTTCGTGGTGGGCCAGGAGATCGCCGCGGCCGCCATCCATGGCCGCTTCGACATGATGCCCCTGGTTCAGTTCGTGAGGTCGCACAGGCAAGCGGAATGGGTGTTCGCGGGTCAGTATCAGGGCCAGATCAATTTTCTCGCGCGCTTGGACAAGCCGCTGGAGATCATTCCGGTGGAGAAGGCGGAGGAATGGCTTCGCGCTCATCCCAATGGCTATCTGCTCGAAGAAACGAAGCAGCCGGTCGAGGCTATTCCCGCAGTCCTGTTCAGCCATGCCGGCGAGAAAGGCGCCTATGTGGTGCGCGGCGGCGCGACTGCCGAGCAGACGCACCGGCACGCTGTCTTGTTCCCGTCACATTGGCGACCTATATGAGCGTCATCGGTTGCTGCCGGGACGAGACGTCCTTTCAGATTGTTGGTGAGGTTTCGCCGGGCAGACAGTCGTATTCGACCCGATCGATCGTGCGATAGACCGCGGATGTAACGGCGCGCACTTGATCTTGGGACGCAAGGGAAGCCGGCCATTGAGCCGGCTTTTTTGTTGCCCAGACACGGCGCGGCGGAGGCGTGGGCGTAGCCGTATCCATCGCAGACTGGACAGCGCCTTCCCTGCCCGCGCGATACTACCTTGCCGTGTAACGTCACGACTCTTTCGCGCAACGGATTGCAATCTGAACCGTTGGTCTGATCCTTACCGAAGCAGTCGAGGACAAAATGACCAAATTGAAATCCGCACTTTGCGCAATTTTAGCCCTTTCCTTCGCCGGAAGCACGGCCGTTCCGCTTTCGGCGGCGCCGCTGTCCGCCGTCGGAGCCGTCCGGGACGCCGTCAACACTGGTTCCGACGTCACGCAGATTCAGCATCGAGAAAGACGCGATTATCGCGAGCGCCGTCATTACCAAGAGCGGCGGCAGTACCGGGAGCGGCACGGGTGGCACAATGGGCATCGCGGCTACCGCCACAAGCGCCCCGGCTATCGATACTACAACGGCTACTGGTTTCCTGGCGCAGCCTTCATCGCAGGGGCCATCGTCGGCGGCGCGCTGAACAACGACCGCCCTGGGGTGGTGCGGGGCGGAAGCGCTCATGTGCGCTGGTGCTATGACCGCTGGCGGTCCTACCGTGCGTCCGACAACACGTATCAGCCCTACAACGGCCCCCGGCGGCAGTGCCTCTCGCCGTACAACTGACGCCACGGCTGCGACGATCGAACTCCAGGGGCCCGCGGCAAACGCGCTGCGGGCCCTTTTTTCCTGGAATCGCGACGGGTGCGACAATTGATACGCATCCGCGACCGGGTCTTCTCAGAGCGCGGAAATTGCTCGATAAAACATGAGTTAGACAGTTTAGAATAATTCTAAGCTATTGATTTCAAGGCGTTTTCGCGACGTTTCCCGTTGACATCACCCAATGAGCGGCTTTTATGCCTTCTGCGCGATGCGCCGCCTTTGACGTTGGGGCCTTGAACCCCATCCGCTGGAGGGAACCGATGTCGATCCTTTGCGCCGCGCTCACGCCGGCGGCCAACACTGCCGCTTCTTCCGGAAGACCAGCGCTTCCGCACGCCGCCCTCTCCTGCGGTGCGGCAATTTCGACAGCGTCTGCCAGCCGACCGAAAAAACGCCACAGACGACGTGCTGGCACGGGCGCACCTGCATCCAATGGGAGAAGAGCATGCCGAGACGCTATGCGATGACGAAGACCCAGACGCGCCTGGCCGCGATCGTGGCGACCGGCCTGCTGACCGGCGCGATCTTCGTGCTGCCCGCCAAGGCGGATACCGACCCGAAGGCCGTCGTCGAGACCTATGCCGACATCGCGCTGGCGGGCTACGAGGATGCGCTGACCACCGCGCAGGCCTTGGACAAGGCGGTCGACGCGCTGATCGCAGCGCCTTCGGGCGACACGCTCGCCGCCGCGCGCGAAGCCTGGAAGGCCGCCCGCGTCCCCTACCAGCAGACCGAGGTCTACCGCTTCGGCAACGCCATCGTCGACGACTGGGAGGGCCGCGTGAACGCATGGCCGCTCGACGAGGGCCTTATTGATTACGTCGACGGGGCCTACGGCACGGAGTCCGACGAGAACTCGCTCTTTACGGCCAACGTCATCGCCAACCGTGAGATAGAGATCGACGGCAAGAAGGTCGACGCATCGAAGATCACTCCGGAGTTCCTCTCGGGCACGCTGCAGGAGGCAGGCGACATCGAAGCCAACGTCGCCACCGGCTACCACGCCATCGAGTTCCTGCTCTGGGGCCAGGACCTGAACGGCGCCAAGGCGGGCGCCGGCAACCGCCCCCATACCGATTTCGACAAGGCCAACTGCACCGGCGGCAATTGCGACCGCCGCGCCGAATACCTGGCCGCCGCCAGCGACCTCCTGGTGACCGACCTCCAGGAGATGGTCGGCAACTGGAAGGACGGCGGGGCAGCCCGCAAGGCACTGACCGAGGGCGACACCGGCACGGCGATCTCCACAATCCTGACCGGCATGGGCTCGCTGTCCTACGGCGAACTGGCCGGCGAGCGCATGAAGCTCGGCCTGCTGCTGCACGATCCCGAGGAGGAGCACGACTGCTTCTCGGACAACACCCACATCTCGCATCTCTATGACGCGGTCGGCATCCGCAACGTCTACAGCGGCAGCTACAAGCGCGTGGACGGCTCCGTCGTCGAAGGCCCTTCGGTGAGCGACCTGGTCAAGGAAACCGACGCCGGCGTCGATGCCGAACTTTCAGGCAAGCTCGACGCGACCGTGGCGAAGATGGAAGCCATCAGCGCCCGCGCCGAAAAGGGCGAGGCCTACGACCAGCAGATCGGCGAAGGCAATGCCGACGGCAACGCTGCCGTTCAGGCCGCCATCGATGCGCTGGTCGACCAGACCAGGTCCATCGAGCGGGCCGTCGCCTCGCTAAAACTCGAAGCGATCGACTTCGAAGGATCCGACAGTCTGGACGCGCCCGACAAGGTCTTCCAGTAGGCGCTTCCGACGCCAGCACAGCCAAGCGGCCCGCCGTCGCCAGCCAATCCCGAGTACCGAATGCTGATCTGTCACTGCAACATCATAACCGAGAAGGAGATCGAACAGGCGATCATCGACCTTCTGGACATCGACCCCTGGCAGCTTATCGTGCCGGCCAAGGTGTACCACTCGCTCAAAAAGCGGGGCCGCTGTTGCGGCTGCTTCCCAAATGTGGTCGAAACGATCATCCGGGTAACCGAAAAGTACCACGCCCGTTCGGAGGTGGACGGCGCGGATGTCGTTTCACACCTAGACCGCGTCCGAGGACTGCGTGTCGAATACGGGAGCAAATTCCATGAAGGGCGAAAAGCAAGTCATCGAGCGGCTTAACGAGGCGCTGTTCCTGGAACTCGGCGCGGTCAACCAGTACTGGGTCCACTACCGCCTGCTCGAGGACTGGGGCTACACGAAGCTCGCCAAGAAGGAACGCGCGGAATCGATCGAGGAGATGCACCATGCCGACCGGCTGGTGGCCCGCATCATCTTCCTCGAGGGACATCCGAACCTCCAGTCGGTGGCTCCGCTGCGCATCGGACAGAACGTCAAGGAAGTGCTGGAATCCGATCTTGCCGGCGAATACGACGCCCGCACCTCGTACAAGCGGTCCCGCGAGATCTGCCAGGAGCTCGGCGACTACGTGACCATGCACCTGTTCGAAGACCTGCTGAAGGACGAGGAAGGCCACATCGACTTCCTCGAGACCCAGCTCGACCTGCTCGCCTCCATCGGCGAGGAAAAGTACGGCCTGCTGAACGCGGATTCGGCGAACGAGGCGGAATAGGACCATGAGGACATGCGGCACGATTTGATCGACACGTCGTGCCGCGTGCGGAACCTGGTTCCCTCTCTCCGCGAGGGGAGAGGATGGGCGCTCGTCCTTGCCGGCATGCTCTTCATCGCCGGCGCATCGGTCGCCGCAGCCGGTTCTCTCGATCTCCCCACCACCCGCAACGACCTTCCGCCGGATGACCTGGGCCGCGTGACGGCCATCACCCGGCCTACGGCGGATTTCTCCAGGGCCGAGGATTTCGAGAAGATGCAGGGCGGCGCCGGCACGTCGCGCAAGCGGCCGAACCAGGACGCCTTCTCCCATTCCTCCGCCAACATCACCTTCGAGGAAGAGGCGACGTTCAAGCTAGGCAACGGGCTGTTCCGGAAGAACTGGGTGTCCTCGCCCTCTTCCACCCAGGCGTCCGACGGGCTCGGCCCGCTGTTCAATGCGCGCGCCTGCCAGAGCTGCCATCTGAAGGACGGCCGCGGCCATCCCCCCGAAGGCGCGGCCGACGCGACCTCGATGTTCCTGCGGCTGGCCCGCGCAGCCGAAACCGCCGAGGAGCAGCAACTCGTCGCGACGCGCGGCGTGCTCAATCTCCCGGACCCCGTCTACGGCACGCAGCTGCAGGACCGCGCCGTGCCCGGCATCCCGGGCGAAGGGCGCATGAAGATCGACTACACCGAGGTGCCGGTGACGCTGGGCGACGGGACGCAGGTTTCGCTGCGCAAGCCCGCCTATTCCGTCACCGACCTTGGCTACGGCGCGCTCGACCCGCGCACCACGCTTTCGCCGCGCGTCTCGCCGCAGATGATCGGCCTCGGCCTGGTCGAGCAGATCCACCCCGCCGACATCGCCTCCCGCGCCGACCCGGAGGACCATGACGAGGACGGCATATCGGGCCGGGTCTCGATCGTGCGCGACGAACTGACCGGCGAGCTTGCGCTCGGCCGCTTCGGATGGAAGGCCACGACGGCCTCGATCCGCCAGCAATCCGCCGACGCCTTCGCCGGCGACATGGGTATCTCCTCGCCCGAGGCGCCAAGGCATTGGGGCGACTGCACGCAGGCGCAGCCCGCGTGCCTGGAGCAGCCCAACGGCGCGCAGGAGCGGCTCGGCGGTTTTGAGGCGCCGCCGCCGGTGATGGACCTGGTCACCTTCTATGCGCAGAACCTGGCGGTGCCGGCTCGCCGCGACGTCGACAAGCCCGAAGTGCTCGCCGGCAAGAAGGTCTTCTACGACCTCGGCTGCACCGGCTGCCACACGCCGAAATTCGTGACCCGGCGCGACGCGCCCAACAAGGCGCAGTCCTTCCAGCTGATCTGGCCCTATTCCGACTTCCTCTTGCACGACATGGGCGAAGGACTGGCGGACGGCCAGCAGGCGGGCGACGCCGGCGGCACGGAATGGCGAACGCCGCCGCTGTGGGGGATCGGCCTCACCCAGCGGGTCAACGACCACACCTTCTTCCTCCACGACGGGCGCGCCCGAAGCCTCACCGAAGCGATCCTCTGGCACGGCGGCGAGGCTGGGCGCGCGCGCGACGGATTTGCCGCGCTGGACAAGCCGGAGCGGGACGCGTTGATCAGGTTCTTGGAGTCGCTCTGATGAAACGGCTCGGGCTGCTGACAGTGAACTTTAGCTCGTTCGTCCTGAGGCCATTCGATCTGTTACCCTCTTCCCTTTCGCCTCCCCACAAGCGGGAGGGACGCTTGGCGCGCGGCAACTCCCCCTCCCCCTTGTGGGGAGGGGTAAGGGGTGGGGGTGTCCGACGCGCGCGTCTTGCGGCCGTGTTTCTCGCCACCTGCCTGTTCCTCGCGCCAACCCTCTCCGCTCACGCCGAAAACGCACTGATCGCCCGCACGATCGAAGGCTTTGTCCGGCCGGCCTATGCCGCCTTTCACGAGACGACCGGCAGGCTGGACGCCGCGGCCGAAAAGCTGTGCGCCGAGCCATCCGAAAACAGCCTTGCAGCCGCGCGCGACTCCTACCGCGCCTCGGTCACTGCCTGGTCGCGCATCGAAGCCGTCCGCTTCGGGCCGGTGACGGAGCAAAACCGCCTGGAGCGAATCCTGTTCTGGCCCGACCGCAAGAGCATCGGGTTGAAGCAGGTGCAGGCGGCGATCGCCGAGCAGGATCCGTCGGCGACGGACGTCACCGCCCTGGGCGGCAAGAGCGTCGCCATGCAGGGGCTGGGCGCGCTGGAATTCGTGCTGTTCGGCACAGGCGCAGACGACCTCGCTTCGGCGGCGGGCGCTTACCGCTGCAGCTATGGGCTCGCCATCGCCGGAAACCTGGACAGCATCGCCGCCGAAGTCGACGCCGCCTGGACCGCTCCCGACGGGATCGCCCGGCAATGGACGAATCCTGGCCCGGAAAACCCGCTCTACCGCAGCGACGCCGAGGCGATGACCGAGCTGTTCAACGTGTTCGTCCACGGCCTCGAAATGGTCCGCGACGTGCGCATCAACGGTTTCCTCGGCAAGACCCCGGACAGCGACAAGCCGAAGCAGGCTGTCTACTGGCGCAGCGCCGCGACCGTTCCCTCCTTGCGCGCTGATCTCCAGGGCCTGTCGGATCTCTTCAAGGTCGCCGACTTCTCCGGCCAGCTCGGGCCGGACGAAGGCTGGATCGCCCAGTCGATCGCCTTCGAGTTCGCCAATGCGGATGCCGCGCTGAAGGCGGCGGAAGCGCCCCCTGCCGAGATCCTTGAAGACGGCGCACGGCGCGCAAAACTCGACTATGCGCGTCTCGTGACCTCCAGCCTGTCGGAACTGTTCGGCGTGCGGCTGGCGGCTGCGCTCGGTCTCAGCGCCGGCTTCTCCTCGCTGGACGGAGACTGACCCATGCGCACGCCGCTGATCGACCGCCGCGCCTTCATGAAGGCCGCCGGGGCGGGTTTTGCGCTCTCGCTATCGCCGCGCGCCCTGGCCGCGACGCTTTCCGTGGATGCGGTCTATGCCACGGCCTACCAGAGGCGGGACGGCGCTTACGGCGCGGCGATCCTGTCCGAGGACGGCCGCATCCTGCACACGGTCGAGCTGCCTGACCGGGGGCACGACGTCACCTTCGATCCCGTCTCGCGGCGCTCGGTCGTCTTCGCCCGCCAGCCGGGAACTTTTGCCACCGTCTTCGACCACAAGGGGGAGGCAGCGCCGGTGACAATCGCCAGCGTCGGGGGCCGCCACTTCTACGGCCACGGGGCCTTCTCGCCTGACGGCAGGCTGCTCTATGCGACCGAGAACGATTTTGACAACGCCGCCGGCATGATCGGCGTCTACGATGCGACCGACGGTTTTCGGCGGATCGGCGAATTCCCGACGTGGGGCGTCGGTCCGCACGAGGTGCTGCTGCTTGGCGACGGGCGGACGCTGGCCATCGCCAATGGCGGTATCGAGACCCATCCGGATTTCGGCCGGGCCAAGCTGAACATCCCTACGATGAAGCCGTCGCTCGTCTTCGTCGACCGCGTCACCGGTGACCGGCTGGAGCATCACGAGCTGCCGCCGGAACTGCACCAGCTCTCGATCCGCCACATGGACACCGACGCCGCCGGTGCGGTGTGGTTCGGCTGCCAGCATGAAGGCCCCGCGACCGAGCGGCCGCTTCTGGTCGGTTCGGCGCGGCGGGGCGAAAAACTGGAGCTGGTCGAGATGGCGGACGGCGTGCTGGGCGGCTTCCGCAACTATATCGGCTCCGTCGCCGCCAACCGGGACGCCGGCACCATCGCCGTGTCCTCGCCGCAGGGCAACACCATGGCCGTCATCGATGCGGCCAGCCGGAAGATCGTCGAGACGAGGTCATTGGTCGAGGTCTGCGGCCTCGCGCCCGACCTCGACGGATTCCGCGCGACGACGGGCACCGGCGAGACGCTCGGGCCGGACGGGGCCGAATGGTCCCATCCCGACTATGTCTGGGACAACCACCTCGCGCGCATCGGCTGACGAGGCTTACGCCTTCAGCAGCCACTCATGCTCCTGCGCGTTATGGAATTTCCAGGTCCGCTTCGGGCCGGCCATGACGTTGAGATAGTAGAGGTCGTAGCCGTGGCAGGCGGCGCAGGGGTGGTATCCCTTCGGCACCAGCACGACGTCGCCATCCTCGACCGCCATCGCCTCGTCCAGCGAACGATCGTCGGTGTACACGCGCTGGAAGGCAAAACCCTGCGGCGGGTTGAGGCGGTGGTAGTACGTTTCCTCCAGATAGGACTCCGCCGGCAAATTGTCCTGGTCGTGCTTGTGCGGCGGATAGCTGGAGGTGTGGCCGCCCGGCGTGATGACCTCCACGACCAGCAAAGAATCCGCCGGCGCGGTCTCGGGCAGGATGTTGGTGACGTGCCGGGTGTTGGTCCCCTTGCCGCGCACTTCGCGGCCGACATCCTCCGGCCCGATGACGCGGATCGGCAGGCCGCCGCCGAGGCCCGGCGCGGAACACACCGCAAGTTCGAGCTCCGTTTCCGCCGTCACCGACCAGTCCGAGCCTTGCGGCAGGTAGACCGACCACGGCTTGCCCTCGAACGGCGACATGCGCTCGCCAAGAAGTCCCAGGTCATTGCCGCCGGCGGTGACCCTTCCCTTGCCGGTCACGAAGACGAGGCAGACCTCGCGCGCGCCGGTTTCGCCTGACGCGACGTCCTCCGGCGCGAGCCGGTGCAGGTCGAAGCCGACATAGGTCCAGCCGGCATTCTCGGGCGTGACGTGCGACACGCGTCCCCGTTTTCCCTGCGGCTTGACCAGCAGACGCGACATCGGCTCACTCCTTGGCGTCTTCCACGGGCGGCGGGTTGTAGGCGATGAAGAAGGCCCAGACCGCATAGGCGGCGAAGGCCAGCGCGATCATGCCCCAGAGCTGCGCGCCGTTGACGAACTCGAAGATCGCCCAGCCGATGCAGACCACAACGAGGAGAACGCGCCGCCACAGCGGCCGGAAGAAGGGATGCTCGGTGTCACGCATCGTAACGGTCCTGGACAGGTTGGAACTCGAAATGCTCAGGCATTGGGAAAGCCCTGCGTCTCGACGGTATAGCCGGCATTCGTCATCACGCGCATCAGTTCCTTGTGGCCGATCTGCGCCATCTTCAGCGGCGGGCTTTTCTTCGGGTCCTGTTCGGCTTCGACCACGAACCAGCCCTGGTAGCCATGGTCGGCGAGCCTCTGCACGATGGCCCCGAAATCCAGCGACCCGTCGCCGGGCACGGTGAAGGCGCCGAGCGCGACCGCATCGAGGAAGGATTGGCGGCTGCGGTCGAGCTTATCGATCACCTCCATGCGCACGTCCTTCACATGCACATGGTTGATGCGGGCGTGATGCTTGTCGATGGCGCGCAGCGGGTCGCCGCCGGCAAAGGCGAGGTGGCCCGCGTCGAGCAGCAGCGGGATGCCGGGGCCCGAATTGCGCATGAATGCGTCGAGCTCTGGCTCCGTCTCGACCACCGCCGCCATGTGGTGGTGATAGGCGAGCGGCATGCCCCGGTCGGCGCACCATTCGCCGAATTCGGTCAGCTTCCTTCCATAGGCGCGCATCTCGTCGTCCATGAGCCGCGGCTTGGTGGCGAGCGGCTTCGAGCGATCGCCCTGGATCGAGCGGCCGACCTCGCCATAGACGATGCAGGGCGCACTCACCGCCTTGAACAGCTCGATCATGGGCCGGATGCGATCCATGTTCTCTTCCAGATCCTCGTTCACCAGCGTACCCGAGAACCAGCCGCCGCAGAGCGTCACGTCGGCCTCCTTCAGGATCGGCAGCATCACCTTCGGATCGTTAGGGAAGCGGCGGCCCATCTCCATGCCGGTGAAACCGGCCGAGCGCGACTGGCGCAGGCATTCCTCCAGCGACACGTCATCGCTGAGCTCCAGCAGGTCGTCGTTCCACCACGCGATGGGGGACATGCCCAGTTTGGCTTTCACGTCGTTGCTCCGATTGGCCGTCTTTGCATTTCCACCCCCTCAGGCCCTTCGGACCACCTCCCCTTTCGAGGGAGGAAGGCCACGGAGCTTGGCGCCACTCCCTCCCACGATGGGGAGGGTGCGGAGCGCAGCGAGGCGGGTGGGGTGATCCAGTCTTCTCAGTCGCTAGTTCCCCACCCGCAGCCTGACCGCGTCCTCGTATTTCTTGCGCGCCGCATTCACCTGCGTCCGCGCCGAAACCTCCGGCACCGCGACGTCCCACCAGTGGCCGCCGGCATCCGTCGAGACGAGCGGATCGGTGTCGATCACGATCACCGTCGTGCGATCGTTCCCCTTCGCCCTGCCAAGCGCCGCCTCCAGGTCGGCTATCGAATGCGCCTTCTCGGCGATCGCCCCCATGCTCGCAGCGTGCGCGACGAAGTCGATCTCGGGCAACGTCTCGTGACGCGCATCCTTCAGCAGGTTGTTAAAATTCTCGCCGCCGGTCGCCATCTGCAGCCGGTTGATGCAGCCGAAGCCGCGATTGTCGAGCAGGACCACCGTGAGCTTCTGGCCGAGCATGACCGAGGTGGCGATCTCGGAATTGAGCATCAGGTACGAGCCGTCGCCGACCATCACCACGACCTCGCTGTCGGGCCTGGCCATCTTCACGCCAAGCCCGCCCGCGATCTCGTAGCCCATGGTCGAGAAGCCGTATTCGGCGTGGTAGGAGCCCGGCGACCCCGCCTGCCAGAGCTTGTGCAGTTCCCCCGGCAGCCCGCCCGCGGCGTGCAGCAGGGTGATCTCGGAGCCCATGGCGCGCTGCACGGCGCCGATCACCTGCGCGTCGGAGGGAAGTGCAGCATTGGTCGCGGCCGTCGCCGTGTCCGCCGCCTTGCGCCACTCCGCCTTGCCGCCCCTGGCGTTCTCGGTCCAGGCAGCGGGCGCCTTCCAGCCGTCGAGCGCCCTCTCCAGCTCCTTCAGTCCCTCGCGCGCATCGGCGACCAGCGACAACGCCCGGTGCTTGCCCGCATCGAAGGCCTGCACGTTGAGCCCGATCAGCGTCTTCCCCGCGTTCTTGAACAGCGCCCACGACCCCGTGGTAAAATCCTGCAGCCGGGTGCCGACCGCCAGCACCACGTCCGCTTCCTCGGCCAGCCGGTTCGCAGCCGACGTCCCGGTGACGCCGACAGCCGCCATGTTGAGCGCATGGTCGTCCGGCAGCGACGATTTTCCGCCCTGCGTCTCGCAGACCGGAATGCCCGTGGCCTCGACGAACTTCGCCAGCGCCGGCGAGGCTTGCGAATAGAGGACGCCCCCGCCGGCAATGATCAGCGGCTTCTTCGCCGACTTCAGCGCCTCGGCGGCAAGCTTCAATTCGTGCAGATCTGGACGCGGCCGACGCGGCGTCCACACGCGCTCCTCGAAGAAATCCCCCGGATAGTCATATGCCTCGGCCTGCACGTCCTGGCACAGCGACAGCGTCACCGGACCGCATTCGGCGGGATCGGTCAGCACCTGCATCGCCCTCGCCAGAGCCGGGACGATCTGCTCCGGCCGGGTGATCCGGTCGAAGTACCTCGAAACCGGCCGGAAGCAGTCGTTGGCCGAAACCGTGCCGTCGCCGAAACTCTCGACCTGCTGGAGCACCGGATCGGGAATGCGGTTGGCGAAGACGTCGCCCGGCAGCAGCAGGACCGGCAGCCGGTTGACATGGGCCAGCGCGGCGGCCGTCACCATGTTCAGCGCGCCCGGCCCGATGGAACTCGTCGCCGCCATCATGCGGCGGCGGAAATGCGCCTTGGCATAGGCGATGGCGGCATGCGCCATGGCCTGCTCGTTATGAGCGCGGAAAGTCGGCAGCTCGTCGCGCACCTGGTAGAGCGCCTCGCCCACGCCGGCGACGTTGCCGTGCCCGAAGATCGCCCAGACGCCGCCGAACAGCGGGACCTTTTCGCCTTCGATCTCGGTCATCTGGCGGGCAAGAAAGCGCGTCAGCGCCTGCGCCATGGTCAGGCGGATGGTCTTTGCCATTCCAGAACTCCTCCCATCCCGACTATGCCGCCGCACGCCCCCGTGCGGCAAGCCACGCTGCGGTCAATTTCTCGAAACGACCGGCCATGTCGGCGATCGCCTCCTCGTCGCCGATACGGCCCGACAGCCACGCGTCGGCAGCCTCCGCGAAGATGGTACGGCCGACCGCGAATCCCTTGACGATCGAGGTCCCCGCCGTCGCGGCGAACGCCCGTTCGAGCGCCTCCTGAGGCGCCTCCAGGCCGAGCAGCACGACGCCGCGGCACCAGGCGTCATTCCGCGCGATGGTCGCCTCGATGCCCGCCCAGGCGGCTGCCGAAGCCTGCGGCTCCAGCTTCCACCAGTCCGGCTTGATGCCGAGATCGTAGAGGTCCTGCAGCGCCCGCGAAATCGTGTCCTCCTTCAGCGCGCCATGCTTGCCGGCGATGATCTCGACCAGCAATTCGCGGCCGACTTTTCGCGCGGCCTCGAACAGGGTTTTGAGCTTCTCCCCCTGCTCCCGCTTTAGTTCGGCGGAATCGTCCGGATGATAGAAGCACAGGCATTTGATGCAGTGGTCGACCGGCCATTCGACGAGCTGCGAGCCGATGTCCTGGCTGAACTCGAAACGCAGCGGACGCGATCCCGGAAGCTCGACCGGTCTGCCCAGCCACGCGAACGGATGCCGCGCGAACTCGAACATGGCGTCGCGGCCATGCTTCTCGTCGATCAGCATGCCGTAGCCCGGGCGGCCGTTCGCGACCCTGGCCGCCGCCTTCACCGCCAGCACCTTGAAGGCGCCGATCCGGCTCTCGTCGGCTCCGGCCTTCCTTGCCGCCTCTTCCAGTTGCAGCCGGTGATCGACCGCCAGCGCCATCAGGGACGGGATATCGCGGCGGCGTGTCGTCGCCCAGTGCACGTGGTTGATCGCCTCGTCCTTGCGCAGGGCGCGGTGCTTGCTGCCTTGCTTCAGGAAGAACTGCAGTTCCTCGAAGGTCGGGTATTCGGGAGAGCAGAGCAGCCGCGATACCGCGAAGGCCCCGCCGGCATTCGCCCAGGTCGCCGCCGTCTTCAGGCTTTCGCCGCCCAGCCAGCCCCGCAGGAAGCCTGACATGAAGGCGTCCCCGGCGCCGAGCACATTAAAGACCTCGATCGGAAATCCGTCGCCGACGATGCCGTCCTCCAGATCGTCGCTGATCGGCCCGTCATAGACGATGCATCCCATCGCGCCGCGCTTCAGCACGATCGTGGCGTCCGTCTGCGCGCGTATCGCTTTCAGCGCACCCAGCACGTCGTCCGCACCGGAGGCGATGCGGATTTCCTCCTCGGTGCCGACGATGAGGTCGCAGTACGGCAGGACGGCGCGCATCTTGGCTGACACCGTCTCCGACTTGACATAGCGCTCGAACCCCGCCGCGTGCCCGGCCAGGCCCCACAGATTGGGTCGGTAGTCGATATCGAACACGACCTTTCCGCCCGACGCCTTGGCGATCCTGATCGCCTTCATCTGCGCCGCCTCGGTGTTCGGGCGCGAGAAGTGCGTACCCGTCACCACGACCGCCCGCGCCGAGGCGACGAAAGCTTCGTCGACGTCGTCCGGCGACAGCGCCATGTCGGCGCAGTCGGTGCGCACGAAGATCATCGGCGAGACGCCCTCCTCCTCCACCGCGAGCAGGACCAGCGCGGTCAGACGCTCCCGGTCGACGACGATGGCATCCGTCGAGACGCCTTCCCGCTGCATCTGCTCGCGGATGAAGCGCCCCATCTGCTCGTCGCCGACGCGCGTCATCAAGGCCGAGCGCAGGCCGAGCCGCGCCGTGCCGATCGCGATGTTGGCCGGGCAGCCGCCGACGGACTTGGCGAAGGAGGCGATGTCCTCGAGACGCGAGCCGATCTGCTGGCCGTAGAGGTCGACGGAGGCGCGCCCGATGGTGATGACGTCGAGCTTTTTCGTGGTGGCCAAGCGGCTTCTCCTCGCTGAAACCGGCAAGCTCCGCGGGCGCTGGAGCCGCGCCGCGCAGAATGGAACAAGTGACACGTAATGAAACAGAAATTCCATTGACAAAGTCAATATGGAATATCCATTCTGCCACGCGATTGCCTTCCAGGGAGGAACAGATGGTATCGATTGCGCTCTTCGGCGCCGGTCGCATCGGGCAGATTCACGGCCGCAACATCGCAGCATCCAGACGCGCAAAACTGGCGGGCATAGCCGATCCGATGCCGGACGGCGCAAACGCGCTCGCCGCCGCGACCGGTGCGCCCGTCCGCTCGATCGACGACCTGCTCGGCGACAAGAGCATCGACGCCGTGCTGATCGGAACCCCGACCGACACGCATGCCGACTTCATCGATCGCGCCGCAGCAGCCGGCAAGGCCGTGTTCTGCGAGAAGCCCGTCGACCTCTCCTCCGGGCGCATCGTCAAGACGCTGGAGCGCGTGAAGGCGGCAGGCGTTCCGCTGATGATCGGCTTCAACCGGCGCTTCGACCCCAACTTCGCCGCCCTGCAGAGACGCGTCGCGGACGGGGTGGCCGGCGAGGTGGAGATGGTCTCGATCCTGTCACGCGATCCCGGGCCGCCGCCGGTCTCCTATATCGAACGTTCGGGCGGCCTGTTCCGGGACATGATGATCCACGACTTCGACATGGCCCGCTTCCTGCTCGGCGAGGATCCGATCGAGGTATTCTCCCTCGGTTCGGCGCTTGTCGATCCTGCGATCGGCAAGGCCGGCGACGTCGACACAGCGGCGGTGCTGCTGAAGACCCGCAGCGGCAAGATCTGCCAGATCTCGAACTCGCGCCGCGCCACCTACGGCTACGACCAGCGCATCGAGGTGCACGGCTCGAAGGGACTGCTCAGCGCCGGCAACGTGCACGAGACGACGGTGATGTTTGCGGGCGAGCGCGGCCTGACCGCGGATCCCGTGCAGAACTTCTTCCTGGAGCGCTACGCAGCCGCCTACCGCAACGAGATCGAGGCCTTCATCGACGCGATGGAGAGGGGCAGGAAACCGTCCCCGGACGGCGCGGACGGGCTGAAGGCGCAGCAACTGGCCGACGCCGCCCAGAAATCCCTGGAGACCGGCAAGCCGGTGGAGGTGGTCTGATATGATCGACCCGAACTCGTTCGAAAAGCTTTCCCTGGAGGGCAAGGTGGCCGTCATTACCGGGGCCACCCAAGGCCTCGGCGAGGGCATCGCCCACCTCTTCGCCGACCGCGGCATCGCCGGGCTGGTGATCACGGGACGCAACGAGGAACGCGGCAACAGGGTCCGGGCCGTCCTGGAGAACAAGGGGGTCCGCACCGTCTTCGTCGCCGGCGATCTCGCCAGCCAGGAAGACGTCGCGAAGATCGTGCCCGCCGCCGACAAGGCGTTCGGGCGCGTCGACATCCTGGTCAATGCGGCCGGCATCACCGACCGCGGCACGATCTGGGACACCAGTCCGGAACTGTTCGACGCCATGTTCGCAGTCAATGTGCGGGCGCCGTTCTTCCTGATGCAGGATGCGCTCCACGTCATGAAGCGCGAGAAGATTGAGGGCTCGATCGTCAACATCATCTCGATGTCCGGCCACGGCGGGCAGAGCTTCATCACCGCCTACTGCGCCTCCAAGGGGGCGCTGATCACGCTGACGCGCAACGTCGCCTACAGCGTCATGAACCACCGGATCCGCGTGAATGGACTCACCATCGGCTGGATGGACACGCCCGGCGAAGACCGCATCATGAAGACCTACCACGACGCCCAGCCCGGCTGGCTCGAAGCCGCGGAAAAGGGTCGCCCCTTCGGCCGACTGCTGAAGACGGACGAGGTGGCCCGCGCGGTCGCCTACCTGGCGAGCGCGGAGAGCGGCATGATGACCGGCTCGATCATCGACTTCGACCAGCAGGTGCGCGGCGCAGGCGATTCGACTGTCCCGCCGCCGCCGGTGGGATGACGGCCAGTTCTGGTGAGTGTGGCGCGTCCCTGGCCGCGGTGGCTCGCGTGACGCGGCGTCACGCATCGGTTTTCTGCACCCATGGTGTGCGCCTCCCAAGTCACCGCATGGGTCCCAGGGTCGCGCTCCGCTTCGCTGCGCTTGCCCTGGGATGACGAAGTTGGGGGTGTCAGCGGCCAATCATCAACGTCGGCGCTGGCGATTGGCGAACTCACCTCCCAACGCTTCGTCATCCTAGGCCGAAGCAGAAGCGAAGCGAACTGCAGAGAGCCTAGGACCCATGCCCTGACCTTTCGGGCATGCGATCAACGGTGCAAGTTGCCAAGCCTTGACCTATCCGCGGCCTTCCATCAGTCCCAGGCAAGCGCCTCACCACCCGGTGCCGCGGCACAACTCATGCCACTCCGGATTGGTCTTCTCGATCAGCGCGATCTTCCACTGGCGCAGCCAGCGTTTCAGCGACTTCTCGCGCTGGATGGCGTCGCGGATGTCGAAGTGCTCCTCGTACCAGACCAGCCTGACCACGCCGTAGCGGGCAGTGAACTTCGAGCCCCGGCCCTCCTTGTGCTCCGGTATGCGACGGCCCAGGTCGTTGGTCACCCCGATGTAGATCGTCCCGCGCTTCTGGCTGGCGAGCATGTAGACATAGCCGGTCATGGGTCGAGACTAGGCCGTCGCCCGTCGTCGCCGAATGGCGCGATCGCGCCAGGGCGGAGGCGCGTCGCGTCCGCACATCGCCGTGGCCGGCGGCCGCTGCACGATGCACCGGCTTCACCTTGGACGCGCCGCCGCGGGTTGCCTCGCTGGACATCGCCCCATTGGCGCACGCCCCCCTGTTCCGGCATGGGTCCCAGGGTCGCGCTCCGCTTCGCTGCGCTTGCCCTGGGATGACGAAGGTTGAGATGCCGGCCGCTAATCGCCAACGTTGGCGACGGATGCCGCATGAACGCAATCGCCAATGTTGGCGTGTTGCCTATGCTCGGTCGCCAATGTTGGCGTTCGGTGTCGCCTGTGCTCAGTCAACAAGTTTGGCGATTGGCGTGGCGCCCCCCCGATTGGCGTGGCGCCCCCTCCCCTTCGTCATCCTAGGCCGAAGCAGGAGCGAAGCGAACTGCGGAGAGCCTAGGACCCATGCCGTACCGTCCCGGCAGCACGCCGACGGCGCAATGCAACACCCCGTCGCCAAAATGGGAGTTCGGCGGGGATAAAACACCCCATTTCGCGCTCTCCGACAGCGCCAACAACCTCCTAACACATTGTTATAACTGCGCCTTTCCAGTCACCCTCACCTCCCGCCCGAGAAAAAATTCTCCCCACCCTCCGCACCGCCCCCATAATCCGTCTCGCCCCTGCACGGGAAACGGATGGCCACCGACCCTCCGGGCAGGGGACGGTGCCGGATCGGCAGCGCTACGGTGGCGCTGCTGGGTGATGAGCCCCCAGGTCCGGGCCCCGACCGCCGACCGCGACCCGATGGGCCGGGCGGGACAGGTGGGGCAAGACCACCGGACGGGCGGCCGCGAGGCCGCACATTCTATGTTACGAGCGACCGAACGGCCGCCCGTCTTCCCGGTCGGGACTTCCTGACCCCCGGTCGGGAACGTTCTTTGACAATGGCCAGACGCGAAAGCGGGCGTGGCGATGCGAGGGTGTACGCCGGGTGTCGGGGACGTTCCGACCGTCCCGGCGCTTCTACCCCAGGAACGCCTTTTCAAAGGCCATCTTGCCCTTGGGCGAGAACGTCACCGTGCGCCCGCCCGGCTCCCGGCGCGCCCATTTTTCCGCAACGATCTTGTCGAAGATCGCAGCGCCCAGCGCGCCGGCGAGGTGCGTGCGCCGCACGCTCCAGTCGAGGCAGGCGCGGCACACCGGACGCCGCTGGCCGGCCAGGGAATTCGCGTCGATGCCGACCGCCTGAAAGAACGACGGTCCGTTCGGACCGAGGGCGATATCGTCGCCGTCGCGCATGAGCACCTTCCGATCCACGAAGCGGTCGAACATGGCGACGGCGCGCTCGCCGGCAAGGTGGTCGTAGCAGACGCGTGCTTCGCGCATGTTCGCGTCGCGCGGTCCGGGACGCGCCCGTTTGGGCCCCGCGGCTTCGGCAACGCCCATGATCGCTTCCAGCATGGCAGCGATGGGGGCGCCGGCCAGTCCGTAATAGCGGTGGCGCCCCTGGCTGGCGACCGTGAGCAGGCCGCCTTCCGTGAGCTTGGCGAGGTGCGAACTTGCCGTCGGCAGGCTCACGCCGGCCTCCAGCGCCAGTTCGCTCGCCGTCAGGGCTCCGCCATCCATGAGCGCCGTCAGCATGTTGGCGCGGGCGGGGTCGCCCACCAGTGTGGCGATGCGGGCTATGTCGGGTCCATCACGCATAGTTCGATCCTAATCGAAGCATTCTCGTCAGGCAAGTTCTATGGTCGGAGCCTCAGTAAAGGAGATATGACCATGAACTCCCCCCGCCCGCGCTTCCGGTTCGCACCCAGGCCCGCCGCTCGCCTTCGCGGCATCCTCGCCCGGCTCGACCGCTGGTTCGAACTCCGGTGCTCGGAGGAGGTGCTGGCGGAACTGGACGACGATCGCCTCAAGGACATCGGACTGGCTCCCGACGACGTGCGCCGGATCCGCGCGCGCCACTTCCGCTAGGCCCGCAGGCCTACCATACCATTCAGCAAGACGTTTTTATGCGGGTCGAAGCGTGCCCGCGCCATGATGAGGACTACGACGTGACCATCACCTGCTTCATCCGCTACGAGATCGATCCCTACCAGAGGGACGCCTTCGTCGAGTATTCCCGCAACTGGCGCCAGGCGATCCCGCGCTGCGGGGCGGAGCTGATCGGCTATTTCGCGCCGTACGAAGGCTCAGCCACCACGGCCTACGGCGTCTACAACATCGAGAGCCTCGCCGCCTACGAGGCCTATCGGGCCCGCCTTGCCGCCGACCCGCTCGGCAAGGCAAACTACGAGTTCGCCAGGACGCGGCAGTTCATCCGCCGCGAGGATCGCATGTTCCTGAAGCTGGCATCCGCGCCCCACAGCGAAAGGATCGTCCCATGATCGCCGTCATCTTCGAGGTCGAGCCGGCCGAAGGCCGGAAGGACGCGTATCTCGGCATCGCGGGCGCGCTGAAGCCGCTGCTCGACGGGATCGACGGCTTCATCTCCGTCGAACGCTTCCAGAGCCTCACCAATCCCGGCAAGCTGCTGTCACTGTCGTTCTGGCGCGACGAGGAGGCCGTCAGGGCCTGGCGCAACACGGAAGAACACCGGCAAGCGCAGACGGCCGGGCGCAGCGGCGTCTTTGCCGGCTATCGTCTGCGCATCGCCCATGTCGTGCGAGACTACGGCCTTTCCGAGCGCGACCAGGCGCCGGAGGACAGCCGCGCGGTTCATGCGCCAAGCCAGCTACGACCTGAAGATGCAGCGAACGTCAGTAACGGAATCTAGACACTCGTCGGCTACGCCATACTGGATGTCCACGATCCGCGCCATCCGCTCGCCAAAGCCAGCTTATGCGCCAGAGTTCGCGCGCCGGCTTCTCGGTCGCATCCGCGACGATGCCCCCCTCTATCTTGCCATTGCGGCGTACACGCTGGCCGGACTCGTATTCCTGACCGCGACCGGGCGCAGCGACCTCGCGACCTACTCGACCTATCTTACCAAATGGTGCGTGCTGTTCCTGTTCCTGTTCCCCATCATCGCCTTCGCCCTGCACTGGGCCAAGCTGATCCATAGGTTCAACAACCGCCGCTGGCTCGCCGCCACGCGCGTCTTCGCCCCGGACAAGGTCGCCTACTTCGTCTCCGGCATCTGCCTCGTGATGGCGCTGATGTTCTTCCAGGGCACGTTCACATCGGTGAAGAACGGGCTGTCGGCATGGCAGGGCGGCTTCCCCTACGACCGGTTGCTCGCTGACCTGGACGCCGCCCTCTATCTTGGCAACGACCCCTGGCGTCTTCTCTATTCCGTCGCAAAAACCGACTGGTTCCTGTCAATCGTCCAGCTGAACTACAGCAACCTCTGGTTCATCATCTGCTTCGGCGCCCTGTTCTACGTCGCCACCTCGCCCAAGGCGGCGGCAATTCGGACCCGCTATATCCTGTCCTTCATGCTGGTCTGGATCGTGGTCGGCAATCTGGTGGCTGGCACGCTGCTTTCGGCCGGGCCGGTCTACTACGGCTTCGTGACCGGAGACAGCGCCCGCTTCGGCGAACAGGTGGCGTTTCTCGGCAGCGCATCCGGTTCGGCCGCCTCCGCCGCCTTCTACCAGGATTACCTCTGGGACCTCCACCAGAAGGGGATCACCGGCTTCGGATCAGGCATCTCGGCGTTCCCCAGCGTGCATGTCGGCCTGATCACGCTCAACGCGCTGTTCGTCTGGGATCGCAGTCGTGTGCTCGGGGCGCTTGCCTTCGTCTATGTCGCCTTCGTGCTGATGAGCTCGGTCTATCTCGCCTGGCACTACTCGATCGACGGATACGCGGCCATCGCGCTCACCGTCGGCATTCATTATGCGCTCCGGAAGTGGCTGCCGGACGCTGGCCGTCGCGGTCGAGCCAGCCGCGTTCCCGTCGCCGCAGGCGGTGAGGTGGCGGATGCCTCCCCCGCATAGCGGAGGAATGCCTCTAAATCGGCGTCAGAGCTTCCGCAGCGCCACTTTCTCGATCAGGTGGTCGGCGCCTTTGCGCAGGATGAGGTCCGCGCGCGGCCGCGTCGGCAGGATGTTCTCGCGCAGGTTCTTCAGGTTGATGTTCGCCCAGAGCCCCTCCGCAATCGCCCGTGCGGCGTCGTCAGAGAGCTGCGAATAGCGATGGAAGAATGACTGGGGATTGCGGAAGGCAGTCTCGCGCAGGCGCATGAACCTCGCAATGTACCAGCTATGGATCAGGTCCTCGTCCGCGTCGATATAGATTGCGAAGTCGAAGAAATCGGACAGGAACGGGATGAATTTGCCGTCCCTTGGCAGATCTCCCGGCTGCAGCACGTTCAGTCCTTCGAAGATCAGGATGTCGGGCCGGTCGATGGTGACGAACTCGCCCGGCAGCACGTCGTAGGTGAGATGTGAATAGACCGGCGCTAGGACGTTCGCCTGTCCGGACTTGATGCTCGACAGGAAACGCAGAAGTGCGCCGACGTCGTAGCTATCCGGGAAGCCCTTGCGCTCCATCAGGTTGCGCTGCCTGAGAGTGTCGTTCGGATAGAGAAAGCCGTCGGTGGTCACGAGATCGACCTTGGGGCTCGACGGCCAACGGCGCAGCAGTTCCTTCAGGATACGCGCGGTGGTCGACTTGCCGACGGAGACCGAGCCGGCAATGCCGATGATGAATGGCGTCTTCGTCGCGCTGTCGGCAGCGTTGAAAAAGCGCTTGCGGAGCGCATAAAGCGCCTGGGTGGTCTCGACATGCGCGGACAGGAGCCGCGACATGGACAGATAGATGCGCCGCACTTCGCCGAGATCGATAGGGTCGTTCAGCGAGCCGAGGCGCTGGACTTCTTCCTCGGTCAGCGTCAGCGGCGTGTCGGCACGGAACCCCGCCCACTCGTCGGCGGAGAAGAAGCGGTATGGGGAGTACTTTTCGGTCGGAACCAGCTGATCCATGCGCTACCTCAGCCGCCGCCTTGCCGCGATGCTTTTTCCGCAGTCCCCGATTGCGCGGTGCGGCGGCCGAGCTCCGCGAGGACTTCTGACATGGGAACGCCGGCGATGTGCAGCACGACGAGCCAATGATAGAGCAGGTCAGCGCTTTCCGAAACAAGCCCCGGCCTGTCCTTGCCGACAGCAGCGATGACCGTCTCGACGGCTTCCTCGCCGAGTTTCTGCGCGGCCTTCGGCATGCCCTTGCCGATCAGCTTCGCGGTCCACGAATCCGGATCACCCGAGGCGGCGCGCGCCGCGATGATCCGTTCCAGGTCTGACAGGGAAAAATCGCTCATCCGCCCCTCGGCAGGCTGTTCAGGTCGTGCGGTCGAGCCGCACCGGCACGCCGGCTCTTGCCATGTGCGCCTTGGCCTCCGCAATGGTGTAAGTGCCGAAATGGAAAATCGATGCGGCAAGAACTGCCGCCGCATGCCCCTCGCGAATGCCGTCGACCAGGTGATCCAGGTTGCCGACGCCGCCTGACGCGATGACCGGCGCCCGGACCGCGTCGGCCACGGCGCGGGTCAACGCCAGGTCATAGCCGCCCTTGGTGCCGTCGCGGTCCATCGACGTCAGCAGGATCTCTCCGGCGCCGAGGTCGACCATCTTCACCGCAAATTCGACCGCATCGATGCCGGTCGCCCGCCTGCCGCCGTGGGTAAAAATCTCCCATCGGCCGGCTTCGCCCTCGCCCGAAACACGTTTCGCGTCGATCGCCACGACAATGCACTGGTTGCCGAACTTGTCGGCGGCTTCTGCGACGAAATCAGGATCCTTCACCGCTGCCGTGTTGATCGACACCTTGTCGGCGCCGGCTAGGAGCAGCTTGCGGATGTCGGCCACCTGGCGGACGCCGCCACCGACGGTCAACGGCATGAAGCATTGCTCGGCCGTGCGGGCGACCACGTCGAAGATCGTCTCGCGGTTGTCGGAGGAGGCGGTGATGTCGAGGAAGCAGAGTTCGTCGGCCCCGGCGGCGTCATAGGCTTTCGCCGCCTCGACAGGATCGCCAGCGTCTATCAGATCGACGAAGTTGACGCCCTTGACGACGCGGCCGTCCTTCACGTCCAGACAGGGAATGATGCGGGCTTTGAGGGTCATTGAACCGACCCACGGTCGATCCCTGAATACACCTCCGCGAGCGCGATGGTTGCACCAAGCCGCTTCAAGTCGACAATCTCCTCGCGTCCGACAATTTCGTCCGGCCCGAGCCAGGCATCGGCGCCGTCGCGCGACCACAGCCAGATGCGCGGCTCCTCATGTGACAAGATGAGATAATGCTGGAGCGACGGAATGGCACTGTAGTCGGCAACCTTCTCGATAAAATCCCTGCTCATCGACGATGGAGAGAGAACCTCCGCGAGAAGCACGGGCTCCGAGGCGACGAGATCCGAATCGTTGCTTGACGGAGTACCGCGATCGACGAAAACATCGGGATAGCGAATACCATCGCCGGTGCGGACCGCGACGTCTGCCGATCCAACGGAATATGCAGGATACGAAAACTGGCGAAGCAGGATCGCCCCCACCCGCAAGGCGAGGATTGCGTGTCGTTTTGTCGTGTTGATCATCATCTCGACCACTTTTCCCCGGACGAACTCCCGCTTCCCCTCGCGCCCCTCGTTCCAGCGGAGGAATTCGTCGGCTGTGGTCGGATGTTTCGACTGGATGTTCATGTCCGTCAGTCTAGCACGGCGGTCTTGCGCGGAAAATCGCGGCGCAGGATCGCCAGGGCCTCGGCCGGATCGACGCGGCCGTCATAGAGCGCGCGGCCGGAGATCGCGCCTTCGAGCTTGTTCGCATCCGGCATGGTCATGCGCACGACGTCGGCGATCGAAGCCAGGCCGCCCGAGGCGATCACCGGGATCGAAACGGCATCAGCCAGCCTTATCGTCGACTCCCAGTTGATGCCTGCCAGGATGCCGTCACGATCGATATCGGTGTAGATGATGGCGGCGACACCGGCGCCTTCGAACTGCCTGGCGAGTTCGACGACCTCCAGCGAGGAGGCCTCCGCCCAGCCTTCCACCGCGACCTTGCCGCCCTTCGCGTCGATCCCCACGGCAATCCTGCCCGGGAAGAGCCTGCACGCCTCCTTCACCAGATCCGGATCGCGGACGGCCACCGTGCCGAGGATGACGCGGGCGAGCCCCTTGTCCAACCAGGACTCGATATGCGCGAGCGTGCGGATTCCGCCGCCGAGCTGCACCGGATTGCTGGTCGCCTTGAGGATCGCCTCGACCGCCTCGCCATTGACGGATTTGCCCGCGAAGGCCCCGTTGAGGTCGACCACGTGAAGCCACTCGAATCCCTGGTCCTCGAACGCCTTGGCCTGGGCGGCCGGATCGGCGTTGTAGACGGTCGCCTGGTCCATGTCGCCGAGCTTCAGGCGAACGCAGACGCCGTCCTTGAGGTCGATGGCAGGGAAAAGGATCACGGATCAGACGCCTTCGACTACGGCCATGTGTGCGACCGAACAGGCCTGCCGCAGCTTGAGCGCGGCCTGGTACTCCGGCGAATGGAAACAGTCGAGCGCGGTCTGGTAGCTGTCGAACTCGATGACCACCATGCGCGAGGCTGCAGGCCCATCGAAAACCTCCGAGCGGCCGCCGCGCACAATGAAACGTGCTCCGTACTTGTCGAAGGCCGCTTTATTGGCCGCAATGTATTTCGGATAGCCGTCGGGATCGGTGACGTCCACCATCGCCATCCAGTAACCCTTCTTGCCGGCAGTTTGCTCGCTCATGGCTTCCACCTCAGAAAGTTGGCTATGAGGGCCAGACCCAGCGCCTGGCTCTTCTCGGGATGAAACTGCGTTCCCGCCAGATTGTCACGCGCGACCATGGCCGTGATCTGCCCGCCATAGTCCGTCACCGCCACGAGCTGGCCGGGATCTCGCGCCTCGAGATGGTAGGAATGGACGAAATAGGCATGGAGCCCCTCCGCGCCGGTGGGGATGCCCGCCAGCAGGAAATGGTCCCGTTTCACGTGAATCGTGTTCCAGCCGATCTGCGGGATCTTGAGATCCGGATCCGACGGGACGATTTCCTTCACGTCGCCGGCAATCCAGCCGAAGCCTTCGGTCGTCGTCTTCTCGAGTCCACGCTCGGCCATCAGCTGCATGCCGACGCAGATGCCGAGGAACGGCCGCCCGTGGGTGATCGCAACCTCGCGGATGGCTTCATCCATGCCCCGCACCGCGGCCAGTCCAGCCCGGCAATCCGCATAGGCGCCGACGCCCGGCAGCACGATCCGGTCGGCGGAGGCGACGCGCTCGGGATCGGACGTGAGTTCCACCTCGGTCGCGATGGCGTTGTCGCGCGCTGCCCGCTGGAAGGCTTTCGTGGCCGACCGCAGATTGCCCGACCCGTAATCGATGATGGCGACCCGCATCAGAGCTTTCCTGGATAAGAAACAAGACCAATCGTTGGACCGACCGCCGGCCTCACCAGAGGGACGCTCGCGGGCGGCGGAGGGGATGCCAGGCGATCCTCGGGCCCGTCATGCTCTACACGCTCGTATTCATACCGCGCCTCGGCTTCGTCGACGCTCCCGGCGTGCACCACGCCCCACTCCCGCCAGCCGCGCCGGCGCAACGCCGCGACGCGCAGGGCGGCGCCCTCCAGGCCGAAATAGACCGAGACCGGCAGGACAACCAGCGGACCCAAGGCGGCAATGCCGGCGATCTCGACAACCGCGGACAGTGCGGCGACGGCCGCGAAGGCAAGCACGGCCTCGATCCAGAGGCGATGCCAGAGCAGCCAGAACACGGGAAGCAGGAACGCAAGCCAATGGAAGCCGTCGCGGACGAATGCCGTGCCCGCGGTAGCTTCGCCGGGCATCGCCTTCGTTTCCATGACGACATATGTGGCCATCGATCAGCCCTTCAGGCTTCCCTTGGTGGACGGCACCGCGTTCGGCTGGCGCGGATCGGGCTCGAGCGCAGCGCGCAGGACGCGCGCCACCGCCTTGAAGCAGGTCTCCGCGATGTGATGGTTGTTCGCCCCGTAGAGGTTGGTCACGTGAAGCGTGATGCCCGCATTCTGGGCAAGGGCCTGGAAAAACTCGCGCACCAGCTCGGTATCGAACGTGCCGATCTTGGGCGACGAGAAGCTGACATCCCACACCAGGAAAGGCCGCCCCGAGACGTCGACCGCCGCGCGGGTCAGCGTTTCGTCCATGGCGAGGTCGAGCGAGGCGTAACGCATGATGCCGCGGCGTTCGCCGAGCGCATCCGCAATGGCGCGGCCGATCGCGATGCCGGTGTCCTCGACGGTGTGGTGGTCGTCGATATGCAGGTCGCCCTTGGCGGTGACCGTCATGTCGATGAGGGAATGACGCGAAAGCTGGTCGAGCATGTGATCGAAGAAGCCGACCCCGGTCGCCATCTCGGACCGCCCCGTCCCGTCGAGATCGACAGAAACGGAGATCTCGGTCTCGTTCGTCTTGCGTTTGACGGAGGCCTTGCGCGCGGTCATTCGTTCTCCCCGGATCTCGAGCCGCGCGCGTTCTAACAGCGCGTCCGGCCGATTACCAGTTGCCTTCGCACTTGCACATTTGCAAAGCCAACGCTCCGCCATACATAGAGCGCGAAGAACTCGTACCGCGCGAATTGCCTCATGGGGATTGCGCGCCATCGGAGCAACACATGTCGAATGAGATCATCATGCACGGGACGACGATCGTCACCGTGCGCAAGGGCGGCAAGGTCGTCATCGCCGGCGACGGCCAGGTCAGCCTCGGGCAGACCGTCATGAAGGGCAACGCCAAGAAGGTGCGCCGCATCGGAAAAGGCAACGTCATCGCCGGGTTCGCTGGCGCGACGGCAGACGCCTTCACGCTGCTGGAGCGGCTCGAGGCGAAGCTGGAGCAGTATCCGGACCAGCTGACGCGCGCCTGCGTAGAACTCGCCAAGGACTGGCGGACCGACCGCTACTTGCGCCGCCTGGAGGCGATGATGCTGGTGGCCGACAAGAACGTGTCGCTGGCGCTCACCGGCACCGGCGACGTGCTTGAGCCCGAGCACGGCGTCATGGCCATCGGCTCTGGCGGTAACTACGCGCTCGCCGCCGCCCGCGCCCTGATGGACACCGAAGCCGATGCCGAGACGATCGCCCGCAAGGCGATGGATATCGCCGCGGACATCTGCGTCTACACCAATCACAGCGTCATCGTCGAAACCATCGATGGCGCCGAGGCTTAGTCCGCGCTACGGCTTCCGGGCAGTAATGGAAGCCGACCTTCCCATGATCGGCGCGTGGCTGGCGGAGCCACATGTGGCCGAGTGGTGGGGAGACAAGGAAAGCGAGCTGGAGGGCATCGCCGACCATATCGACAGCATCTCGGTAGAGCCGTTCGTCATCGAACTCGAGGGGCGACCGATCGGCTATATCCAGAGCTACGACCCCTATCTGGAAGAAGGCGAAAACCCCTTCTCGGATCAACCTTTCGGGACGCTCGGGATCGACCAGTTCATCGGCGAAAGGGAATTGATCAACGAGGGCCACGGTACGGCCCTGATAGTCCAGTTCGTGGCGATGCTGTTCGAGGAAGGCGCGCCGCGCGTGATCGTCGACCCCGACCCGAAGAACACGCGCGCCATCCGCGCCTATGAAAAGGCCGGCTTTCGCCGCATAGATGAACGCGCGTCGATCTATGGCCACGTACTTCTGATGGCCCGCGACGCGGAGGACGAGGGGGCATGAGCAGCGCAAGCGCCACGACATCACCGGCAAGCAAGGCATGGTCCGGCTGGACCTGGGGCATTCCCCTCGCGATCGCGCTCGTGGCGCTGCAAGCGGTCATCCTTTACGCCATGGGCCGCATACCGATCTGCGAATGCGGCTACGTCAAGCTCTGGCACGGGGTGGTGATGAGCTCGGAGAACTCACAGCATCTCTCCGACTGGTACACGCCCTCCCACATCATCCACGGCTTCCTGTTCTACGGGCTGGCGTGGCTCCTGTTTCCGCGGCGCTCGCTGTGGTTCCGCCTCGCCTTCGCGATCCTGCTCGAAGGGGCGTGGGAGATCGTCGAGAACAGCGATTTCATCATCAACCGGTATCGCGAAGCGACCATCTCGCTGGATTACTTCGGCGACTCCATCATCAACTCGGTCGCCGACACAGTCTGGATGGTCGTGGGCTTTATTGCCGCGGGACGGCTACCTATATGGGCAACTGTTGTGCTTGCGCTGCTCTTCGAGATCGGCGTCGGCGCAGTCATCCGGGATAATCTGACGCTCAACGTGATCATGCTGCTGCATCCGTTCGAGTTCATCCGGCAGTGGCAGAGTGGTGCGTAGCAAATGACGACGTTTTCCCCCCGCGAGATTGTTTCCGAGCTCGACCGTTTCATCATCGGCCAGAAGGACGCCAAGCGCGCCGTGGCGATCGCGCTGCGCAACCGCTGGCGCCGCCAGCAGCTGGAAGGCCAGATGCGCGAGGAGGTGATGCCCAAAAACATCCTGATGATCGGGCCGACCGGCGTCGGCAAGACCGAGATTTCCCGCCGCCTGGCAAAGCTCGCCGGCGCGCCCTTCATCAAGGTCGAGGCCACCAAGTTCACCGAGGTCGGCTATGTCGGCCGCGACGTCGAGCAGATCGTGCGCGACCTCGTCGAGGTGGCAATCGGGCTCACGCGCGAGAAGATGCGCGAGGACGTCAAGGCGCGCGCCCACATCAACGCCGAGGAGCGCGTGCTCGAGGCCCTCGTCGGCAAGACAGCGAGCCCCGCGACGCGCGACAGCTTCCGCAAGAAGCTGCGCGACGGCGAACTCGACGACAAGGAGATCGAGATCGAAGTCGCCGACACGGGGACCGGCGGCATGCCGGGCTTCGAGATCCCGGGCATGCCGGGCGCCAATATCGGCGTGCTGAACATCAACGACATGCTGTCCAAGGCCATGGGCGGCCGGCGCACCAAGACGCGCAAGACCACGGTCAAGGAATCCTACGACCTCCTGATCAGCGACGAGTCCGACAAGCTGCTCGACCAGGACGAGGTCGTGCGGCAGGCCGTCGAGGCGACGGAGAATGACGGCATCGTCTTCCTGGACGAGATCGACAAGATCGCGGCCCGCGAGGGCGGCATGGGCGCCGGCGTCTCCCGCGAGGGCGTGCAGCGCGACCTGCTGCCGCTGGTCGAGGGAACGACGGTTGCGACGAAGTACGGACCGGTGAAGACGGACCACATCCTCTTCATCGCGTCCGGCGCCTTCCATGTTTCGAAGCCGTCCGACCTGCTGCCCGAGCTGCAGGGACGGCTGCCCATCCGTGTCGAACTCCGGGCACTGGAGAAGCAGGACTTCATCCGCATCCTCACCGAGACCGAGGCCAGCCTGATCAAGCAGTATGTCGCACTGATGCAGACGGAGGGCGTCACGCTGTCCTTCACCGAGGACGCCATCGACGCGCTTGCCGGCATCGCCGTGGACCTCAACGCGAGTGTCGAGAACATCGGTGCGCGGCGGCTGCAGACGGTCATGGAACGCGTGCTCGACGACATCTCGTTCCATGCGCCGGACAAGTCCGGCTCGGAGGTGACGATCGACGCGGATTTCGTGAAGAAGAACGTCGGCGACCTGGCCAAGAACACAGATTTGTCGCGTTTCATCCTTTAAGAGACGCGTCGTCGCGACAAGATCATTTCTGCATCGTGCCTGGCTTGGGTCCCGACGCAGAGATTCTGCAACAGGCCCTCGACTCGCTCGGGGGCCTTCCCTTAGGGTCGCGGCGCGGTTTCCGGCAACAATGCGGCGGCAATGAAACTCCTTGTCATCCTGACCAGCGGCTTATTCCTCGCCCTCGCGCCCCAGGCGGCTGAGGCCGCCAGGTTGGTGCCTCCCGGCAACCGCAACGTAGAACAACCGGAAGTCCCGGGCGCTTCGGCAAGGCGGACACAGGCGCTGAAGACCACCTACGAGGCGAAGTACCGAAAAGTCTACCACCTGCTGAAGAGCGACGCGAAGCTGCGCAAGAAGATCGTCGAGGTCTCCGCGCAGTACGGCATCGACCCGATGCACATGGTCGGCGCCATCGTCGGCGAGCATACCTACAACGTCGACGCCTACGACCGCCTCCAGACCTACTACGTCAAGGCTGTCTCCTACCTGACCAAGCAGCTTTCCTTCGGTTATGGCGGCGAGGACATCTCGCAGTTCGTCACGCGCGCCGAGTTCACGCCCTGCAAGGCAGAACAGGGAAGCTATGACGTCTGGACCTGCCGCGAGCGGGTGTGGGACCACGCCTTCCGCGGCAAACAGGTCGGCGGCGTTTCCTTTCCCAACAAGCGCTTCTCGGCGACCTTCTTCCAGCCCCTCTACGCCGGCCAGACCTTCGGCATCGGCCAGCTCAATCCGCTGACGGCGCTGCAGATGAGCGACATCGTCACCCAGGTTTCCGGCCTGCCGCCGCTCGACGCCTCGCAGCCCAACAAGGTCTACGAGACGATCATGGACCCGGACCTCACGCTGCCCTATGTGGCGGCGACGCTGAAGAAGTCGATCGATTCCTACAGCTCGATCGCGGATTTCGACATTTCCAAGAACCCGGGCGTGACCTCCACGCTCTACAATGTGGGCAACCCCGAGGAGCGCGCCGCCGTTCTCCGCGCAGACAACGACAGGCGGGCAGCCGAAGGGCTGGAGCCCCGGCTGCCCGAAGAAAACTACTACGGCTGGCTGGTGAACGAGAAGCTGCCGGAGCTCGAAGCGCTCTTCTGATCGAGCTGCCGCCAGGGGAAGATCGCCCGCAGCGCAGGGTCGCGCAGCCAGAGCCCTCCCCACATGAACAGGCCGAGATAGACGCTGAAGAGGACGTGGCTGAACAGCGGGCTGCCGGCTCGGATCTGGGTCGCCATGGCGCCGCCGAGCAATCCCATCGTCAGCACCGCGCCGAGCACGCTTGTCCTCGGATAGAGATAGAGCAGCACGCAGGCGAGCTCGATGATACCGATCATCAGGACGTAGCCGTCTGGCCAGCCCAGCTGCAGCATTGTTTCGGTCGCCACCGACGCACCGACGAGCTTGGGGGCAACCGAAGCAACCAGCATGAACAAGGCATAGAGGCCGGTGAGAACCCAGCCCAACTTCACATAGGTCTGTTCGCTCATGACATGCATTCCTTGACGTTCCTCTCGCCAAGGACGGGTCAGCCGGCGCGCATCCGACAAGGCTTCAGCGCTTTTTCGCCGACTCCAGTGCTGCGATCAGGACCCGCAACGCCTCTTCGTCCAGTTCGCCTATGTCGCGCGCCAGGAGATTGGCGAGGCGCGTCGCCTGAGGCGACAGGCCGGACGTGTCCACGACCACCCGTGGATCGGACGCCCAGGCGAGGTTTTCGAGCTCGTCGGCATCGTCCCAGATGATGTTGAAGTAGCCTATCACCTTCTGGACAAAGGGCCAGCTCGGCTGTCCGCGATGTCCATGCTCGAGCGCCGAGAGATAGGCTGCGCTGACCCCGAGCGCGGCCGCCATGTCCTTCTGGGCGATGCCGCGCTGGCGTCGGAGTTCACGCAGTTTCTGGCCGAAAGGCGTCATCCGCCGGCCGCCGCATGCCGACGAAGCCGGACGTAGAGCGCGCCCCCGCCGCCGTGGTGGCGCGCGGCGCTGTCGTGACTGCTCACGACCGAGCGGAACGCCGGCGTCGCCAGCCATTCCGGCACGACGCGCCGCAGCACGCCGTCGCCCTTGTTCGTCGATCCCTTTCCAGTGACGACAAGGACGTAACGGACGCCGGAGGCGTGGGCGCGGTGCAGGAAGGAGAGCAGCAGCCCGTGCGCCTCGCGCTGGGTCAGGCCGTGGAGGTCAACCTTGGCCTCGATCACCAGCCTGCCCTTGGCCAGCTTGTCGTGGGTCGGCCGGTCCAGATGGCGGCCGACCTTGTGGTCCTTGCTGGGTGGGGGCGGCGCAATGTCCGAGAAGACGGCGGCCGGAACGATCGGCTGCATGTCCGGGACCGTTTCCGGATCGGCGCCGAGAGGAGCCGTGCCCTTCAGCGGCTTTGCCGAACGAGCTACCTTGTTCCAGAGGATGCGGTCGTCATCCGAGAGCGACCTGCCGCCACGCGCCGACATCAGAGGCGACCCTCGACCAGCGCACGCGGCAAGAGCGCATAGAAATCGGCGTCGTTGCGGACGACGCCGGCAATCTCCCCGGCAGCGTCGCCCGATCCGGCAAAGAGGTCGCCGCGGGCAGGACCGGTGATCGCCGAGCCGGTGTCCTGTGCGATCATGAGTCTGCGGAAGGGCTTTGCATCGAATGCGGTCAGCGTCGGCGCATCGATGAAGAACGGCGTGCCGAAGGTATGGAGCAGCCGGTCGACCGCGATCGAACGCCCGGGCGTGAGCGGAACCTTGGCGGCGGCGACGGGACCGAGTGCAGCATCCTCGACCGGCGCCTCGCGAAAGAAGATGTAGGATCGGTTTCGCCAGAGGATCTCGTTGATCCGATCTGGATGCGCGCGGAACCATGCGCGGATCGACTGCATGGTCACCTGCTCGAGCGGGATCTCGCCGAGTTCGGCCAGCACCTTTCCCGCCCCGGTGAAACGATGCCCGCTCTTGGCGGCATAGGTGACGCGCACGAGGCGGCCATCCGTCATGCGCAGTCGCGCAGCCCCCTGCACATGTATGAAGAAGGCATCCACGGGATCGGCGAGCCAGGCCAATGCCAGACCGGCCGTGTCGATCGATCCGGTTTCGATCTGGCGGCGATCGCAATATTCGGAGACGCCGTCAGCGGTGCGGCGGCCGAAGGCCAAATAGGGATCCATGCCGGCGGGCCGGTTGGCGTCATCGATGTCGACGAGGTCGGTCGGCCGGGCGAGGAGCGGCGCCTTGAAGCGCTCGGTCCGATGCGGCGACGCCTCGACCACCGGCTCATAGAAGCCCGTCACGAATCCCGAATTTCCGGCAGGTGTCACCAAGGCGGGAACAAAGTGGCGCTCGAAGAACGCGCGGGCCTCATCGTCATCGATGCTTCCGATCGCACGGGCTTCGGCGTAGGCCGCAGAAAAGGCCTCGACCGCCACGCCCAGCGTGCCGGTCCGGTATGGTTTCACGTGAATCCGAGCTGCGCAGCGGGAAAATGCGGCGAAGGCTTCGGCCTTGGGATCGGCTTTCCAGCCCGGAATCTGCCCGAACTCGACCGGTTTGAAGAGCGGCGACAGCGCCATCGCGCCACCCGCCCCTCGGTTCAGTCTTCCGCCTCGGTCGCGACGAGCTTCCAGTTTGGATCGCGCGACCGCGTGTCGCGCGAGAAGGTCCAGACGTCCTTGACTTCTGCGACCGTCTCCGGATCGCCGTCGATGACCTCGCCGGCCTTGTTGCGCGTCGCCGAGATCAGTTCGCTGACGATGCGCAGGGTCACATGCGCCTCGGACCCCTTCATCTCGGCAGAAACGATGTCGGCCTTGTCGATGCCGACAAAGGAAGACTGGATCTTTTCCGACCGCTGCTCGCGCTCCCCGATGGCGCTGACAAAGCCGTCATAGACCTCGCGCGAAAGCAGGTTCTTGAGCGTTTTCCGGTCGCCGTCCGCATAGGCCATGACGATCATCTCATAGGCCATCTTGGCGCCTTCGACGAAGGACTTGGGCTCGAAGCTCGGATCTGCGTCCTTGATGGCGCGCAGGCCCTTGTTCAGCTCGGTGTCGGGCTTGGCGAAGGCGTCGATGGCCTTGTAGGCGTCCTCGGCGCCCTCGGCGCCCTTCTTGCGGCCCGGCAGGGAGACGACGTTGTCCGGACCGGCCGCGGCATCGTCAGGCTTGGTGCGGTTTGCAGTGTAGGGATCGAAGGGCGGACGCTCGTTGCCGGTGCGACGGCCGAGCACATTGCGCAACTGCACGAAGATCGCGATCGCGACCACCAGAAAGAAGATCGTGCCGAAGTCGAGATATTCCATGTCGTCCGCCAGCCTGTCCCCTACCCCGCTGTCCGAGGCAGGCGCTGCACGTGTGCATGCAGCGGTCAAACAACCCATATAGATCGCAACGCGCGATCATTCAAACATGTGATCATTCAAATGCGGGCTTCCCTTACCTATGTATGACCCGATGCGCCAGCCAGGGGGCGCGGCCCGTGCACTCTCCGACCGAGGATATTCCTCTTTTGATTCCGCTGATCCTTCTTCTCCTTCCGCTGCTTGAGATCGCCACTTTCGTGCTCGTCGGAAGCGAGATCGGCGTGCTCGCGACCATCGGGCTGGTGCTTCTCAGCGCTGTCCTCGGCATGTTCCTCCTGCGGACGCAGGGCGTAAGCGCCCTTGCCCGGGCCCAGCTCGACCTGCGCGCCGGCAGCGATCCCGGGCCGCAGCTTGTGAAGGCCGTCATGACCGTCGTCGCGGCGGTGCTGCTTCTGATCCCCGGTTTTCTGACCGATGCGGTCGCCATCCTGCTCTTGATCCCGGCGGTCCGTTCCGCCGTCTGGCGCCTCCTCAAGGGTCGGCTGGCGGCGTCCGGCCGCTTCGCTTCCTTCGAAGGCGGCTTCGGGTCGACCCGCTGGTCCGGAGGCCGGCCTGCCGGTCGCGGTAATGTGATCGACCTCGACGAGGACGACTATTCGCGGGATGGAAACCCGGGCTCGCCGTGGCGGCTGAACAAGGACGAATGATCGCCTTTCGAGGCGCGACGGGCGGCGAAGGCGCGCTTGTAAGGCGGAACGCAGCGTGCTAGCCAACCCGCCACTTCAAATCGGGCTTGCAGAGCCCCAGCAATGAGGATTCGGCCGATGGCCAATGAGGAAAAGAAGGGCAACGGCACGCCGCCTTCGCTCAACGTGCTGGCTCAGTATGTGAAGGACCTCTCCTTCGAGAGCCCCGGCGCCCCCAATTCCCTGCGCGGCCGCGAGACCGCCCCGGGCATCGCCATCAACGTCAATGTCGCCGCCAACCCGCTTTCCGACAAGGATTTCGACGTCAACCTGACGCTGAACGCCAAGGCGAGCCACGACAAGGACGTGCTCTTCAACGTCGAACTCGTCTATGGCGGCGTCTTCCGCATCGACGGCTTTCCCCAGGAGCACATGCTGCCGCTTCTGTTCATCGAATGCCCGCGGCTGCTCTTCCCGTTCGCGCGCCAGATCATCGCCGACGCCACGCGCAATGGCGGCTTCCCGCCGCTGATGCTCGACCCGATCGATTTTGCGCAGATGTTCCAGCAGAAGATCGCCGAGGACCAGGCCAAGGCCAAGGTTCAGGTCAGCTGATCCGGTCCTCTCGGACAAGGTTTCAGGAAACCCGGCCTCGCGCCGGGTTTTCTTTTTTCGGCAGGCTATTCGGCGGCGAGAACGGTCGGCTGGAGCTTCGCCCAGATGGCATTTTCACCAAGCCCGCCAACCAGCTTTGCGTGCGCCGCGCGCTCGGCTTCCGTCAGTCTCGGCGGCAGTGGCGCTGGCCGCACGTAGCTCACATCCGCCAACCCAGCGCTCAAAGCCTCACCCGCCGCAGCTGCCGCCGCGGTCTCCAGGATGAGCGCGGCCTGCTTGCCGCCGATCAGCTCGATGTAGACTTCGGCCAGAAGCTCGGAGTCGAGGAGCGCGCCATGCTTGGTGCGCCGGCTGTTGTCGACGCCGTACCGCTTGCAAAGCGCATCCAGGGAATTCGGGCCCATCGGATGCTTGCGGCGGGCCAGCGCCAGCGTGTCGATCACCCTGCCGGTCTCGACGGGCGCATATCCCAGCCGCGCAAATTCGGCGTTGATGAAACCGATGTCGAAGTTCGCGTTGTGGGCGATCAGCTTCGCGCCGTCGATGAACGCGATGAACTCGTCGGCAACGCCGGAGAAGATCGGCTTTTCGGCAAGATCGGCCAGGCTGATGCCGTGAACTGCCTGAGCATCGGGATGGATCGCGCGACCTTCCGGATGGATATAGTGATGGAAGGTCCGACCGGTGGGAAAGCGATTGACGAGCTCGACTGCGCCGATCTCGATGATCCGGTCGTCCTTGGCGTCGAGGCCGGTAGTCTCGGTATCGAATATGATCTCGCGCATCGAATCACTCCTGCGCCAGTTGACGCTCACCCATGGCCGACTTCAAGCCGAACATGTCAGGAGCCTGTTTTGTCACCGCGCAAGCTGTGGACGATGGCGGCGACAGCCCGTCGCGCCGGTTCCATGCCTTGTGCCGTGTCGACGATGAAGTCGGCCCGACGCCGTTTTTCGGCATCCGGAACCTGCTTGGCGAGGATTGCCGCAAATTTCTCCTCGGTCATTCCCGGCCGGGCAAGCACGCGCTCGCGCTGGACTTCGGGCGGCGCCGTCACCACGACGATCCTGTCGACGCGATGCTCGCCCCCGGTCTCGAAAAGCAGCGGGATATCCAGCACCGCCATCGGCGCGCCGGCTTCGCGATACCGGGCAAGGAAGGCATCCGCGTCGGCGCGCACCAGCGGATGAATGATGGATTCAAGCCGGCGCAGCGCCTCGGGATTGCCGATGACCCTGGCGGTCAGTTTTGCGCGATCGACGACACCGTCGACCACGGTTCCAGGAAACGCCGCTTCGATCGCGGCCGCAGCCGGTCCCGCATAGAGCCTGTGGACTGCCTCGTCGGAGTCGTGGACCGGCACGCCGAGCTCGCGGAACATATTGGCGGTCGTCGACTTGCCCATGCCGATCGACCCGGTAAGCCCCAGCACGATCATCGGCCTGCATCCAGATCGGCCACGATCGTCGCGCGAAGCTCAGCGGTTACCTCCGGGCGCCTGCCGAACCAGCGCTCGAAGCCGGGGACGGCCTGGTGCAGAAGCATGCCAAGCCCGTCGACCGTCTTCAGCCCGCGCCGCTCGGCAGCCGCAAGGAACGGCGTCATCAGCGGCACATAGACGAGATCAGTGACGATCGCGGAGTCTCGCATCAGTTCGGGGTCGGCGGGGAGTTCGCCGACCCCCTTCATGCCGAGCGACGTGGTGTTCACGATGAGCCCGGCATCGCCGAGAAGCTCCGGTAGCGCCTTCGGTTCGTGGGCCGAAACGCCGCCGCCGAAGTGCCGCGCGAGTTCGGTTGCCCGTGAAAGCGTCCGATTGACGACCCTGACATCGCCGATCCCGCGCGACCTCAAGGCATGGACGATCGCCCGCGACGAGCCGCCGGCGCCCAGCACGACCGCCGCCGACGCCGACGCCCATCCGGGGGCGCGGTCATCCAGATTGGCGGCAAATCCGTACGCATCGGTATTGCTGGCGAACAGCCTTCCCTCCTCCAGCCACAGCGTGTTGACCGCGCCGATCTGCTCGGCCGCGTCATCGCGATGGTCGGCTGCGGCGAAAGCCGCTTCCTTGTGCGGGATCGTCACGTTTCCGCCGCGCAGTCCCTGCTTCCCGAGGCTTTTCAGGAAGTCTGGAAGATCGGCCGGGGAAACGTCGACCGCCTCATAGGATCCATCGATGCCGTACTGGCGCAGCCAGTGGCCGTGGATCTTCGGCGAACGCGAATGGGCGATGGGATGGCCGCAGACGAAGGCCTTCAGGGTTTCAGCCATCGATCGCTCCGAGTTCCCGAAGTTTGGAAAGCAGCGCCAGAAGCGGCAGGCCGACAATGGTGAAATGGTCCCCGACGACCTTCTCGAAGAGCTGTATGCCCTCGCCTTCGATCTGGTACGCGCCGACGCTGCCCAGCGCCTTCGCCCCGACGCTTGCCAGATGGCGGCCGATAAAGGCCGGCTCGAGCTTGCGCATCGTCATCTGAGCGACGTCCACGTGACGCCAAAGGGTCTCTCCGTCCTTGACGATCGCGACCGCGCTATTGAGCTGATGGGTGTTGCCGGAAAGCGCAAGCAGGTGCTCGCGCGCGCCTTCCATATCCTTCGGCTTGTGGAAGACGCGGTCGCCGAGCGACAGGGTCTGGTCCGATCCGATGACAAGCGCGCCGGGATGCCTTTCACTGACATCGAGCGCCTTGGCCTCCGCCAGCACCTGTGCGACGTCCTCAGGCGTCGCGCCTGACGCCTCCAGCGGCGCCTCGACGGCGCGCTCGTCGATCTCGGGGCGTACGACCGTAAACTTCAGGCCGGCATTCTCGAGCAGCTGTCGCCGGAAAGGACTGCCGGAAGCAAGTATGATCGCGCTGGGCATTTGATGCGGCCTCCTTGAAGGCGTTCGGCCTAGCGCGACTTGCCGCGCAGGGCAACGATGGCTGCCGCCGTTTCCTCGATGGATCGACGGGTCACGTCGATCATCGGCCAATTGTGGCGGGTGCAGATCTGGCGCGCATAGGTCAGTTCTTCGGTGATGGCCGCTCTGTCGACGTAGTCGGTCGCGTCATAACTCGACGTCGTTCCCAGCATCCGGTTCTGGCGCACCTGGGAAATCCGCTCGGCGGTGGCCACCAGGCCGACGATGAGCGGCCGCCGCGCGTCGACCAGGCTTTGCGGCACCGGAACGCCCAGCACGATGGGAATGTTGGCGGTCTTGATGCCTCTGTTGGCGAGATAGATGCTGGTCGGCGTCTTCGACGTGCGCGAGATGCCGATGAGGACGATGTCGGCCTCCTCGATATCCATCGGCAGCTGACCGTCGTCATGCTCCATGGTGAAGTTCAGGGCGTCGATGCGCCGGAAATACTGGGCGTCGAGCACATGCTGCGCCCCAACGCGCCGGCCTGCCGGCGCGCCGAGATAGGACTGGAACACGGCCAGCACCGGCTCCAGGACGGACACGCAGGGCAGTCCCATCTGCTGGCAGCGTTCGTCTATGGACCGGGCCAGCGCCTGGTCGACGACCGTGTAGAGGACGATGCCCGGCTCGTTCTCGACCTCCTCGAACACCTTCTGCAGCTGCCGCTCGGTGCGGATCAGGGGATAGATGTGCTCGATCGCACGCGCGTCCTTGTACTGCGCGGACGCCGCGCGGCCGGCGGCCAGCAGGGTCTCGCCCGTGGCGTCCGAAATCAGGTGCAGATGAAAGAAGCTCTGGGGTTTGTTCACAGACGATGTGCCCGACCTGTTGAAGGCTGTGGATGGCTCGCCCGAGCTGGTCCCGGGCGGCGCGGCGGACTGTATCAGAACGCCGTTTGTCCACAATTCGAGGCGGCGTGAAGTTCGATGCCCCCATGTGGAGAAGATTGTGGGCTTTCGGAATTATCCACGGAGGCTGGATTCCGGCGACCAATCGCTGGTTGATCAAGTACCTGTCTCTGCTATGCTTTTCAAGCTTGTCCCCAGTGTTCACACTGAGCGCCTGACAAGCGCTTTTCGCCGCGAAATCTCGGTTCTGGCGTCCGAGGCGTGACCTTTTGCCTACTCCCGATTCCAACAGACTCGTAGAATCAGAAGACTCTTTTCAAATAGGATTTTCTTTAAGGCTAGCCGGAAAGGACAACGCGAATTGGCCGGAAAACGGATCGTCGTAGACGTGCTGAACGGGGAAGCGAGCTTCCCTCCTCCGATCTGGATGATGCGCCAGGCCGGACGCTATCTGCCGGAGTACCGGGAGGCCAGACGCCAGGCCGGCGGTTTCCTCGACCTTTGCTACAACCCTGATCTCGCCGTGGAAGTGACCCTGCAGCCGATCAGGCGGTTCGGGTTCGACGCATCGATCCTGTTCTCCGATATCCTGGTGGTCCCGCATGCGCTGGGACGCGACCTGCGCTTCGAGGAAGGCCGCGGACCGTTGATGACGCCGATCCGGGAAGGCGAGGTCGATGAACTCGACGGCGAGGCGTTTCACGTGAATCTCGCTCCCGTCTACGAGACGGTAACCCGCCTGCGGAAGGAACTTCCGGACGAGACGACGCTGATCGGCTTCTGCGGGGCGCCGTGGACGGTGGCGACCTACATGATCGCTGGGCACGGCACGCCCGACCAGGCGCCGGCGCGGCTCTTCGCCTACCGGGCGCCCGAGGCAATGCGACGGCTGCTGAACACGCTTGCGGAGCGGTCGGCGGAATATCTGAAGCGCCAGATCGCGGCCGGCGCAGACGTGGTCCAGATCTTCGATTCCTGGGCCGGCGTGCTCGACGAGGCCTCGTTCGAGGCGTTTTGCATCGAGCCGGTGCGCCTGATCGTCGAGAGCGTGCGCCGCGAGTATCCGGACGTGCCGATCATCGGCTTCCCGCGCGGCGCAGGGGCTCTCTACGACACCTACCGGGCGCGGACGGGCGTGACCGCGCTTGGGCTGGATTGGTCGGTGCCGTGGACGCAGGCGAGAAAGCTGCAGGCCGAAGGGGCGGTGCAAGGAAATCTCGATCCGCTGCGGCTGGTGGCGGGCGGACGCGCGCTCAGCGAGGGCGTCGACGCGATCCTTTCCGAACTCGGCAACGGGCCCCTGGTGTTCAACCTCGGCCACGGGATCACCCCCGAAACGCCGATTGCGCATGTGGAGCAGATGATCGCCCGCGTGAGAGGCGCGTCGGCCAAATGAGGCGGGTGCGATGACCGGAAACGCGGTGACGGGGAGCGGTGGGTCCGCGGCGCGTCGGGCGGCAATCTCGGTCGCTGTCCTCGTCGGGCTGACGGGCGCCCTCTTCCTGCTGGCGCCGGACGGTCTCTATCCGTGGATCAAGGCGCTGCACGTGATCGCGGTGATCTCGTGGATGGCGGGAATGCTCTATCTTCCACGGCTCTTCGTCTATCACGCCGACACTGAGACCGGGTCCGCGCAGTCGGAGACGTTCAAGGTGATGGAGCGCCGCCTGCTGCGCGCCATCATCAACCCGGCGATGATCGCCAGCTGGGCGCTCGGCCTCTGGCTGGCCTGGCGGGTGTTCGGTTTCCAGGGCGGGTGGCTGCATGTGAAGCTCGCCGCTGTCGTCGCCCTGTCGGCCGTGCACGGCTACCTGTCGGGCGCGGTTCGGCGCTTTGCCGAAGATCGCAACGTGAAGCCGGCGCGGCACTGGCGGATGGTCAACGAAATCCCTACATTGCTGATGATCCTCACCGTGATCATGGTGATCGTGAAGCCGTTTTAGGCGCGGCGTCTCGAAATTGGCGGCTTGCTCTTTGCGGGGCGCGGCGCTACAAGCGCATACTTCCCTCCCCGCCTTGCGCACTCGACACATCCGTTCGGGCGTCTTCGGCACGCATCGCGTTGCTCAGGCATATCTTCCTTCGAATCTTCCTTCGACCCGAGACCCTCTCCCATGCAGGAAATGAAACTCCAGGATTTCAAGAACAAGAAGCCCACGGACCTGATCGCGTTCGCGGAGTCTCTTGAGGTCGAGAACGCCAGTGTGATGCGCAAGCAGGAACTGATGTTCGCGATCCTGAAGAAGCTTGCTTCTCAGGACGTCGAGATCATCGGCGACGGCGTGGTGGAAGTGCTGCAGGACGGCTTTGGGTTCCTGCGCTCGGCCAACGCCAATTACCTGCCCGGACCCGACGACATCTACATTTCGCCGTCGCAGATCCGGCGGTTCTCGCTGAAGACCGGCGATACGGTCGAAGGACCGATCCGCAGTCCGAAGGAAGGCGAGCGCTACTTCGCGCTGCTGAAGGTCAACACGATCAATTTCGACGATCCTGAGAAGATCCGGCACAAGATCCATTTCGACAATCTGACGCCGCTTTACCCTACGTCGCGGCTGAAGATGGAGACGGACAACCCGACCGGCAAGGATATCTCGCCGCGCGTGATCGATCTCGTCGCGCCTCTCGGCAAGGGCCAGCGAGCCCTCATCGTGGCGCAGCCGCGCACCGGCAAGACGGTGCTGCTGCAGAACATCGCGCATTCGATCACCGCAAATCACCCCGAGTGCTATCTCATCGTCCTGCTCATCGACGAGCGGCCCGAGGAAGTGACCGACATGCAGCGCTCGGTGAAGGGCGAAGTGGTGTCGTCGACTTTCGACGAACCGGCGGCGCGGCACGTGCAGGTCGCCGAGATGGTGATCGAGAAGGCAAAGCGGCTGGTCGAGCATGGACGGGATGTCGTCATCCTGCTCGATTCCATCACGCGGCTCGGCCGCGCCTACAACACGGTCGTCCCTTCCTCCGGCAAGGTTCTGACCGGCGGCGTGGACGCCAACGCTCTGCAGCGCCCCAAGCGCTTCTTCGGCGCGGCGCGCAACATCGAGGAAGGCGGTTCGCTGACCATCATCGCAACGGCGCTGATCGATACCGGCAGCCGCATGGACGAAGTCATCTTCGAGGAGTTCAAGGGCACTGGCAACTCGGAAATCGTGCTCGACCGCAAGGTGGCCGACAAGCGCATCTTCCCTGCGATGGACATCCTCAAGTCTGGTACGCGCAAGGAAGACCTGCTGGTGCCGCGCTCGGACCTGCAGAAGATCTTCGTGCTGCGCCGCATCCTTGCGCCGATGGGCACTACGGATGCGATCGAGTTCCTCATCGACAAGCTCAAGCAGACGAAGACCAACGCCGACTTCTTCGATTCGATGAACACATAGGCCGATTGGTCGGCCAAGAGCGCTGCCGCACAGGCGGCAGCGCCATCCCTTCGCGGTTCAGAGGCTCACCCTCACCGCCCCGGATTAACCAGATCCGATTCGCCTCCGCAACGATCCATGTGAAGCGCCGCTGCGCTTCGATCCGGGGGCAGAAGCTTTCGCGTGACTCGGTGATTCACGTGTGACACTGACGGCTCAACGCCCGGCGCACTCGGACAAATTGAGGTTGACGCGTGCGTCGCTCGAAGGATCATGTTCGGATCGCCGATGACGCTCTTCAAGGATACCATCTTCGCGCTTTCGAGCGGCCGACTGCCGGCCGGGGTCGCCGTCGTGCGCATATCCGGACCCCAATCTCGATTCGTTTACGAAACGATGATTGGAAGCCTGCCCACTGCCCGGCTTGCCAAGCTTGCCACGATCAGTAACCGCGGCGGCGAGCCGCTGGACCGCGGCCTCGCCCTCTGGTTCGATGGTCCGGCGAGCTTTACCGGCGAAGACAGCCTGGAGCTTCATCTTCATGGCGGCGTGGCTGTAGTCACCGCGGTGCTGCAGGCGCTGGGGGAACTCGATGACGTCCGACATGCGGAACCAGGCGAATTCACGCGGCGCGCTTTCGCACATGGAAAGCTCGACCTGGTTCAGGCGGAGGCGCTGGGCGATCTTGTTTCTGCGGAGACGGAGGCCCAACGACGCTTCGCCTTGCTCAACGCCGAGGGACGGCAGGGCGCTCTCTACCGATCATGGCGCGAACGACTGGTGCATGCGCGCGCCATGATCGAGGCCGAGCTGGATTTCGCCGACGAAGCCGATGTTCCAGGCTCTGTCGCGGACCGGATCTGGCCTGATATGGAGCGGCTGGCACAGGAGATCGCGGACCATTGTGGGCACTTCCGGCGGGCCGAGATGCTCCGGGATGGCTTTGACGTGGTCATCATCGGCGCGCCGAATGCCGGGAAGTCGAGCTTGCTGAACGCCCTGGTGCAACGGGACGTCGCCATCGTATCAAACGAGGCGGGAACGACACGCGACCTCATTGAAGTGGCGCTTGATCTGGAAGGCTACAAGGTTCGCATCACGGACACAGCGGGGTTGCGCGACGCGGAGGGCGCGGTCGAACGGATCGGCGTTGATCGCGCGATCGCCAGGGCGAGAGGAGCGCATCTGGTGGTCGAGGTGCTGGACATGAGCGAGATGGCGGCGCCCACTCTCGACGGCGCGCCCGCGCCGCAGATACGCGTGGGCTCCAAGGCGGATCTCGGGCGCGGCGATGCCGCCAACTTCGACGTCGTCATCTCGACGGTCGACGGGCGCGGTGTCGACACTTTGTTGGGCCTGATCCGTGATGCAGCGAAGGCCGCCGCGGGCGCCAGCACGGATCTCGCCCCGTCGCGACTGAGGCAGGTGTTGCTGCTGAAGGACGGAGAACGCCACATCCGGAGATCACTCCGGATGGACACCGCCTCCTTGGAACTGCGCGCGGAGGAACTGCGGCTGGCAGGCTCGGCCCTGGGGCGCATCACCGGGGACGTGGACGTCGAGGATCTCCTGGACGCGATATTTTCGAATTTCTGCATCGGAAAATGACTCACGTGAAACATTTCCGTGATGGATTCACATGAAACGCGCCTGATGGATGGGCTGTTTGCGTTTCACGTGAAACGAGCCTAGATGCTGGCTTTCAAAGGTTGATGCCCATGGAAGAGAGATTCGACGTCATCGTCGTCGGTGGCGGTCACGCGGGCTGTGAAGCGGCTTCGGCCGCCGCGCGCGCCGGTGCGAGGACTGCCCTGGTGACACTAAGTTTCGCGACCGTCGGCGCCATGTCGTGCAATCCCGCCATTGGCGGGCTTGGCAAGGGTCAACTCGTGCGGGAGATAGATGCGCTCGACGGCCTGATGGGACGTGTGGCCGACGAGGCCGGCATTCAGTTCCGGCTGCTCAATCGGCGCAAGGGGCCGGCAGTGCGCGGGCCACGCACGCAGGCGGATCGCAAGCTTTACCGAAACGCGATTCAGCGTCGCATTGGCGAGCAAGCCGGCCTTGCGGTGGTAGAGGCCGAGGTCGCCGAGATCATCGTCGAAAGCGACGCGATCAGGGGTATCAGGCTGCACGACGGCAGGGTTCTCGATTGCGCAGCGCTCGTCCTCACCACGGGCACATTCCTGCGTGGTCTCATCCACATTGGCGACAAAAGGATTGTCGCCGGCCGCATGAATGAGCCGGCCGCCGTGAGTTTGTCCGAATCCATGACCCGGATCGGGTTCAAGCTTGGGCGCTTGAAGACGGGCACGCCTCCCCGCCTCGACGGACGCACGATCGATTGGGCGAGCCTGGACATGCAGGCGGCCGATGCGGATCCGACGCCGTTCTCATTGATGACGGACAGAATCGTGACGCCGCAGATCGAGTGCGGCATTACGCGGACGACCGCGGCGTCGCATGAGGTGATCCGCGCCAATCTCAGCCGCTCGGCGATGTATTCCGGTTCGATCGAGGGGATCGGGCCGCGCTACTGTCCATCGATCGAGGACAAGATCGTCAAGTTCGGCGATCGTGAAGGTCACCAGATTTTTCTGGAGCCGGAGGGACTGGATGACCACACGGTCTATCCGAATGGTATATCAACCTCCCTCCCCGAGGACGCCCAGTTTGCGCTGCTGAAAACCATTCCCGGACTCGAGCAGGCGCGCTTGCTGCAGCCGGGATATGCGATCGAGTACGACCACATTGACCCGCGGGAGCTGCATGCGACGCTGGAGACCCGCAAGGTCGCCGGGCTGTTTCTCGCCGGCCAGATCAACGGTACGACCGGTTATGAGGAGGCTGGCGCACAGGGGCTGGTGGCGGGGCTCAATGCCGCTCGCAAGGCCGGCAATCTCGGCTGCCAGACTTTCAGCCGCACCGAATCATATATCGGCGTCATGATCGACGATCTGACGACCCGTGGCGTGAGCGAACCGTATCGCATGTTCACCTCGCGGGCAGAGTTCCGCCTTTCGCTTCGCGCCGACAATGCCGACGAGCGCCTCACCCCGCTCGCCGATTCGCTGGGGATCTGCTTGGCCGAACGCAGGGCTCGCTTCGATGCGCATCAGGAGAAGCTCGCGATTGCGCGCGCGCTGACGCAGTCGCTGACAGTGACGCCGAACGAAGCCGGGAGACAAGGCATCGAGGTCAACAAGGACGGCGTCCGGCGGTCAGCCTATCAACTGCTTGCCTATCCCGATATCGATGCCGCAATGCTCCGCCGTGTATGGCCTCAGCTTGGGGAGATCGACGAGGCGACCATGGAGCGGGTGGAAACCGAAGCGAAGTATGCCGTCTATCTCGACCGCCAGCGAAGTGAAGCGAGCCAGATCCGGGCTGAGGAAGGGCGCATGATCCCTGTTGGCCTGGATCTCTCCAGTGTGCCCGGGCTCTCGAATGAACTGAGGCAAAAGCTGGCGCTGCGAAAGCCGCGCTCGATTGGCGAAGCGCAGCGGATCGAAGGCATGACGCCGGCGGCGCTGGCTATCCTCCTGACCCAGGTCCGGAACCACGAAGTGTCCGCGGGTGTGGCAGCTTGATGGAAGCGCGCTTTGTGGAACTGAAGCAGGCAGCCGGGACCGTTTCACGTGAAACGTTCGAGGATCTCCTGGCCTTCGAATCACTCTTCAGGAAATGGGCGGCGCGGATCAATCTGGCGGCGCCCTCGACGCTCGGAGATCTCTGGCGGAGGCACATCCTCGACAGCGCCCAACTGATCCGCCATGCCGCAGATGCGGAGAGGTGGGTCGATCTCGGATCGGGCGGCGGCTTTCCCGGTCTCGTCATTGCGATCTTCCTGAAGCGGCGCTCCGGAGCGCATCTCGACCTGGTCGAGAGCAACCGGAAAAAATGTGCGTTCCTCCAGGCTGTCGTCACCGATCTTGCGTTGCCCGCCCGCGTTCATGCGTCGCGAATCGAGGCAGTCGTGCCAACGTTGGGCACCCCTCATGTCGTGACCTCGCGCGCGTTGGCGCCCCTCCCCTTGTTGCTGGAACTGTCCGAGCCCCTGCTCTTGCAAGGTGGGCGCGCCCTTTTCCATAAAGGTCGGGATTACCGCCGAGAGATCGAAGAAAGCGCTGAGGACTGGGAGTTCGATCTGGTAGAACACGTGAGTCTCGTGGAGCATGACAGCGTCATTCTCGACATTTCAAATCTCAGGCGGCGGCAAGGATGACAAACAGTCTGCGCATCATCACCGTGGCAAACCAGAAGGGCGGCGTCGGCAAGACGACGACGACGATCAACCTCGCGACAGCTTTGGCGGCAATCGGCGAGAGCGTGCTCATCGTCGACCTCGACCCGCAGGGCAACGCCAGCACCGGGTTGGGGATCGATCGGCGCGATCGGCTCATCTCTTCCTACGATGTCCTCACCGGCGAAGCGACGATCGAAGCGGCGGCTGTCGCCACGGCTGTTCCCGGCCTGTCCATCATACCGTCGACGCTCGACCTGCTCGGCGTCGAGATGGAGATTTCCAATGCGCCTGACCGGGTCCTGCGGCTCCGCAACGCCTTGCAGGCGTTTGCCGAACAGGCGAGCGGCTTCGGCTACGTGCTGATAGACTGCCCGCCGTCGCTCAACCTTCTGACGCTGAACTCGATGGCGGCAGCCGATTCCGTACTCGTTCCCCTGCAATGCGAGTTCTTCGCCCTGGAGGGCCTCAGCCAGTTGCTTGAGACCGTCGACCAGGTGCGGCGCACGATCAATCCGACGCTGAACATACAAGGCATCGTCCTGACCATGTTCGACGGTCGAAATAATCTTGCAAATCAAGTGGTTGAGGATGTCCGCGCCAATATGGGCGACAAGGTCTACAAGACGGTCATCCCGCGCAACGTCCGCGTTTCCGAAGCGCCCTCGCATGGCAAACCGGCGATCCTCTACGATTTGAAATGTTCTGGAAGCCAGGCCTACCTGCAGCTCGCGTCCGAAGTGATCCGCCGCGAGCGGCAGTTGCGAGCAGCGTGACGATTGGATAGCGCGATGAATGACGATCCTTCACGGAAAAGATTGGGGCGCGGTCTCGCGGCGTTGATCGGAGAGATCGACCGCCCTGCCGAGCCCAGCCAGACCACTCAACGGGCCGACGGCAGAGTCCCGATCGAGTTCGTCGCGCCCAACCCGAAGAACCCGCGGCGGAATTTCGCCGAGCAAGATCTCGCCGACCTGGCGCAGTCGATCCGGGAGCACGGCGTCGTGCAGCCCATCCTGGTGCGGTCGGCGCCTGTTCCCGGCCGCTACGAGATCATTGCCGGCGAACGCCGGTGGCGGGCCGCGCAGCGGGCCGGCCTGATCGAGATTCCGGTGCTCGTGCGCGAGGTGAACGACCGCACGGCGCTCGAACTTGCCATCATCGAAAACGTCCAGCGCGCCGACCTCAATCCGGTCGAGGAGGCGCTGGGCTATCAGCAGCTGATCGACGAACACAGCTACACCCAGGCCGATCTCGGCCAGGTGATCGGCAAGAGCCGCAGCCACGTCGCCAACACGCTGCGCCTCCTCAAACTTCCCGAATCGATCCGCGACATGCTTGTGGACGGGCATCTTTCGGCGGGCCATGCGCGTACCCTGGTCACGGCCGAGGATCCGGTCGGGCTCGCCAAGCGCATCATCGACGACGGCCTTTCCGTGCGACAGGCCGAGGCTCTCGCACAGGAGCCCAATGCTGCGTCCAAGCGCAATGCGCCACGGGGCGCACGGCCGGAGAAGGACGCCGACACGGTTGCGCTCGAAAAGCTGCTCAACGACGTTACCGGCCTCGCCGTCAGCATCGACCATAAGAGCGATGGCGGCGAAGTGCGCATTCGCTACCGGACGCTCGAGCAGTTGGACGAGCTCTGTCGGCGTCTGAAGGGCTGATTGTTCGTCGGCTATCTAGCGGCCGCGAGCGGCGGCCGACGACTCTGCGGTAATTCCCAAAACTGCCTGCCGAATGGCCGGAGCTGCAAGCTCCGGTCGCTTGCGTGTCGCCAGAACGAGGGCCTGGAGACGCGTGAGCGTGCGCTCGGAGCGGCTGGTTGGCCACGAACCAAGCGCCCTTTCGATCAATTGACGCCGGCTAAAGAAAATCGGCGGCCGGGCCGAAGCGACCACGCTTCCCGGAGAAACGCCGGCGTCGACTGCGCCGCGCATGAGATGCAACGCCTGGACCTGGCGCATCAGGGCCGAAAGAACCTGGAATGTCGCGCCTTGCGCGGAAAGGGCTCGCGACAGCGCGGCATCGGCGCGCGGCATGTCGCCTGCCAACGCGGCGTCGATGACTTCGTCGACGGAACTTGCCGACACGTCGCTCACGGTGCACTCGACGTCCGAGCGCTCAATCTGCGTTCTCCCCGCCATATAGAGAACCAGCTTATGAAGCTCGCTGCGTGTGGCGCGGCGGTCGCCTCCAAGGCTGTCGCGCAGCACGCGGCGGGCATCGAGGCCGATGGAAAGACCGGCATTGCCGAGTTCCTCGTCGATCAGGCGATCAAGGTCGCGGCCCTCGTCGGCGTAGCATGGCAAGGCCATGCTCGAGGCGCCGCCTTCCACGACGCTGCGCAGCGCAGCCCCCTTCTTCAGGTCGCCTGCCTCGATGAGCACGACGGCGTCGGCAGCCGGCCGGGCGATGAGCGCCTTGACGTCGTCCGCCAGCCGCCGATCCGCCCCTGCGCCACGTATCCAGATCAGCCGCTGCGCAGCGAACATGGCGACGGCATGCGCCTCATCGAGCAGCCGCCCCGGATCCTTCTCCAGCGTGCTGGCATCGAGCTTCACCACCACGAACGGGTCGTCGAGCGGCAATCCGGTGCTCTTGGCAAAGCGTTCTGCGCGTTCCGAGACCAATCCCCGATCAGGCCCGTAGCACAGCACGATCGATGCTTCCGGCCGGGAGCGGGCCAGCCAGGCGTCGACTTCATGAGATTTCTTCTGGGCCATGGGAATCCGGTTCGAGTGATCGTCTCAAGGTCTCCGGGTACGGGAGTTGCCATGATCGGAGCACTGGCAGGGGCGACTATCGCGATGTGAGCACTTATGCCGCCGCCGCTGACAAACCACAACTGCGGGAAGGAACGACGGGCTTCGCGAGCCACGATCCGGCGCTGGGGTATCTGATCGTAGGAATAAATTCTTGACCACACCGGCCGGCAAGCGTATAGAGGAATTTTTTCCTCGGAGCGATTCATGTCTGACACGACTGCCCGCCTCGCCCTTCCCCTCCTCGCCCCATCCCAGGCCCAGAAGCATGTGACCCACAACGAGGCGCTGATTGCGCTCGACGCCCTGGTGCAGCTTGCCGTAGCGGAGCGGCGGGCGTCACCGCCGCCTGTTGCGGCGGAGGGCGCCCGCTACATCGTCGCTGCGGGCGGCACAGGCGCATTCGCCGCGCACGAGGGCGAAATCGCCGTCAGGCAGGATGCGGCCTGGATGTTCTTCGCGCCCGACGAAGGCTGGATCGCCTGGATTGCGGTCGAGTCCGCGGTCCTCGTGTTCAGCGGCGGCGTGTGGAGCGATCTAAAACCGCGCGTGGCCGACGAACTCGGGATTTCGACGACTGCGGACGCCGTCAACCGCCTTGCGGTTGCCAGCGAGGGGGTGCTTTTCACGCACGCCGGCGACGATTGCCAGGTGAAGTTGAACAAGGCGGCGGCCGGCGACACCGCGAGCCTGATGTTCCAGACGGCATATTCGGGGCGGGCCGAGATGGGGCTTGCCGGCGACGACAAGTTTCACATCAAGATCAGCGCCGATGGCGCCAGCTGGCAGGACGTGTGGGTCGCCGATCCGACCAACGGAAACATCGGAATAGGCACGAGCGTGCCGGTTTCCCGCCTGCATCTCCAGGGGCCGGGTCTGCTTCAGGCGCAAATCAGGTGTCGTACCGAGGTCACCGGGACGAACTTCGGCGGAGGCATCATCCTCCATCACAACAATGACGCCGGCGCATTGCCGGCCGCCAATGACCGTCTCGGGTACATGCTGTTCGGCGCTGCGGACGGAAGCGCGAGCCGTCAAGGCGGCGGCATCGTGGCCTATGCCGACGACACCTACTCCTCGACCTCGGCGCCCACTCGATTCGCCTTCGAAACGGCGCCCTCGGGCACTACGGCGCGCACGGTGCGGCTCATGATCGCCAGCAACGGAAATGTCGGCATCGGGGCCGGCACGCCCGCCACAAAGCTCGACGTGGATGGGCCGGTGAAGGTGAAATCCTACACGCTTGGCGGCGGCCTGCCAGCAGCGACCGGCATTGCTGGCGCGATCATATTCGTGGGCGACGAGGCAGGCGGGGCGGTGCTTGCATTCTCGGACGGCGCTGACTGGCGGCGCGTCACCGACCGAGCTGTCGTCGCCTAGCAAGGGAAGCAGCGGCGGCAGACTTCGTGATGCCGCCGCAACTTTCCCGGAAGGCCCTGCCCTCCCCTCCCCAATGGGCATCCCGAGCCGCTGCCGTCCGGCTTCAGGAGCGCCCGCGCTCCCCTTCCATGTCGCCCTTCAGCTTGTCCAGGATGCTGATCGCGTGGCTTGCGTACTGGCTTATCCAGCGGTCGTGGATCTCCTTGATGGGCATGGAGTTCAGATGGTTCCAGCGCTCGCGGCCCGCGCGCTTCACGATGATCAGATCGGCCGCCTCCAGCACCTTGAGATGCTGCATCACCGTGCACCGGTCGAGATCCGGAAACTGGCCGCATAGTGCGCCGGTCGTCTCCGGCGCCTCTTTGAGCCGATCGAGCAGGAGACGGCGCGTCGGGTGCGCCAGCGCCTTGAAAACATTGTCGTTCTTCGCATCGCTTGACATGTTATAGAAATATAACATACCGTTAGGAGATGCAAGGGAAGGAAGGAACGATGTCCCCTGAATTCAGAGTTACCACACGCATCTCGAGGCCGCTGGCCGACGTGTTCGACGCCGTGGTCAATCCGAAGAAGCTCAGCGCCTATTTCGTCACCACCGGCGGCGGCGCCAATGCGCCCTTGAGGGAAGGCACGACGGTCGTCTGGTGGGGCGACGTTTCAGTGGAAGTGGACCGGGTCGTCCCGAACGACCGGATCGAGCTTCGCTGGGATGCGAGCACGCCGCCCGGGGAGTCCGGCTACAAGACGAAGGTCGAAATGAGCTTCGCGGCTCTCGATGACGGCGGGACCATGGTCACCATCGCCGAGAGCGGGTGGCGGGAGAACGAGAACGGCGTGAGGAAGTCCTACCTGAACTGCGAAGGCTGGACCCAGATGCTGTGCTGCCTGAAGGCCTATGTCGAACACGGCATCAACCTTCGCGAGGGCTATTACCGTAGCGAAATGCACGGTGAGCCTGCCCGCGAACACAATCTCTAACCCACAGGGAGCATTACATGTCGAGCAAGTTCACCGGCGGCCTGAACATCGCAATGAAGGTGCCGCCGCACCAGATGGCGGAGACGGTGCGCTTCTACCGGGACGTCGTCGGCCTGGAGCCCTATGTGGGCAAGGGGCAGGAGATCGGCTTCAAGCTCGGGCCCAACCGCCTGTGGATCGACGAAGCGCCAATGCAGAGCCAGGCGGAAGTCTGGCTGGAACTGTTCACCGACGATCATGAAGGCGCGCTGGCGGATCTCGAGAGCGCCGGGGTGGTCCGGTGCGACGCGATCGAGACGCTTCCCGAAGGCTTCAAGGGCGGCTGGATCAGCAACCCGGCAGGCATCGTTCACATGGTGCGCACGCCGGACGCGTGGTGATTGCGTGAGGCGCCTGTCGCGACGGCGCGCATGGAGATCCGGAACCACGGTTTCCGCGGAGAAGACGAGGCGCAGATTCGCCAGGCGATCGACTCCGCGGAAGGATTTGCACTGATGCTTGCCGGAGCCAAAGCCTGGCCGGAGCACGGCCTGCGCCTCGGTCTCGTCGCCGACCGCCATCCGGACATGCTGGTGCGGGGATGGCTGCAGGCCTGAGATAGCGTCCGGCCGCTCTGCGGCCGTGCCATGCTCGTATCGCTCAGGCGTTGGTGTCTGGCTCCACAACCGCACCCGCTCCTTCCCTGCGGCGTCGGGCCAGCATGTTGAGGCCCTCGACCAAGGCCGAGAAGCCCATCGCGGCGTAGATGTAGCCCTTGGGCACGTGGAAGCCCATGCCGTCGGCGATCAGCGTCATGCCGATCATCAGCAGGAAGGCCAGCGCCAGCATCACGATGGTCGGGTTCTTGGCGATGAAATTGGCCAGCGGCGTCGCGGCCACCAACATCACGGTTACTGCAGCGATGACGGCGATGTACATGATCGCGATCTCGTCGGTCATGCCCACGGCGGTGATGATGGAGTCGATCGAGAACACCAGGTCGAGCAGCAGGATCTGGAAGATCGCGCCGCCCAGCGAAAGCTGGAGCGTCTTGCCCAGCATGGTGTCCTTGTGATCGCTCGGGTCGACCGTGTGGTGAATTTCCTTCGTAGCCTTCCAGACCAGGAAAAGGCCGCCCACGATGAGGATCAGATCCCGCCAGGAAAAGCCATGGCCGAATACGCTGAACAGCGGCTGCGTCAGCTGTACGATGAAGGAGATGGTCGCCAGCAGCAGCAGACGCATGATGAGCGCCGCGCCGATGCCCAGCCGTCGCGCCCGCACCTGATGCTCAGCGGGCAGCTTGTTGGTGAGGATGGAGATGAAGATCAGGTTGTCGATGCCGAGGACGATTTCCAGAACGACAAGCGTCAGAAGGGCTACCCAGGCCGTTGGATCGTTCACGAACGCGAAATAGGGCGCCAGGAAGTCGATGATCGGCATGGGCGAGAGCTCTTGGAAATGAGGGTTGGTTGGGCAGAGTTAGGTAGCGACAGCCAATCCGTCAATGTATGCAATTGTATTCATGAGAGCTGGCGGCGACGGATCGCGAGGAATTTCCCGCCAGGCCTTGGGCGGCTTACATCATGCAGCTTGCCACGAACGCGCTTCCGCCGGGCTGAAGAAGGCCTATGCGGCCGCCGCTGACGTGGCCGGGCCGCGGGGTCTGCCAAACTTCCGACAGCGGGCTTTCGCCCGGATCCTATCGCCAGAACGCCGGGGTGGTTTCCTCGAGCCGGGGGCCGAGGCGCAAGGGCGCGACCCGTTCGGCAAGGCCTGTCCGATCCGAGATGTCGACGCCGACGCCGCAGATGGTGGCCGGGCCTGCCGCAGCCTCGAAGCGGCCTTTGGGCACTTTCGACAGAAAGCGGTTGAGCGGCTCGTCCTTGTCCATGCCGAGCGAGGAATCATAGTCTCCGCACATTCCGGCGTCGGTCAGGTAGGCCGTGCCGCCGTTGAGGATCTGGTGATCGGCGGTCGGCTGGTGGGTGTGGGTCCCCACGACGAGGCTCGCGCGCCCGTCGACGAAATGGGCAAAGCACATCTTTTCCGACGTCGCCTCGGCATGGAAGTCGATGATCGCCGCGTCGGCCTGCTCGCCGAGGGGGCACGCAGCGAGGATGGTTTCGGCCGCGTGGAACGGATCGTCGAGATCAGGGTGCATGAAGATGCGGCCCATGATGTTGGCGACCAGGACGCGGGCCCCGTTCTTCGCCATGAAAACGCCGGAGCCGGCGCCTGGCGTACCCTTCGGAAAGTTTGCAGGTCGCAGGAAGCGGCTTTCGCGCGGCGCGAACTCCAGCGCTTCGCGCTGGTCCCAGACGTGGTTTCCCGTCGTCACCACGTCGGCGCCGGCTGCCAGCGTCTCGCGAAAGATGTCCTCCGTGATGCCGAAGCCGCCGGCGGCGTTCTCGCCATTGACAACAACGAAGTCGAGCCGGAAATCCGAAATCAGGCCGGGCAGGCGATTCCAGACCGCCGTGCGGCCCGTGCGGCCCACCATGTCTCCGAGAAAAAGCAGACGCATCGATCGATCCCAGTTCTCAGAGGGGTCTAGAAGCCTGCGGCGTCCCTTGCAACCAAAAGCAGCACTAGAGGAATTGCCGCATTCCACTTTGGGTCAGCAGTTCCGGGATAATCACGTCATGCCATTCGTTGGGCACGACCGGCACTTCCTGGCAGTCGAAGGCTATCCCGATCAGCCGCGGCGTCATCCCCTTCGCCTGCAATCTGGCAATTGCCCGATCGTAATAGCCCGCGCCGTAGCCGATGCGGTGGCCGCGCGAATCGAAGGCTGCGAGCGGCACCAGCATGACCGATGGATCGAGGACATCGGCCTCCTCGCCCGGTCCTGCGGTGCCGAAGCCCATGTCGACCAGCGGAGCGCCGCGCACCAGTTCACGGAAAACCATGGTTTGCCTGTCGAGGATGGCGGGCAGGCAAAGCCGCGCACCCTTCTCGCGAAGCGCGAACATCAGCGGACGTACGTCGACCTCGGAACGCATGGGCCAGAAACCGGAGACGATCGTTCCGGGATCGAAATCGATCGCCGCCTTGCCCGTTTCAGCCATCTCAAGCGAGGCCTCGACGCGCCAGAAGGGGTCGAGCGCATCGCGACGCGCCAGCGCCGCCTTGCGCAGTTCCGTCTTGAGCATTCTTTCGGCCGACATCCGATGCTACGCCCTGCCTACCAGCCCAACGCGAGGCCATCCTTGCGCGGGTCTGATCCGCCGATCAGGAAGCCGCTCTCGTGATCCACAGCGATGATCTGGCCGCCCCCGTGCGGGGAGGCCGCATCGCGGACCTGGTGGCCGCGCGCAATCATCCCCTGCCGCACGGATTCGGAGATGCCGCTCTCTACTGCGAGAACGCCGTCCTTGTCCCAGAAGAGGCGCGGATGGTCGACCGCTTCCTGCGGGTCCATGGAGAAGTCAACCATGTTGGCAAGCACATGGGCATGCCCCATCGGCTGGAAGGCGCCGCCCATCACGCCGAAGGAAGCGGCAACGCGGCCGTCCTTCATCGCCATGGCCGGAATGATCGTGTGCATCGGTCGCTTGCCCGGGCCGAGCTCGTTCGGATGGCCGGGCTCCAGGGTGAAGCACGCGCCGCGATTCTGGAGAGTGACCCCCGACCTGGGCGTCACCACGCGGGAGCCGAAACCGCTATAGACGGAGTTGATGAAGGATACGGCGCGGCGGTCACGATCGACGACGGTCAGGTAGATGGTGTCGGCATCCGGAAGTTCGGGCAGCGCGACATCCGGGTTGTGGCGTCTGGGATCGATTCTTCCCGCCAGCGCATCAAGATGGGCGTCGGAGAGGATTGCGGCCGGGGCAACCGTCATCGTCTCCGGGTCGCCTACAAGATGATCGCGCACGGCATAGGCCAGCCTGGCCGCCTCGATCTCGAGATGGTAGCGCTCGACGCTGTCAGGCGCGGCGGTCCGCACGCCGATGCGCTCCATCAGCCCGAGCAGGATGAGCGCTGTGATCCCCTGCCCGTTGGGCGGCATCTCGATGATGTCGTGGCCGCCATAGGAGAGCGAGATCGGATCGACCCAATCTGCCGTGACCTGCAGCAGATCCTGCTCGGAGAGGAAGCCGCCCTTTGCCTGGATCGTCGCGGCCATTTCGGCTGCGATCTCGCCTTCGTAAAAAGCCTTAGCTCCACCCCGCGCGACGATGCGCAAGGTGGATGCCAGCGCCGGCGCACGAAACCGCTCGCCGACCTTGGGCGCCCGGCCGTCCACCAGCAAGTGTCGCGATCCGCCTTCATCCCGGCTGAGATCGGCGACATAGCCCGGCCAGTCGCGCGCCACCCGCGGATGGATCGCAAAGCCGTCCTCCGCGTATCGGATCGCCGGCCGGAACAGGTCGTCGAAACCGCGCGTGCCGAACCGATGGAGCAAGGTTTCCCACGCCTTGAGGGCGCCGGGCGCGGTGACGCCAAGGGCGCCGGTTTCCGGAACCTCGCGAAGGCCAAGGGCGCGATAGCGCTCGCCGCTTGCGGCAGCCGGCGCTCGGCCGGAGCCGTTCAGGGCGTGCACCGAGCCGTCGGGTTCGGCAACGATGGCGAGGCAGTCGCCGCCGATGCCGGTCATGTGTGGCTCGACCACGCACAGGGTTGCGGATGCAGCGACGGCCGCGTCGGCGGCATTGCCGCCGCCCTTCAGGACGTCGAGCGCAACCGCGGTCGCCAAGGGATGCGAGGTCGCAGCCATGCCGTTCTCGGCATAGACGGCGGACCGTCCCGGTCTGTCGAATGCCCGCATCGCCCCTCCCGCGATTGCCGCAACTGCCGCACAGGTCCGCTGCGCGAGAACCTCTTCCTACCCGATGGTCACATCGCGTCCGGCCGAACGCAGTGATACCGAGAAGCCGGCCAGCAAGTCCACAAGCGTGATCACCATCAGCGTGAAAAAGACATGGTGGGCCGCGCCGCTCACCAGCAGGAATTCGACCAAATATGCCATGAAGACAAAGGTCGAGAGAAGGTGGTCTACCACGGATGCGTTGGACGTCCGGGTGGATTTCACGATCTCGATGAAAAGCAGGATCAGCGCGAAGGCGATCAGCGCGTCGCCCAGCGTCATCGTCCACATGCCGCCCGACATCATCGGCATGGAAAACAGCTCTTCGGCCCAGATCGAGCCGGATTCAACGGATAGCGCCAGGCCGATATTGTACAGGAGGAATGGTACGATCAGCAGGGGAACTGCGCTCAGCATCGAGATCTCCGTCGTGGACGTCCTCTAGATGGGCATCCCGAACCGCCGTCAAGAGGCGGGCCTCGACCTTTACAAATGAAAAGACCGGCGCGAGGCCGGTCGTTTCAGTCGATGAGGAGAGCCGATCAGCTTTCCTTCGGCTCAAGCACCTGGCGGCCGCGATACATGCCCGTCTTCAGGTCGATGTGGTGCGGACGGCGCATCTCGCCGGAATTCTTGTCTTCGACGTAGCTCGGAGCCTTCAGCGCGTCGGCCGAGCGGCGCATGCCGCGCTTCGACGGCGAGGTCTTTCTTTTGGGTACAGCCATGTTGCGTTCCAGTCGGTCAAAAGCCCGGACCGCCCCACAAAAGGGCCGGCTGCCGGGCCGAGGTCTTCAATAAAGTGGCGTGCCTATACACGCTACGGCGTTGCTTGACCAGCATGGTCGGCGAAATTTTTCCGTGGACGACTATTGGACGCACTGGACATAGGCGCCCGATCTGGCGGCAAGCCGCTCGACCCGTGCCGCCAGTCGCCGAAGATCTCGCGACGGGTTCGTCGGATCCCGCGCATATGGGTTGGGCAGCGTCACCGCCAGCAGGGCGGCCTGGCGGCGGGTCAGGTCCTTCGCCGACTTCTTGAAATGATGCTGTGCGGCTGCCTCGATGCCGTAGACGCCCGGGCCCCATTCGGCGATGTTCAGATAGATCTCGATGATGCGCCGTTTGGGCATGACGAGATCGAAGTAGACGGCGCCCGGCAGTTCGATCATTTTCCTGACTGCGCCGAGCGGCCGATGCCACAGGTAGAGGTTCTTGACCGTCTGCATGGTAATGGTCGAGGCGCCGCGGATCGGCCTCCCTGCCAGCAGGTCGTTGACCTCGGCCCTGAGCTCTCCCCAATCGACGCCCTTGTGGGAGCAGAACTGGCCGTCCTCCGACATGATCACCGAATGCACCATCACCGGGGCGATGTCGTCGAGCGGCACCCAGCGGCGGTCATAACCCTTGAGGGTGACGAGATCGGCCAGCATGAAGGTCGACACCGGGTGGACGAAGGATGGCAGGTAGAGAATCGTCAGCACGACGGGCACAGCGGCGACCGCGACGGCGATCGCCATCAAACGCCGGGACCAGGAACGCAGCCAGTTGCGTCTTACGCCCTTGCGCGCGCCCATCCCCGCCGGATTCCTGATCTCCGCTTCGATCGTCGGTTCGGTCAATGCCCGGTCCCGTGTTCAAGCTCGGCATAAAGGCAGCCGCTCGCTTGCGCAACGCCTGACTGTCCGCTACCGCTGCCGGCCATGAGTGAAATGGCGGAAAACGGCTTCGAGAAGGCCTTGGCGGCGCATGCAGAAGCGGTCGAGAGATTTCTGGACCGCGCGCTGGACGAGCGGCCGCGCTCAGGCGAGATCGCGCGGCCGACGCGCCTTCTGGCGGCGATGCGCCATGGCGTCCTGAACGGCGGCAAGCGGTTGCGCCCTCTCCTCGTCATGGAAAGCGCCGCGCTCTTGCGGGGAGACAAGTCGGCAGCCCTGAGGGTCGCAGGCGCGCTGGAATGCGTCCACTGCTATTCGCTGATCCATGACGACCTGCCGGCGATGGACGACGACGACCTGAGGCGCGGTCAGCCGACCGTGCACAAGGCCTTTGACGAAGCCACTGCAATCCTGGCCGGTGACAGCCTGCTCACCTATGCATTCGAACTGATCGCGGACGACGAAACGCTGATCCCGATGGAACGCAAGGCCGCGCTCGTGCTCGGTCTGGCGCGCGCCGCCGGCATTGGCGGAATGGCGGGGGGCCAGGCCCTGGACCTCGAAGCGGAGACAGTCAAGCCGGACGAAGCGGGCATCATCCGGCTGCAGGCCATGAAGACCGGCGCGCTGTTTCGCTACGCCTGCGAGGCGGGCGCCATCGTGGCTGGAGCGGCGGCGGCGGACCGCGAGGCATTGGCGGAGTTCGGATCCGCTCTGGGGCTGGCCTTCCAACTGGCCGACGACCTGCTGGACCTGACCGCCAGCCCGGAAACCATGGGCAAGGCGACGGGCAAGGACGCGACTGCAGGAAAGGCAACGCTGGTAGCGCTCCACGGCGCCGATTGGGCGCGCGCGCAGCTCAACGGACTGGTGGCCCAAGCGGAATCATTGCTGGAGCCGTTCGGCGCACGAGCCGCAGCCTTGCGGTCGGCCGCACGCTTCGTGGTGGACAGGCGACACTGACCGGCCGCCCGAAGCGAGTTGTTCCGCGAATCACGGCTACGAAATATTAATTCTAATCCCACTTAATCTGCGGCCATCGAACATGCGCGTAACAGGTGCGGGGTGGTGCGCGTGCAGGCCTATTCGCCATTCATCGGTTCTATTCGACGTCGCTATCTCACCGGCCTGCTGATCTTTGCGCTTGCTTCCGGCTGCGTGATGTACGCGCTCAACCGGATCAACAATTTCCGCCACGACATAGACCGGCTGTCCGGCGGCATCTCGACGCTCGTGCGGGACCTGAAGAGCGCCACCAACTTCGCCGAGCAGGCGGTGGCGAACTGGCGGCCGGACACGCGCGACGCGCTGGTAAGCGCGGCCTGGGGCCATGTCGAGCGCCTCAATACGAGCATGGGCATCCTGAGTGCGCGGGTGGAGGCGATGCGCCCGCGGCTCTCCGAAAGGACCAATGACGAGCTGGATTCCGCCTCGATCAATGGCGACCTGCTTTGGTCGGCCCGCGATATGGTCCGCAACCTCAAGCGGCTGGCGTCGGCGGACGCGGCCGACGAATGGATCTTCCGGGAGATCAGCAACCAGAACGAGCTGTTCGCACTGCCGATGCTGTTGCGCGCCCGCGCCGCCATGGAGAACGAGCGGCGTCTTGCCGACAGGGGCAACGACAGGCTGCTCTTGTGGGGCAGCGCGCTGCTGATCAGTGTGCTCGCCTTCTGCGCCGTGATGGTGTTCCGTCCGATGGAGCGTGCGATCCGCCGCGCCTTCCAGCAGTCCGAAGAGTCGCTTGCGCGCGCCGAAGCGGCAGACCGCGCAAAGTCCGAGTTCCTGGCCAATATGAGCCACGAGATCCGTACGCCCATGAACGGCGTCCTGGGCATGGCGGAACTCTTGGCGAATACCGAGCTGACGACGCGCCAAAAAACCTTCACCGACGTCATCGTGAAGTCCGGCAACTCGTTGCTGACGATCATCAACGACATCCTGGACTTCTCCAAGATCAACGCCGGACAGCTGACCCTCGATCCAGCGCCGTTCCGCCTGGCCGAGGCGGTTGAGGATGTCGCTTCGCTGATCTCGACCCGCGTCGCCGAGAAGAACCTGGAATTGGTCGTCCGCGTCGACCCGCATCTTCCGCGTTTCGTCGTCGGCGACGTGGGACGGTTCCGCCAGATCGTCACGAACCTGCTCGGCAACGCCGTCAAGTTCACCGAAAAAGGGCATGTGCTGATCGACGTCACCGGCGTCGCGGCCGACGGAAAAACTGCGCTCAGAGTGCGCGTGGAGGACACCGGCATCGGCATTCCTCCCGACAAGGTTCAGGGCGTCTTCGAGAAATTCGCCCAGGTGGACAGCAGCTCGACGCGCCGTCACGAAGGGACTGGTCTCGGCCTTGCCATTGCCGCCCGACTGGTCGACCTGATGGGCGGCAAGATCGGCGTGGAGAGCGAGATCGGCCGCGGTTCGGTCTTCTGGTTCACCGTGGAACTTCCCATCCATGAAACGATCGAAGACGTCGCGCCGGTCCCGCTGGACGTGAGTGGCGCCCGCGTGCTGGTGATCGACGACAATCCCGTGAACCGTGACATCCTGATCGAGCAGTTGAAGAGCTGGGGCTTCGATTGCGCGGCGGCGGAAAGCGGCGCCATGGGCATCGCGTTCCTCAACCGAGCCTACCAGATGGGCGTCCAGGTCGACTGCGTCGTTCTCGACTACCAGATGCCGGGCATGAACGGAGCCGACGTCGCCAAGGCCATGTGCTCCGACGACAGGACCGCCGCCATTCCCATCATTCTGCTCAGTTCCGTCGACCAGATGGATTTCAGCCGGCTCGTGCTCGACTACAGCATCGCCGCGCAACTGACCAAGCCGGCGCGATCGTCCGTCCTGCTGGCGGCGGTCGTTTCCGCCATCCAGAAGGCGCGGTCGAAGAGGGTGGCCGTACAGCACGTCCACGAACCCGCGATCTTGTCGATGCTGCAGCCGCCGGCGGCTGCTCGCGTACCGACCGCGCCGCACGTTGCACCGGCGGCACCGGCAAAGACGGCCGGGGGCGCGGATATCCTGATCGCCGAAGACAATGATGTGAACCAGCTCGTCTTCGCACAGATCCTGAATGGGCTTGGCCATACGCATCGTATCGCCGCAAATGGCCGCACGGCCTTCGAGATGTTCCGGGCCCAACGCCCCAAGCTCGTCCTCATGGACGTGTCCATGCCCGAGATGAACGGCTACGAGGCGACGCGCGCCATTCGCGCCTATGAAAGCCGGCTGGGATGGCACACGCCGATCATCGGCGTGACGGCGCACGCCTTGAAGGGCGACAGAGAGAAATGCATCGAAGCCGGCATGGACGACTATATGTCCAAGCCCATTTCGCCGGATCGACTGAGCGCCAAGATAAGCGCCTGGATGACCGATGGCGTGGTCGCCAAGTCGGCCTGACGCCATGCGGCGAACGCGATGCGCGGCGTCAGCGGTTGCGGACGACGATGCAGGCGCCGCCTGCGCCACGTAGCTGCTGGCAGATGATGTCGGCGTTGGCGCGGTTGTCGACGCCGATGCGCACGGCATAGATGCCGCGCCGTCCTATCGGCGTCCGCACACGGCTGACGACCGGCTCGTATTCGCTCAGAAGGGCAGGGAACCGCCCGCGGATGCGGCTCCACTGCCGGATCGCGGCGGCGCGACGGAAATTGCCGGCCACCTGGACGCCCCACGGCTTGACGTTTATGCGGGCCATCGGAATGGTCGCAGCCATGATGACGGGGAGCTTGCGGCAGGCCTCGCGGAACGAAAGCTTCCTGTCGAGCGGCTGCACGTTGCCGGCATAGGAAGCGGTCGAAAAGCTGTCGGCGGGCTCGCCCATGATGTCGAGCACGTAATCCTCGGTCTCGAGCGGCAGAAAGCCGCCGCTGGTCAACCAGCGGGAGACGCGCGCTTCTCCCGCGTTGTAGGCGGCTGCGGCCAAACCGAGATTGCCGAAGTTCGTTTTCAGCTCGCCGAGATAGCGGGCCGACGCCGGAATCGCCTGCTCGACATCGAACGAGTCGGCCAGTCCGCGCATCCTGGCGGTGCCCGGCATGAATTGCGCGATGCCCTCCGCGCCGACGGGACTGACGGCTTCAGGATCGAACCGGCTCTCCTTCCAGATGAGACGGGCGAAAAAATCGCTGGGCAGCCGGTTGGCGTCGGCATGCGTCTCGATCAGGTGGCAGATGCGGCCGATCGTGACGGGTCTGGGCTGCGCGCTCGGCGGGTCCGCCTGCGCGGGCAGGGCAAGCAGGCAGGCGATGCCGGCTGCCAGCGTCGCCCGCATCACGGCTATTCCGCCGCCGCCCTGCCGCGGCCGAAGCGCTGCTCGATGTAGTCCGCGACCATCTTCTGGAAATCCTCGGCGATCGACGGCCCGCGCAGGGTGGCCGCCTTCTGGCCGTCGATGAAGACGGGCGCGGTCGGCATCTCGCCGGTGCCGGGGAGCGAAATGCCGATGTCGGCATGCTTCGATTCGCCCGGCCCGTTGACGATGCAGCCCATGACAGCGACCTTGAGCTCTTCCACGCCGGGGTACTGCTCACGCCAGACCGGCATGTTGACGCGGATATCCTCCTGGATCTTCTGGGCCAGTTCCTGGAACACGGTCGAGGTCGTGCGCCCGCAGCCGGGGCAGGCCGCGACGATCGGCACGAACTGCCGGAAGCCCATTGTCTGCAGGAGTTCCTGCGCCACCTGCACCTCGCGCGTGCGGTCGCCGCGCGGCTCAGGCGTCAGCGAAATTCGGATGGTGTCGCCGATGCCCTGCTGCAGCAGGATGCCCATCGCGGCGGACGATGCGACGATGCCCTTCGAGCCCATGCCGGCCTCGGTAAGGCCGAGGTGGAGGGCGTGGTCCGAGCGTTGGGCAAGCATGGTGTAAACCGAGATGAGGTCCTGCACCTGGCTCACCTTGGCCGACAGGATGATCTTTTCGCGCGGCAGCCCGATCTTCTCGGCCGCCTCGGCGGACAGCAACGCCGACTGCACGATCGCCTCGCGCATCACCTGCTCGGCGGTCAGGGGCGATCCCTCAGCCTGATTCTTGTCCATCAGGCTGGTCAGCAGCGCCTGGTCGAGCGAGCCCCAGTTGACGCCGATGCGCACCGGCTTGTCGTACTTGATCGCCATCTCGACGATGGCGGCGAACTGCTTGTCCTTCTTGTCCTTGAAGCCGACATTGCCGGGATTGATGCGGTATTTTGCGAGCGCCTCGGCGCAGGCCGGGTGGTCCGCCAGCAGGCGATGGCCGATATAGTGGAAATCGCCGACCAGCGGCACGTCGACGCCAAGCCGGTCGAGCCGCTCGCGGATTGCGGGGACGGCCGCCGCGCTCTCGTCGCGGTCTACCGTGATGCGGACGATCTCCGAGCCGGCGCGATGAAGCGCTGCGACCTGCGCAACCGTCTCGTCAATATCGGCGGTGTCGGTGTTCGTCATCGACTGGACGACGACCGGCGCGTCACCGCCGACGATCACGCCGCCGACATCGACAGGCACCGAGCGCCTGCGGGGAAAGGGTGAGGAGAAATATCCGGTCATGCCGGTCGTCCAGTTTGACGGAAATGATGGCTTTGAGGTGGCTGAGCGCGCACGCCTTGTCAATGGGCGCGATGGTCACGCCACGACGAGGAGCCCCGCCGGACCGCCACGGTCAGGGCTTGATGGCCAGTTCGATGACACGGACGAGCTGGCCGACCGCATTGCGTTGCCTTTCCATGTCCGGCGCGCGCATCTTCATGCCTTCCAGGCCGTCGACCAGAAATTCCGCCAGCATTTCGGCGCACAGGCCGCGTTCCTTCAGGACCACATGCGTGCGTCGCGTCTCAGCGGTGATCGCGTCGCAGAAGAGCTGCGCCAGCGCCTTCTTCCAGGTCTCGACCAGATCTCCGGCGAGCTGGCCCTTCAGGTCGAGCAGCTCGGCGCCGTGCGGCGATGTCTCGATAGGGCACATCATGTCGATCATCTTGAATTCGATCGCGGAAGCCAGACGCTCGCCGAGCGTGCCCGGCCCCGCCAGCACTTCGGCGATATGGCGCGTGCACTGCTCGAACATGCGACCGGCGATGGCCCGGTAGATGTCCGCCTTGTTCCGGAAGAGCAGGTAGAGCGCCGGCCGCGACATCTCCGCCGCGCGTGCGATGTCATCCATCGTGGTGCGATGATAGCCGTAGGCCAACACCACCTTCATCGCGCCGTCGAGCACGCGCGTGCGCTTTGCCTCCTCGACCGACCCCGTCTCCAAAGCGTCAGCAGTCAATTCGCGCCATTCTCCCGGGCAACGGTCCGCACACGGAGCGTCAAGCTCCTCGATACAGCACTGTTGACAAAAAGACAGAAAATGTCAATGTGTCAGAACCTGTCGTCCGGTCCCGGGCGTCGATGAGGGTATCCCATGCGCCTGACTGTAGACGGGAAGGTTGTGGAGATCGAGGCGGATCCCGAAATGCCGCTTTTGTGGGCGTTGCGGGACCTGGCGGGGATACTCGGACCCAAGTTCGGCTGCGGCGTCGCAGCGTGCGGAGCCTGCACCGTCCACGTCGATGGCCAGCCCGTTCGCTCCTGTTCCATTCCTGTCGGCGAAGTTTCGGGCGCGGTAACCACCATCGAGGGCCTTTCGGCCGGCGGCAAGCTGCATCCGGTCCAGCAGGCCTGGCTGGAGGAGCAGGTCGCGCAATGCGGCTACTGCCAGACGGGCCAGATCATGAGCGCCGCGGCGCTGATCGACGAGATCCCTGACCCCACTGACGAGGATATCGACAACGCAATGGCCGGCAATCTGTGCCGCTGCGGCACCTATCCGAAGATCCGCGCCGCGATCCGCAAGGCGGCGGCGCTGAAGACGGCAGGGATCTGAGCCATGTGGCGCTTGGGCAAGATCACGCGGCGCGCTTTCATGCTTGGCTCGGCAGCCGTCGCCGGAGGGGTTGCGGTCGGCTACTACTGGTACAAGCAACCCTACGCAAACCCGCTGGAAGGCACGCTCGCCGAAGGCGAGGCAACCTTCAATCCCTATGTGAAGATCGCTCCGGACAACACCATCACCGTCATCGCGCCACGTGCCGAGATGGGGCAGGGGGTTTCGACGACCCTCGCCGCCCTCGTTGCGGAGGAACTGGAAGTGGGCCTCGATCAGGTGAAGGTCGAGCACGGCCCGGCGTCCTATGCCTATTACAACTCTGCGATGTTCGAGGAGGGCGGTCCGTTCGCCTTCTTCGACGACAGCGCGATGGCGGAAGCGACGCGCGCAGCGCTAGGCAGCGTCGGCAAGATCCTGGGGCTGCAGGGCACGGGCGGCTCGACCTCGATCCGCGACGCCTTCGACAAGATGCGCCACGCGGGCGCTGCCGCGCGGCATGTGCTGGTCGCAGCGGCGGCCGACAAGCTCGGCGTCGCGGCGGCCGAACTCACGACCGAAGGCGGGATGGTTCTTCACAAGGCGTCGGGACGATCGGTCGCCTATGGCGAAGTGGTGGCGGCCGCTGCGGCGATTGCGCCGCCTTCCGAGGTCAGGCTCAAGGAAAAGGGCGAGTGGCGGCTGCTCGGCAAATCGCAGCCGCGCGTCGACATGCTCGCCAAGGTGACCGGGGCGCCGATCTTCGGCATCGATGTTCGTCTTCCCGACATGCTGTACGGCACCGTGCGGATGAGCCCCGTGTTCGGGGCGAAGCCGGTGAAGGCCGACACCTCGAAGGCCGAGAAGATGCCTGGCGTCGTCAAGGTCGTGTCGCTGGACACGACCTACGGCCACGGCTTCGGGGTGATCGCGGAAAACACCTGGGCGGCCTTCAAGGCCGCAGAAGCTATCGACGTCGAATGGGGCCCGCCCGCATATCCGGCCGACAGCGACGGCATTTTCGCCGTGATCGCCGAAGCTGCCGCCCAGGGCGAGGGGACCGCGCTACGTGATGACGGAGACGTCGACGTGGCTTTCGCGGACGCTCCGCAGGAGCGCGTGATCGAGGCGGAGTATCGCGTCCCCTATCTCGCGCACGCGCCGATGGAGCCCATGAACGCGACGGCGCGCCTCAAGGACGGGGTGCTCGACGTGTGGGCGCCGAACCAGATGCCGACGCTGACCCGTTCCTTCTGCGCCGATCTGGCCGGCGTCGAGGAGGCGAAGGTCAACGTCAACACCACCGCGCTCGGCGGCGGCTTCGGCCGCCGGGGCGAACTGGACTATTCGCTCTATGCGACGCTGCTTGCCAAGGAAGCGGAAGGGCGTCCGGTCAAGGTGACGTGGACGCGCGAGGAGGATTTCCGCCACGATGCCTACCGGACGGCTGCCGTCGGACGCTTTCGGGCCCGGCTGGGAGAGGACGGGCTGCCGGTGGCCGTGGATATGCGCGTGGCGGCGCAATCCATGATGGAGAGCATCCTCAAGCGCTGGTACCCTTCGATCTCGCCGCTCGGGCCGGACCGGACGATCACCGACGGCGCCCATAACCAGCCCTACTCGATCCCCAGCTACCGGGTGACGGCGATTGCCGCGCCGCTGGGCATTCCGGTTGGCTTCCTGCGATCGGTCGGCAACTCGTACAACGGCTATTTCCACGAATGCTTCATGGACGAGATCGCCGCGATGGGGAAAATGGATCCCGTCGCGCTTCGCATGAAGCTCATGTCCCAGTTCCCGGCCGCGGTGAAGGTCGTCGAGAAGGTGGCCGCGATGGCGAAATGGGGCGAGGCGCTGCCTGCCGGTCGGGCCAAGGGTTTCGCCTTCACGTTGTCGTTCGGCAGCTGGGTCGGCCAGATCATCGAGATCGCCGACACGCCGGCCGGCATCAAGCTGGACAAGATGTGGATCGCCGCCGACGTCGGCCTCGCGCTCGATCCCGGCATCATCGAGGCGCAGCTGATTTCGGGAGCGATCTACGGCCTGTCCACCGCCATGAGCCAGCAGATCACGTTCGCCGACGGCATGGTCGAACAGTCGAATTTCCACGATCAGGATGCGCTGCGCATTTCACAGTGCCCGGTCTTCGAAGTCGCCATACTGGAGAATTTTCACAAGATGGGAGGCGTCGGAGAGGTCGGCACGCCGCCGTCGGTCCCGGCGCTCGCGAATGCGGTGTTCGCGCTCACGGGCAAGCGCATCCGGACACTTCCCCTCGACCGCGAGGTGACATTCGCATGAACGGAGGGAAAGTCTCCTGACGGCTACCGCCATTTGCCTCGCCAGTCGTCGCACAGTCATGCGAAAGCATTGGCCGGCGGCGGATGCAGCGCTGCGCTGCGGTGCTTGTCGCCCGAACTAACGCTGGCAAGTGACGCTCCCTTGCCCGCAGAATTGATGCAGCCATGAATATTAATGACTGTTGTGCAACGAACGATTGGGATAATGAGCGCGGTTCGCGTGGAGCGGGCGACCAAGACTCATTGAACGAAGTATTGCGCGCACCCATATCGCCACGCAAATAGAGGGAACACGCCTTCGTCCTGAGGGACAGGGGCCGGAAAAAGACAATGCCGAAGTTCAGGTTTCATAAGCTGGCGGCACTCGCCGTTCTTATCGCTTTTGCCGCGTGGATGGGCACGGGCAAGTTCTCCTCGGTCGGCAGCGCCTCCGCAGAGAACGAGGCGAAGCCCGCGGAGCAGGCGGCAGAGCAGGCCAAGGCCGCGCCTCGCACCGTTGCTGTCATCACGCCGCCGCGTGTCCAGCACGCGCGCGCCATACGGCTCTCCGGACAGACCGAGGCCGACAAGCGTGCGGTTCTGGCAACACGCGCCGCAGGCATCATCGAAGAGCTGCCGGTCGTGCAGGGCGATCACGTCAAGAGCGGCGACCTGGTGCTGATGCTGAGCGCCGAGGACAAGCCGGCGATGGTCGACATGTCGAAGCAGGTGGTGAAGCAGCGCGAGGCTGAGCTGGAGGCTTCCCAGAAGCTCGCCAAGACAGGCAACCTGCCGAAGTTGCAGCTGGACACCGCGATATCCGCCCTGGCCCAGGCCAAGAGCCAGCTCGAGCAGGCGCAGGCCGAACTCGAACGCAACCGCATAGTGGCGCCGTTCAACGGCGTGGTCGACAAGGTCTCCGTGGAGCGGGGCAGTTCCGTCATGCAAGGCGGCGAGGTGGCGACGCTGATCAGCCTCGATCCGGTGCTGGTGAAGGGCGAGATCAGCGAGCGCGACCTGCGTCACATCAAGAGCGGCGACAATGCAGAGGCGCTCCTGGTCAATGGCGAAACGGTCAAGGGCAAGGTACGCTACATCAGCCGCGAGGCTTCCCCTGCAACGCGCACGTTCCGCATCGAGGTGGCCATACCCAATCCCGATCTGCGCATCCCTGCCGGGATGACGGCGGAGATCACCCTGCGCGCGGCCCCCGAGGACGCTGTCGTGCTGCCGAGATCGGTGGTGACGCTCAGCTCGCACGGCGACCTGGGCATCCGTGCAGCGGACAAGGACAACAAGGTCGTGTTCTTCCCGATCGACCTTGTCGATGACACCTCGTCCGGCCTGGTGCTCGGAGGAATCCCCGCAGACGCACGCATCATCGTGGCCGGACAGGATCTCGTCCAGGAAGGCGACGAGGTGAATCCGGTGCAGGCCAATGCGGAACTGGTCAAGAAATTGGCGGGCGAGCCCGCCGGCACCAATTAAGCAACGACGGACCCCGTCATGGATATCGTCAAGATCGCGATCAAGAACGCGCGCCTCACTTTGTCGGTGCTGCTGTTCTTCCTGATTGCCGGCACGATCGCGTATCGCGCGGTTCCCAAGGAAGCGGAGCCAGACGTCGCGATTCCGATCATGTACGTCTCCCTGATCTATCAGGGCATCTCGCCGGAGGACGCCGAGCGCCTGCTGCTCAGGCCAGTCGAGCAGCAGCTCAAGAACCTCAAGGGCCTGAAGGAGATGAAGTCGAACGCCTACCAGGGCGGCGCGAACGTCATCGTCGAGTTCGACCCCTCCGTGGACCTGGGCGACGCGCTGATCGAGACCCGCAACAAGGTCCAGGACGCCAAGCGCGACTTGCCGGTGGGCGTCGAGGAGCCGACGGTCAACGAGGTCAACATCTCGGAATTCCCCGTCGTCTTCGTCACCCTGTCTGGCGACATCCCGGAGCGTGCTCTGACCGCGGCGGCCAAGGTGCTACAGGATCGCATCGAGGAGGTCCCGGGCGTGCTCGAAGCGCCGATCCAGGGCGCGCGCGACGAGATGGTCGAGGCGGTCATCGACCCGATGAAACTCGCCTCCTACAACATGCGCATGGACCAGTTGATCCAGGGGATCGGCCAGTCCAACAACCTGGTGGCTGCCGGGTCTATCGAGGGGTCGGAGGGCAAGTATGCGATCAAGGTGCCGGCGCTCATCGAGACGCCGGAGGACGTCGGCAACCTGCCGGTGGTCGCCGGACCGAACGCCGTGGTGCGGGTTCGCGACCTCGCCACGGTGCGCGCGACTTTCGAGGATCGCGAAACCATCGCGCGGCTGGACGGCAAGCCGGCGATCGTGCTCGAGGTGAAGAAACGCATCGGCGCCAACGTGGTCGAGACCATCGAAGGCGCCAAGCGGGTGGCGGACCAGTTCGTAGCCGACAGCAAGGCCACCATGCCCGACCTGCAGGTGACCTATACCCAGGACAAGTCGACCTTCGTCAACCAGCTGCTCAACGACCTGCAGAACCATGTGCTGATCGCGGTCATCCTGGTCTTCATCGTCATCCTCTACGCGCTGTCCGGGCGCGCTTCGATGCTGATCGGCCTTGCCATTCCCGCTTCCTTCCTGATGGGCATCCTGGCGCTTGCGATGATGGGCTACACGATCAACATGATCGTGCTCTTCTCGCTGATCCTGGCGGTCGGCATGCTCGTGGACGACGCGATCATCGTCACCGAGTATGCGGAGCGGCGCATGTCGGAAGGCATGCCGAAGGCGCAGGCCTTCGAGGAAGCCGCCAAGCGCATGGCCGGGCCGGTCATCGCCGCGACGCTGACCCGCATCGCCGCCTTCTCGCCGCTGCTGTTCTGGCCGGGCATCGTCGGCGACTTCATGAAGTACCTGCCGATCACGCTGATCGTGACGCTGGCGGCGTCGATGGCCTATGCGCTGATCTTCGCGCCCTCGATCGGCGCGCTCATCGGCAAGGCGCCGCTGCACACCGAGGAGGAACGCCGCGACGGCCTCTACATGGCGATCGTCAAGAAGGCGGTGCACTATCCGATCACCGCGCTCGCGTTGACGGTGGCGCTGCTCACCGGCGGCCTCTACGCCTACACGCAGTACGGCAACGGGGTCGAGTTCTTCCCCCAGGTGGAGCCCGACTACGGCCTTCTCTACGTCCATGCCCGCGGCAACCTCTCCCTGGAGGAGATGGACCTCGCCACGCGCGCGGCCGAAAAGCGCCTCATCGGCTGGCCGGGCATCAAGAACGTCTATGCCCGCGTCGGCAAGACGCGCGGCGGGCAGGATATCCCCGAGGATGTGGTCGGCGTCATCAATTACGAATTCATCGACTGGCGCGAGCGCAAATCGGCGCATGAGATCCTTAACGACCTGCGCGTCGCCATGGCTGGCATCCCCGGCGTGGACGTCGAGGTGCGCGTGCCGGACGCCGGCCCGCCGACCGGCAAGCCGATCCAGGTGCAGCTCGCGGCGGTCAATCCAGCCGGGCTGAACGACTACGCGAAGGAAGTCGCGGCTGCGGTCGCCAAGGTGCCGGGCGTCATCGATCTCTCCGACGGTCTGCCGCCGCCCGGCGTCGACTGGGCGCTGGTGGTCGACCGCTCCAAGGCCGCGCAGTACGGCGTGTCACCCACCTCGGTCGGCACGGTGGTGCAACTCGTCACGACGGGACTCAAGCTCACCGACTATCGCCCCGCCGGCGCCGACGACGCCGTCGACATCCGCCTCCGCCTGCCGGAAGACCGCCGCACGCTGGCGGCGCTCGACCAGTTGCGCATCCAGACGGCCGACGGGTCGGTGCCGATCTCGAACTTCGTCACCCGCAAGCCGGAGCCGACCGTCGGCGTCCTCAACCGGATCGACGGCAAGCGAACGATCACGATCCAGGCGAACGTCGCCAGCGGCTTCCAGGTGGCGGCCGTGCAGGCCGAGGTGAGCAAGGTGGTCGCCGGGATGGCGAAACCGGGCGTAGAGTGGAAGCTCGCCGGTTCGAGCGAGGACAGCGCCGAGGCCGCGGCGTTCCTCACGAATGCCTTTGGCGCGGCGATGTTCCTGATCTTCATCGTGCTTCTGGCGCAATTCAACAAGTTCACCAGCGTCGTGCTCGTGCTCACCTGCGTGGTGATGGCCATCGTCGGCGCGCTGCTCGGCATGCTGCTCACCGGGCAGACCTTCGTCATCGTGATGTCCGGCATCGGCTTCATCGCGCTCGCCGGCGTCGTGGTGAACAACAACATCGTGTTGATCGACACCTACGACCGGCTTCGCGAGGAGGGCTGGAACAAGTACGACGCCGTCCTTCAGACATGCCGCGAGCGCGCGCGTCCGGTGGTGCTGACGGCGGTGTCGGCGATCCTCGGCGTGCTGCCGATCGCCTTCGGCCTCGGCCTGGAGATCTTCCACCAGGAGACCACGATCAACGCGCCGTCGACCCAGTGGTGGATCGCGCTGTCCTCGGCCATCGTGTTCGGCCTGTCCTTCGCGACCGTGCTGACGCTGATCGTGACGCCCTCGATGCTGATGGTTTTCACGCGCGACAAGCGCAAGCCGGGCGAGCGCGGCCGCGTGCAGCGCTTCTTCGACTGGATTTTACGCCGCGGCGGCAAGACGGAGCACGCGGCGACGGCCAAGGGCGGCGACAAACCGCTGGCCGAGCCCGAGATTCTCTATCCTAAGGCGGCAGAGTAACCGCTCGCCTGGTCATCAGCGACTGCCGCATAGCCGGTCCGGGGAACCTCCGGGCCGGCTTTCGCATTTCTGTGTCATTGCAATCATTTCGCGAGGGAAACCCGCTATGACGCTTGGCACAATCCTGATTATCATTTTGATCCTTATCGTTCTTGGCGCCATTCCCGCCTGGCCATATTCGCGTGGCTGGGGCTACGGACCGTCCGGCATCGCCGGAGTCATCCTGGTCGTGCTTCTCATCCTACTGCTGATGGGCAGGGTCTGACGTACGTGGCGGGCTACCGCGCCTGGGCCAGCGGGGGCTGAGAACCTCCTGGCCGGACCGCGCGGGCTTTCACGCGTGTCTGAAATCCGCGCGGTGCACCACCGATGCGAACGCCGTCGCGCAGAGCAGCAAGGCGGCGACGCCGGCGAACACCGGACCGATACCGGTGTGCTCGGCCACCAGCCCGACAACGGATGGTGCGATCAGAACGCCGGTTGACGCCATGGTGGTGGCGACGCTCATCCCGGTAGACGGCGCCATGCCCTCATGGTTTCCGGCTGCCGAGAAGGCGATCGGGATCATGTTCGCCGCACCGATCCCGGCGACCGCGAAGGCCGCCAGGGCCGGTAGGGTCCAGGGCGAAAGCGAGGCCGCCAGCATTCCGGCGGCCGTCAGAACGCATGACGCGCGCAGGGTGAGCACCGCTCCGAAGCGCTGACGAATGCCGTCGCCGAAAAACCGCATGACCGCCATCGCTCCCGAGTAGAGGGCAAAGGCAAGACCGGCCACGCCGATATCGGCGCCGAGATCCTGTTCCATGAAAAGCGCCGCCCAATTGCGCAAGGTCACCTCGGGGACGACGCAGATCATGCCGATCAGGCCCACCATGTAGATCGTCGGCAGCACCGGGAGGGCCGACCGCCCGCCGCCCTCTGCCGAGGCGGGGCGGTCGCCGCCGACGATATGAGGGGCCGCAACCGCAACGACGATCCCGGTCACCGCTGCCACCAGCAGGGCGTGCACCGCATAGCCTTGGGTCTGGATCAGAAAGCCGCCGATACCGCTGCCGACGAAGCCGCCCAAGCTCCAGAAACCGTGCGTCGACGACATGATGGGTCGCTTCAGGCGTCGTTCGACGGTGACCGCGTTGGCGTTCATCGCAACGTCCATGCCGCCGAGGACGGCCCCCAATAGGAACAATGCGGCCGTGGAGGCGAACACGCCCGGAGCCAGCGTGACGAGCGGCAATCCGAACACGGCGAGGAAAGCGAGCGGCAGGACCACCGGACGCGAGCCGGCGCGCGCCATGATGAGACCTGCGCAAGGCATCGAACTCACTGCACCCAGTCCAAAGCTGAGTATCAGCAGGCCGAATGTGGCTTCGCTGATGTCGAGACGCATCATGTAGGCGGGTATTTGCGCGGACCAGCTTCCTATTATGAAGCCGTTGATGAAGAACATCGCGGCGACAGCCCAGCGCCCGCGTTGCGCACTGGCAGTATGATTGGTGGCGTCCATCTGAATATCTCGATGAGGTCGTCAGTCAAATTCCTAAATCGGTTCAACAACGTGTCAATCAGCGGCGGAGCCAAGCTCAATGTGAGCGGAAAGACAGTTCTTTGCCCGGAATCGGCAGTCGAACGCGTCAAAATGCGGGCGCTTCTGCTGACGGGATCGCAGTCATTTGGGCGCAAATGAGTCCCATGGCCCAACGAATGACCGGCCTTGGCCACATTCTTGTCGGATTCTAGGAGCGAAGAGTAAGTTGCTTACAATTGAGAGCGCTGGCCGGTTTAGAGGGAACCAGCCATCCCCGCGGCAGGGAGGACCAGCGCCCAACTGGAGGGATCATAATGCGTTTCCCCGCTGAAAATGCGCGGCGACCGCGCACGGTGATTCAGTGGCAAGACGATGGGCCTGCACCGCGCGTCCGTAATCTCCTGTCGGAGGACGTTTCGCCGTTCAAGGCGCTAGGACTTGCCGCCGTTCTGTGTGTTGCGTCCATTGCCGCAGTCGTGGCGGTCATTCAGTTCCAGCGTCAGGGCGGCCTTCCGGAGGTCGGCTCACTCGTCGAGCGCGCCCAGGCCAGCGTCGCGACCGCATTCCCAAAAGCTCCGGAGCCCGACACCACGACGGCCGAGGCGACCGCACAGCCGGCAAGCGTCGACGCCATGCCTATCGAGCCGACGGCTCCTCGAGCATCCAGCGCTCTATCGACCTCGCCGCCTGCCGATGTTGAACTGCCCGATGCTGTCGCGATGCAGGAGGTCGAACCGAGCGGCACGGCCGGCATCATCCTCGCCGAGGCGACCGCGCCGGATCAAGGCGATGTTGAACTTGAACTGGAACCGCTGACCAAGAACGATCCCCGCTGGATCGACAGCGGAGTCGAGCCGATAAGCATCGACGCCATGGATCTTTCACGCGTGGCAGCGCTTGCAGACGAACCGATGGCTCTCACGCCGGCCGGTGCGCCTGTCGTCATTCAAGAGCCCGATCCGGCCCCGAAAGTCGAGCCGATGGAGGTCGCCGCGATCGAGAAGGCGCCGACGTCCATGGCCGTCGGCTTCGATACGGGTCTGTCGAATGCCAGGGTGAGGACCGCCGTCTTCCTGCGGTCGCGGCCTGCCGACGGCTCAAAGGTGATCGTCACGATACCCGGCGGCGCGTCGATCCAGGCGCCTGCCAGCTGCAAGCACTGGTGCCAGGTGAGCTACCAGGGCAGGCGCGGCTTCATCTACAAGAGCTTCGTCCTGCGGTAGCCGATAGCGCCCACCTCCGAAGAAGGGCGGCGCCAGCGCCGCCCTGGTCCGTTCAGCCGTAGACGACCAGAAGGTCCTTCGCGTCGATCTGGTCGCCGGCCCGTACGAGCACTTCGGCGATCGTGCCGTCGCGCTCGGCGTGCAGGGCGGTTTCCATCTTCATCGCCTCGATGGAGAGCAGCACGTCGCCGGCCTTGACGGCCTGCCCGGCCGCAACCGACAGCGTCGAGATGACACCGGGCATCGGCGCGCCGACATGTGCGTCATTGCCGGCTTCGGCCTTGCGGCGCGCCTTGCCGTTCGACACGCCATGGGCGCGATCGGGCACCTTCACGCGGCGCGGCTGGCCGTTGAGCTCGAAGAAGACGGCGACCATCCCCTTCTCGTCCACGTCGGTCATCGCCAGGCAGCGGATGACCAGCGTCTTGCCCTTCTCGATGTCGACGAAGATCTCGTCTTCCGTCTGCATGCCGTAGAAATAGGTTGGGGTCGGCAGCACGCTGACCGGGCCGTACATCTCGTGGGCGGCGGCAAAGTCGAGGAACACCTTCGGGTACATCAGCCAGGAGGCGAACTCGTATTCCGTCACCTTGCGGCCGAGCTTCTGCTCCAGCTCCTTGCGGCTGGCGGCGAGATCTGCCTCCTTGAGCAAAGAACCGGGCCGCACCGTGATTGGCTTCTCGCCCTTCAGCGCCTTCTTCTGGAGCTTGGAGGGCCAGCCGCCGGGCGACTGACCGAGGTCGCCGCGCAGCATCGACACGACCGATTCCGGGAAGGCGATGTCGCGCGCGGGGTTCTCGACGTCGGCGACCGTCAGGTCCTGGCTGACCATCATCAGCGCCATGTCGCCGACGACCTTCGACGACGGCGTCACCTTGACGATGTCGCCGAACATCAGGTTGACGTCATGGTAGGCCTGCGCCACCTCGTGCCAGCGGGTTTCGATGCCGAGCGAGCGCGCCTGCTCCTTGAGGTTTGTGAACTGGCCGCCAGGCATCTCGTGCAGGTAGACCTCGGAGGCGGGTCCCTTGAGATCGCTCTCGAAGGCCGCGTACTGGTTGCGGACGGCCTCCCAGTAGAACGAGATCTTGCGGATCCAGGCGGTGTCGAGGCCCGGATCGCGATCGGTGCCCTTGAGGGCTTCGGCGATCGATCCCAGGCAAGGCTGCGAGGTGTTGCCGGAGAACGCGTCCATCGCCGCATCGATTGCGTCGACGCCCGTCTCGACCGCGGCGAGCACGGTAGCTGCGGCAAGTCCGGACGTGTCGTGGGTGTGGAAATGGATCGGCAGGTCGGTCGACTCGCGGAGCGCCTTGAAGAGCACGCGCGCGGCGGCCGGCTTGAGCAGTCCGGCCATGTCCTTCAGCGCGATGATGTGGGCGCCGGCAGCCTCGAGTTCCTTGGCGAGGCCGACATAGTATTTCAGGTCGTACTTGGCGCGCGCCGGGTCGAGGATGTCGCCCGTGTAGCACATCGCAGCCTCGCAGAGCCTGCCCTCCTCGAGCACGGCGTCCATCGAGACGCGCATGTTCTCGACCCAGTTCAGGCAGTCGAATACCCGGAACAGGTCGATGCCGCCCGCGGCCGCCTGCTTCACGAAGTGGCGCACGACATTGTCGGGATAGTTCGTGTAGCCGACGCCGTTGGCGCCGCGCAGCAGCATCTGCAGCAGAAGATTGGGCGCTGCCTCGCGCACGCTGGCCAGACGCTCCCATGGGTCCTCGGTGAGGAAGCGCATGGCCACGTCGAAAGTCGCGCCGCCCCAGCATTCGAGCGAAAGAAGCTGCGGCAGGGCGCGTGCATAAGTGCCGGCGATGCGGGCGATGTCGTGGGTGCGCATGCGCGTCGCAAGCAGCGACTGATGCCCGTCGCGCATGGTGGTGTCAGTCACCAGCACGCCCTTCTCGGCGCGCATCCACTGGGCGAAGGCGGCGGGTCCGAGCGCATCGAGCTTCTGCTTGGACCCGTCCGGAATGGATCCGGTGAACCACGGGATCACCGGGGCCGCAGCGTCGGGATTGGGCCTTGCGCGGCCGCGGGTCTCCGGATGGCCGTTGACCGAGACGTCGGCCAGGTAGTTCAGGAGCTTTGTCGCGCGGTCCTGACGCTTGACCTGTTCGAACAACTCGGGCGTCGAATCGATGAACTTCGTCGTGTACGAATTGTCGTGAAAGCTCCGGTGCGTGATGATCGCTTCCAGGAAGGTCAGGTTGGTGGCGACGCCGCGGATGCGGAACTCGCGCAGCGCACGATGCATGCGCGCGATGGCTTCGCCGGCGCTGGGCGCCCATGCGGTCACCTTTTCCAGCAGCGGATCGTAGAAGCGGGTGATGACCGCGCCGGAATAGGCGGTGCCGCCGTCGAGGCGGATGCCGAAGCCCGTCGCGCCGCGATAGGCGGTGATGCGGCCGTAGTCCGGAATGAAGTTCTGCTCGGGGTCCTCGGTGGTGATGCGGCACTGGAGGGCATGGCCGTTGAGGCGGATGTCCTTCTGCGCGGGCACGCCAGACTCCGGCGTGCCGATGGCGAAGCCGTCGAGGATGTGGATCTGCGCCTTGACGATGTCGATGCCGGTCACCTGTTCGGTGACGGTGTGCTCGACCTGGATGCGCGGATTGACCTCGATGAAGTAGAACTTGCCGGTGTCGGCATCCTGCAGGAACTCGACCGTTCCCGCCCCGATGTAGCTGGTCTCGCCGGCGATCTTCAGCGCGTAGCCGCAGAGTTCCTGGCGCAGCGCGTCGCTGAGATATGGGGCCGGAGCGCGCTCGACGACCTTCTGATTGCGGCGCTGGATCGAGCAGTCGCGCTCGTAGAGGTGCACCACGGTGCCATGGGTGTCGCCCAGGACCTGGACCTCGACGTGGCGGGCGCGCTCGATGAGCTTCTCGAGATAGACCTCGTCCTTGCCGAAGGCGGCCTTGGCCTCGCGCTTGCCCTCGGTGACCTCGCGGACAAGATCGGCCTCGCTGCGGATGGCGCGCATGCCGCGGCCGCCACCGCCCCACGACGCCTTCAGCATCACGGGATAGCCTATTCCCGCGGCCAGCTTCTTGACCTCTTCCATGTCGTCCGGCAGCGGATCGGTCGCCGGAATGACCGGCACCCCGACTTCAATCGCCAGGTTGCGGGCGGCGATCTTGTTGCCAAGCCGGCGCATGGTTTCCGGCTTCGGACCGATGAAGGTGATGCCGTTTTCGGCGCAGGCCTCGGCGAACTCCGGGCTTTCCGAGAGAAGGCCGTAGCCGGGGTGGATGGCGTCGGCGCCCGAGAGCCTTGCGACGCGCATGATCTCGTCGATGGACAGATAGCTCTCGATCGGGCCCATTTCCTTGGCCAGATGGGGGCCACGGCCGACCTGATAGCTTTCGTCCGCCTTGAAGCGATGTAGCGAGTATTTGTCTTCCTCGGCCCAGATCGCGACCGTTTTGAGCCCCAGCTCGTTCGCCGCGCGGAACACGCGAATGGCAATTTCAGACCGATTGGCGACGAGGATCTTCGTGATCGGCACGCGGGCGCTCTCCGGAAAGGTGGGCTGATTTCGCCCTTGATTAGCGGATAATTTGTGCAGTGCAAACGAAAATGGCAGCCCGATCGCGCCGGGCGTCGCCGCGAGACCTCCTGGCCGCGGGTTTTGAATGGCGGTCGGTTCGTGTAGCGTGCGCGCGAACAGCTTAGGGGGTAGCGGAGTGTCACGCATTTTTGCACAGCTTGTCGCAGTGGTCGGCGCAGTTCTGATCTTCGTTCGGGGCCAGGACGGGCGCCGCGTCAAGCCGGCGTTCGGCGCTGAGCCGTCAATCCCGAAGGCGAAGCCGCAAGGGATTCCGACGTTGAAGATGCCCACTGCGCGGGGGTGGAAGGCAGGGGAAGCGCCGGCAGCCGCGCCCGGCCTCAAGGTGAACGCCTTCGCCACCGGGCTGAAGCATCCGCGCTGGATTCAGGTGCTACCGAACGGCGACGTGCTGACGGCGGAGGCGCTCAGCGTCCCGGGCGGCATCAAGAACGCCTTCGACTATGCCATGGTCACCACGATGAAGCGCGCCGCCGCAATCGGCGACAGCCCGAACCGGATCACGCTGCTGCGAGACGCGGATGGCGACGGCGTGGCCGAGACGCGTGAACTGTTTCTCGAGGGACTCAACCAGCCATTCGGCATGGCGCTGCTCGACGGCACGTTCTATGTCGGCAACACTGATGGTCTGATGGCCTTTTCCTACATGGATGGGGACACGCGGATCCGGACGACCGGCAAGAAACTCGCCGGGTTCAAGCCGGGTGGACATTGGACCCGCAGCCTGCTGCCGAGCCGCGACGGCAAGAAACTCTATGTCGGCGTCGGATCGCTGAGCAACATCGGCGATCAGGGCATGGAGGCAGAGGAAGGACGCGCGGCGATCCACGAGTATGACGTCGCCACCGGCAAGCTCCGCATCTTTGCATCGGGGCTGCGCAACCCCGTCGGCCTTGCCCTGGAGCCGACGACGGACACGTTGTGGACTGTCGTGAACGAGCGGGACGGGCTGGGCGACGAGACGCCACCCGACTATCTGACCTCCGTGGAGGACGGCGGCTTTTACGGTTGGCCGTACTGCTACTGGGGGCAGACGATCGATGATCGCGTGCCGCAGGATGCCGCCCTGGTCGCGTCAGCGATCACACCGGATTTCGCGCTCGGCGGACATACTGCGTCGCTGGGCCTGTGCTGGATGCCGGCCGGCACGCTGCCCGGTTTTCCGGACGGCATGGTGATCGGCCAGCACGGATCCTGGAACCGGAGCACGCTCAGCGGCTACAAGGTCATCTTCGTGCCATTCACCGACGGACGACCTTCCGGCCCCGCACGCGACATCCTCACCGGCTTTCTCTCGCCCGACGAGAAGTCTTCCTACGGTCGGCCCGTCGGGGTGACGATCGGGCCGGATGGCTCGCTGCTGGTCGCGGACGACGTCGGCGACGTCATCTGGCGGGTGACCGGCGCCGCGAACTGAGGAGCCAGGCCGGGGGGGCCGAGGAGAAGATTGAGCATGGAGGAGGTTTTGCAATGCTCTACGCAATTCTGGCGTATCACGTCGAAGACGTCATCACCTCGATGTCGGACCAGGAGGATCGGGCCCTGATGGAGGATCTCCACGAGGTGCATGGACGGCTGACGCGTGAAGGCCGGCTCGGACCGGCGGCGCGCCTCGGCGCAACGACCAGTGCCTGCACGTTGCGCGGGCCAGGAGACGGCGTCGTTCTCGACGGTCCCTTTGCCGAAACCAAGGAGCAACTCCTGGGCCTCTATGTCCTCGATTGCGAGGCCAGGGAGGATGCGATCGCGGCGGCGCGCGACCTGCGCAGCGCAAACCCCAGCGCCGTCTATGAGATACGGCCGATCCAGCTCTACCTGCCTGGCGTGCCGTTTCCCGTGACCGAAACGTCGCCGGCGTGAGCGCCGCGGCCTGGTGGGCCGGGAAGGACCAGACGCCCAATGAAAAATGCCCGGCGCGAGCGCCGGGCATCTGATCACTTGAACGGCAGTTCAGCTCATTCGTTCTCGAAGTAGTTGTACTTGCCGTCGTCGCCCTTCTTCCAGGTGTACATCACATAGTCCGGACGGGTGATGTCGCCCTTGGCGTCGAAGCCGAGGTCGCCGATCGCGGTCTTGAACGGACCCTTGGCCTTGGCGGCTTCCGCGACCTTCTGCGGATCAACGTCGCCGGCGGCCTTGGCGGCGTCCGCGATGACCTGCACGGCGGCGTAGGCGTAGAGCGTGTAGGCTTCCGGCTCGAAGCCCGCGGCGCGGAACTTCTCGACGATGTCCTTTGCGGCCGGGTTCTTGCGCGGATCCGGCGCGAAGGTCATCAGCGTGCCGTCAACGGCGTCGCCGGCGATCGAAGCAAGCTCGTTCGACACGATGCCGTCGCCCGACATGAAGGTCGCCTTCAGGCCCTGGTCGGCCAGCTGGCGCATGATCAGGCCCGCTTCGGTGTGGAGACCGCCGTAGTAGACGGCCGTCACGCCGGCTTCCTTCATCTTGGCGATGAGGGCGGAGAAGTCCTTGTCGCCGACGTTGATGCCTTCGTACATCGCCTCGGTGACGCCGGCGCCGTTCAGCGCCTTCTTGGTCTCGTCGGCAAGGCCCTGGCCGTAGGGCGTCTTATCGTGGATGACCGCGATCTTGCCGTCCTTGAAGTTCTCCGCCAGGTACTGGCCGGCAACGATGCCCTGCTGGTCGTCGCGACCGCAGGTACGGAAGGTGTTCCACAGGCCGCGCTCGGTGTACTGCGGGTTGGTCGACGCCGGCGAGATCTGCATGATCCCGTTCTCAGCATAGACTTCCGACGCGGGAATGGAGACGCCCGAGTTGAAGTGGCCGACGACGAACTTGACGCCGTCAGCGACGAACTTGTTGGCGACCGAGATGCCCTGCTTCGGATCGGAGACGTCGTCGCCGACGACCACCTTGATCTGCTCGCCATTGATTCCGCCAGCAGCGTTGATGTCGGCGGCCGCCTGCTCCGCGCCCTTCTGGAGCTGCGCGCCGAAAGCGGCGTTCGGGCCGGTGATTGGACCGGCGACGCCGATCAGGATGTCCGCCCAAGCGGTGCCGCCGAACGCGACGAGCGCGGTCAGGGCAACTGCGGACAACAGTGATTTCTTCATTAGTGACTCCCATTGTACGAGTGGGCTGAACCGAGCTTTCGTGCGACGCCCACCCTATCGCAGAAAGCTTAGAATGCCGATTTTCCGGCCGTTGTCACGTCGGTTTGGGTGCAAACCGGCGTATTGGTGAATGTCATGCCTTGGCTTTCCAGCTTAGCGGGGACGCACGCTCGTATAGCCAACTATACTGCGTCACCATCTGCTTGGTGCGCGTGTATCGATGCGCGATCAGGCCGACCGCAGCCAAGATGACGAGGTCGGACAAATAGTGCGGCAGACTGAGAAAGGGTCCGCCATAGAGCGCGTAGTGCAGGAATCGAACTCCTGCGGCGAGAAGCAGCGAATAGACGAGGAAACTCGCGGGTTCCTGCCATACACGCGCGACGGCGCGGCCGGTCATCCATGTCGCCCAGCAGGCGAGCAGGAAGAAACACAGTTCGCCGAAGTAGAAGTGCTCGGTGATCATTGCGAGGATCATCAGGGAAAACTCCGTTCGGCCTAGTGACGCCCGCCTTCGAGATAGGCGGCGCGTACCTCGGGATCGGCCAGCAGGTCCTTGCCGGTGCCGCTCATGGTCACCCTGCCGTTGACCATGACGTAGCCGCGCGTGGCGAGCTTAAGGGCGCCGAAGGCGTTCTGTTCGACCAGGAACACGGTGAGCCCTTGCGTCCGGTTCAGCTCTCGAATGGCGTCGAAGATCTGCTTGACGATGAGCGGCGCCAGACCGAGCGACGGTTCGTCGAGCAGCAGCAACTTGGGGCGGGCCATCAAGGCGCGGCCGATGGAGAGCATCTGCTGCTCGCCGCCCGACAGCGTGCCGCCACGCTGGGCGATGCGTTCCTTCAGGCGCGGGAACAGATGAAAGACCTTCTCGACGTCCTCGTCGTAGTACTTGAGCTTGTCGAGACCGGCGCCCATCTGCAGGTTTTCCATCACGGTCATGCGGGGGAAGATGCGCCGGCCCTCCGGCGACTGCGCAATCCGCAATCTCGCAATCTCGTGCGTCGGCATTTCGGTGATGTCGGTGCCGGCGAAGGTGATCTTGCCGGTGCGTGCTCGCGGCGTCCCGAAGATGGTCATCATCAGCGTCGACTTGCCGGCGCCGTTGGCGCCGATCAGCGCCACGATCTCGCCTTCGTTGACATCGACCGAGACGCCGTTCAACGCACGGATGTTGCCATAGTAGGTCTCGACGCCCTCGACCTTGAGCAGGGTTTGCATGGCCATCTAGTTGCGTCCCCCGCGCTTCGCCGGCGCTGCCTTGGCCGATCTCTGCTGTCTGGCGAGCGCCTTGGCCTGGCCCACCCAGTCCTCTCGGCCGATCCGCCCGTCGAAGGCCAGATAAGCCTCGGCCGCAGCGATGTCGGCCCGCTTCCATGCCGCGATCTGGTCGAAGTGGAAGATGCCGTGGTCGTTGAGCTTGCGCTCGTTCACTGGTCCTATGCCCTTGATCCGGGTCAACGCGTCCGGCTGGCCGCCGCGCGGGGCGGTCAAGGTGTTCGAAAGCACCGGCGCGGAAGGCGTCCGCCTGGTCGCCCTGGCGACCGGGCGCGCCTCGGCGGCCGGCACAGCATCGGATGCCCGCTTCGGCGATTTCGCGGAAGGCGGCTGCTTTGCGGTCTCTCCCGCCGGCGTTTGCGCAAGCCGCGCCATCCTCGCCTCGACTTGCCGCGCCCGAGAAGCGCCGGCCGAGACCTTTATTATCTCGCCCTCGTCGTCGCTGTGGCGGATGGTATCGGAGACAGGACCCGCCATCATGGAGGCGGAAACCGAGGGACCGTGCGCTGGATCGGGCTCCGCGTCCAGTTCCTCGATGACGCTCTCATCGCCGACCTCGGTGAGCACCTCGGTCACCTCCTCGTCATCGACGCCGAGATAGGCGGCGATGACCTTCGGGTCGCTCTTGACCGACATCGGGTCGCCGTCGGAAATCTTGCGGCCGTATTCCAGCACGACGACGTGGTCGGAGATCTGCATCACGACCGACATGTCGTGCTCGATCAGCAGGATCGAGGTGCCGGTGTTCTCCTTGATGTCGTTGAGCAGGGCGTTGAGCGCCAGGGATTCCTTCGGGTTCAGGCCTGCCGCGGGCTCATCAAGGCAAAGCAGCTCCGGCCCCGTGCACATGGCGCGCGCAATCTCGAGCCGGCGCTGGGCGCCGTACGGGAGATCGCCCGCCGGATCGTCGGCGCGGCTGGTGAGATCCGCCTTCTCCAGCCAGAACTTGGCCAGCTCGATCGAGTCGCGCGACGCCTGGGCATAGCCGCCGATGCCCAGCAGGCCGAGGATGGTGTAGCCCGACGCCTTCATGAGCACGTTGTGCTGCGCAACCAGCAGGTTCTCGAGTACGGTCATGCCCGAAAACAGCCGGATGTTCTGGAAAGTGCGCGCGACCTTCGCCTTCTGGGTGATCTGGAAGTCAGCCAGCCGCTCGAGGAGGTAGGTCGACCCGTCCTTGCGGGACAGCGTGATCATGCCTTCGCTGGGCTTGTAGAAGCCGGTGATGCAGTTGAACACGGTCGTCTTGCCGGCGCCGTTCGGCCCGATCAGCGCGGTGATCTCGCCGCGCCTGGCCTGAAAGGAGAGGTCGCCGATCGCCACCAGCCCGCCGAACTTCATCGACAGGTGTTCGACGTTGAGGATCGCATCGTTCATGGAAGCCGCCGCACTCATCAACCGTGGCCTTCCTTGGTGAACGCGCTTGAGACGGCCTTCCGTTCGCGCAGGAAGGCGGTGGGCTCGCGGCTGGCCACGAAACCGCGCGGCTTCCAGATCATGACGATGACCATGGCCATTCCGAAGAGCAGCATGCGGTAGAGCTCCGGCGTGAAGTCGGGACCGAAGATCAGCTTGAGGAACTGCAGCTCGCGCAGCGCCTCCGTGCCCCCGACCATGACCAGCGCCGCAATCGCGATGCCGGTGAGCGAACCCATGCCGCCGAGCACGACGATGGCAAGGATGATCGCCGATTCCAGGAAGATGAAGGATTCGGGGCTGACGAAGCCCTGCCGCGCTGCGAAGAACGAGCCGGCGAAGCCGCCGAACATGGCGCCCGTCGCGAAAGCGGTGAGCTTCGTCGTGGTGGTGTTGATGCCGAGCGAACGGCAGGCGATCTCATCCTCGCGCAGCGCCTCCCAGGCGCGGCCGACCGGCATTCGACGCAACCGGATGGTGACGAAGGCGGTGAGCAGGCAAAGCAGAAGGATGAGGTAGTAGAGGAAGATCTTGTAGTAGACGCCGGACTGCGGAATGCCGAATACCTTGGCGATGTAGAAGGGCGACGAGACGTCGAAATTGAAGAGGCCGAAGAACGTCACCTTGGGTATGCCGGAAATGCCGGCCGAGCCGTTGGTGAGTTCTCGCCAGTTGATCAGCACGAGACGGATGATCTCGCCGAAGGCCAGGGTCACGATGGCGAGATAGTCGCCGCGCAACCGCAACACCGGAAACCCGAGGATCACGCCCCACATTGCAGCCATGGCGCCGGCGGCGGGCAGCAGGATCCAGAACGACCAGCCGAACTCGGTGCCGAGCAGGGCGTAGCAATAGGCGCCGACTGCGTAGAAGGCCACATAACCCAGGTCGAGCAGCCCGGCGAGGCCGACGACGATGTTCAGGCCCCAGGCCAGCATCACATAGATGAGAATCTGGATGCCGAAATTGTCGACCCACTTCAGGGAACCCTGGAGGCCGAACATGAGCACCATGGCGATGGGGAAGACAAAGAGGAACCCGATGCCCAGCGCGTTGAAGTTCTTGCGCACAAAGCCGGCCTCGGCTTCCACCGGCGGAGCCTTGGCCTTGGCTGCCTTGCTGCGCTCGACGGCGGGCTGGACGTAAGCCACCGACACGAAGCGCACGACCATGACAAGCGCCACGATGATCGCCAGCAGTCCCCAGCGGGGGACCAGGATCAGCTCATTGCGGATGTTCTGATCGGTCTTCAGGCCTATCAGGAGGACGAAAAGGCCAAAGGCGATGAGCCCCGCATAGACGGCCTCGCGGAGGGCGCGCGGAAACAGGGCATCCGCGGCCCGTTCGGTTGTCGTAACGGCAGCCATGGGTCAGACCTTTTCGACTTCGGGCCGGCCGAGGATGCCGGACGGCAGGAAGATCAGGACGATAGCGAGGATGGAGAAGGCGGCGACGTCCTTGTAGTCGATCGAGAAATAGGCCGACCACATGCTTTCTATGAAGCCGATCAGCAATCCGCCGATCACGGCTCCGGGGATGGAGCCGATACCGCCGAGCACCGCGGCGGTGAAGGCCTTCACGCCGGGGACGAAGCCATCCGAGAAGGCGACGACGCCGTAGTACATGAGGAACAACGTGCCGGCGACGGCGGCGAGCGACGCGCCCATGATGAAGGTGATCGAGATCGTGCGGTCCACGTCGACGCCGAGCAGAGCGGCCATCTTGCGGTCCTGCTCGCAGGCGCGCTGCGCCCGGCCGAGGGCGGTGCGGTTGACGAGATACCAGAAGACGGCAAGCAGCGCGGCGGTGACCACGACGATGATGATCTGCTTCAGCGAGATCGAGATGCCTCCCACAGTGTAGACCTGGCTGACCATCGGCGGGATCGGCTTGTTGCGCGGCCCTTGGGTGACCTGCACGAAGTTCGACAGCGCGATCGACATGCCGATCGCGGTGATCAGCGGCGCCAGCCGGAACGAACCGCGCAACGGCCGATAGGCGATCTTCTCAATCACCCAGTTGTAGAGGCTGGTCATCAGCATCGCCACGATCATCATGATCAGAAGCGCGACGGCCACTGGCACCGAGTAGAAGAGGCTCAGCAGGATCAGGAACACGATCAGGGCGATGAAGGCGCCCACCATGAAGATGTCGCCATGAGCGAAGTTGATCATGCCTATGATGCCATAGACCATCGTATAGCCGATCGCGATCAGCCCATAGATCGATCCCAGCGTCAGCCCGTTAACAAGCTGCTGGACGAAATATTCCATATGTCTGCGGCTCCCCTGGAATGTCGCCCGTCGGGTCGCATTCCTTTTTCTTCCCCGAGTCGTAATGTGTCGGGCATGGAATGCAACGCAAAAAGTAGCGTGGCAGCAGGCCTTCCAGCATCGTATCCGCCTGCTTGTTCTTTGCGCGCAGGCTTATATACCAGGGCGGAAGCTAGCATTGGCCCAACGCAATGTCATTGTCTATTCGCGCATTTTTTTGAGCATCTGTGCAAGGATTCTGCGAATGTTGGGCACCCACCGGTTGAAACATGCGTGGTGGACGCCCTTCGCCAAAGCCCCCGGTGCGCATCTCGACCCGCATTTCAGGTCGCCACGAAGCCATGCGCGAACGGATCGCGATCATCGATGAAGATCGTATTCAAACCCGTCATGCGCGCCCACCCGCCAATGGATGGAACGATTGCCGGGCGGCCGGCCACCTCCGTTTCGCGCTCCACGCGCCCTTTGAACAGCGATCCGATGATGGACTCGTGGACAAAGGAATCTCCGGCCTTCAGCTTGCCCTTTGCATGGAGCTGCGCCATGCGCGCCGAGGTCCCGGTGCCGCAAGGCGAGCGGTCGATCGCCTTGTCGCCGTAGAACACCGCATTGCGCGCGTCGGCTTCGGGATGCCTCGGCTTCCCGGTCCACAGCATGTGGGAGAGCCGGTTGATGGCGGGGTTCTCCGGATGCACGAAGCTGTATTTCTCGTTGAGCCGCTGGCGGACAACGGGACTCCAGGCGATGAAGTCGCCAGCGGAATGGTGGGCCATGTCGCGGAAATTCTCCTGCGGCTCGACGATGGCATAGAAGTTGCCGCCATAGGCCACGTCGACCTTGATCTCGCCGAGCGTCGGGCAGTCCACCGTCAGGCCCTCGGCATAGAGGAAGGAGGGGACGTTGGTGATGCGGACCTCCTCCACATATTCGCCCTCCTGGCGATACTCTGCGATGACGAGGCCGGCCGGCGTATCCAGCCGAAGCACGCCCGGCGTCTTCGGTTTCACCAGGCCGTTCTCGATCGCCATCGTGACGGTGCCGATCGTGCCGTGGCCGCACATCGGCAGGCAGCCTGAGGTCTCGATGAAGAGGATGGCGACGTCGCAGTCGTCGCGCGTCGGCGGGTAGAGGATCGATCCCGACATCACGTCGTGGCCGCGCGGCTCGAACATGAGGCCGGTGCGAATCCAGTCGTATTCGGCGAGGAAGTGCGCCCGCCGCTCCATCATGGTCGCGCCGTGCAGTTGCGGCCCGCCGCCGGCGACCAGGCGCACCGGGTTGCCGCAGGTATGGCCGTCGATGCAGGTGAACGTGTTGCGTGGCATCGTGTTGGTCTCAGAAGCGTTGCGCAGAGAAGGGGGACGTGTCAATCGCGGAAATGCTGCCGAGCGCCATGTCGCTGATCAGGCGGCCGGTGGCGGCGGCCTGCGTCAGACCGAGATGACCGTGGCCGAAGGCGTAGAGAACCGGCCCGCGCGCAGCCTTGCCGATGACCGGCAGGGAATCGGGAAGCGACGGGCGGAACCCCATCCACTCGCGGCCACCTGAAGGGTCCAGCCCCGGCAGGAACCGCCGCGCCTTTTCCATCATGGCTCTTGACCGCGCATGATTGGGCGGCCGGCGAAGTCCAGCCAGCTCAACCGCACCGCCGACGCGGATGCCGGTGTCGAGCGGCGTGACGACGAAGCCGTGGCCGGAGAAGATGAGCTGGCGCCTGACGTCGAAGGCGGAGCGGGGCAGGGTGGTGTTGTAGCCGCGCTCGGTTTCCAAGGGGATGCGGTCGCCGAAATGGCGCGCGAGCAGATGCGACCACGCGCCGGCGGCGACGACCAGCCGCCGCGCCACGATCGTGCGGCCCTCACGCAGTTGCACGGCGACGGTATCGCCCATCGGGACGGCGACCGCGACATCGCCCTGCACGAAGGACGCGCCGCGCTGCTCCGCGTAGCGCCAGACCGCCTTGCCCAGCAACTTGGGATCGGCGACCGTCTTCCAGCCCGGCACGAAGGTTCCCTTTATGAACTGTCCGGAGAGGCCCGGCTGGAGCGCCGCCAGATCGTCGCCGGCAACATGCCGGTAGCCGATGCCGAAGCGGTCGCGCGCGGCCCATCCCGGGAGTGACGCGCAGAACTCGTCCTCGCTTTCGTAGAGCTCGAGCGAGCCGTCCTCGCGCAGCATGTGGCGCGTGCCGGAACGGTCCAGCAGGCTCATCCACTCGGCTTCGGCGAGCTTCATCAGCGCCGCCTGCGCCGACAGCGCCGCTTCGTAGTTCGAAGGCGCGCCGGCGCGCCAGAAGCGCCATAGCCAGGGCGCGAGCCAGGGCAGGTAGGCTGGCGGGATAGCCAAAGGCCCCAGCGGGTCGGCGAGCCAGCGCGGCAGGTGGCGCAGCATGCCCTTCTGGGCCAGAGGCAGCACGTCGGAGAAGGCGAAGGCCGCCGCGTTGCCCGAACTGGTCTCCTCGCAGATGCCGGTGCGGTCGATCACCGTTACCCGGCATCCGGCTTCCGCGAGGCAGGCCGCCGTGCAGATGCCGATGATCCCGGCGCCGACGATGACAACGTCGCCATCGTCCCCATTGGCGAGGGATGGCTGCTGCGCCGATGCGGGCCGCGAGGGCCTGTCGGAAGGTGCCGTCCTCCTGGTCACGTCTGCGCTGCCCTCATCTCCCGCAGCGTCCTCTCTAGTCCGTCTCCGCCCTGCGGGCCTTCCTCAGAGAGCGGGGAGCGTCGGGCGTTTGGCCAGCGCGTCCCTGACGATCTTCTCGGCCGCCTCGCGCCGCGCCCCGGACAGCGGCTGGCGGGGCATGCGGACGCGATCATTGCTTCCGATCGCAAGCACCTCGGCCAGCTTGATGTTCTGGACCAGGTAGGTGGACACGTCGAGGTCGAGCAGCGGGCGGAACCAGCGATAGATCGCCAGGGCCTCCTCGCGCCGGCCCTGCTTCATCAGCTTGTAGATCGCCACCGTCTCGCGCGGGAATGCGGTCACCAGTCCCGCGATCCAGCCGACCGCGCCGACCGAAAGCGCCTCGAAGGCGAGGTTGTCGACGCCGGTGAAGACGTCGAAGCGATCGCCGAACCGGTTGATGATCTCGGTCGTACGCCGAATGTCGTCGGACGATTCCTTGATGGCGACGAAGAGATCGTCGGAGGCGAGTTCCGCCATCGTGTCGACGGTGACGTCGACGCGATAGGCGATGCGGTTGGAGTAGATCATCACCGGCAGCCCGCCCGCCGCGGCAACCGCCTTCAGCGTGGCGACGGTTTCATCGGGGTTGGTGTGGTAGATCGGGCTCGGCACGACCATGAGGCCATCCGCGCCCGCCTTGGCGGCGCGCTTGGCGAGGGCGGCGCCCTCACGCGTCGCCGCCTCGTTGATCGTCATCAGCACAGGTCGGCTGCCGGCGATCTTCCGAGCCGTCTGGAAGACCTCGAGCTTCTCCTCGTGACTGAGCATGGGCCCCTCGCCGAGCGAGCCGCAGACGATCAGCCCGTCGCACCCTGCTTCGATCTGGAGGCCGAAGCAGCGTTCCATCTCGGCATGATCGAGACGATCATCCCCCGTGAACTTGGTGGTGACCGCCGGAAACACTCCGCTCCACATACCGTTCCTCCTCAAAAACTAATATATCAGACATATATCACTGGACGACGGAATGTTGTCAATTGCGAAATTCGAGTGATATCTCGAAAAGGTTAGGGCATGACACAGGCGCTGGAACACAGGATGGACGATGAAGCGGTTGGCTTCGAGCCGGTAGCCCTGAAGGCCTACCGCACGCTCGAGCGGATGATCGTGACGCTCGAACTGGCGCCGGGCTCGCTGACGACCGAAGGAACGCTGATCCAGCGGCTCGGCCTTGGCCGCACGCCTGTCCGCGAGGCCATCCAACGCCTCGCCTGGGAAGGCCTGGTCGACGTCCGCCCGCGCGCCGGCCTGGCGATCGCGCCGCTACACGCAAGCGACTGGCTGCGGGTGCTGGACGCCCGCAAGGGGGTCGAGGTCGTCCTTGCCCGATCCGCGGCCCGGTTCATCACGCGGCCGATCGCGGAGCACTTCCATGCAGCTGCGCTGGCGATGCAGAAGGCGGTCGTGGCGAACGATCCCCTCCTCTATCTGGATGCCGACAAGCAGCTCGACGAGGCGATGGCGCTGGCCGCCGATAATGCCTTCGCTGCACGCGTGGCGGCCCCGCTCCAAACCCACAGCCGACGCTTCTGGTATCGCTATCAGACGGCAAGCCTCGCAGAGTCGGCCGAACACCATGTGCAGGTCATCCGCGCAGTGCTCGACGGGGACGAGGCCGAGGCCGCATCCGAAACCGAGAGGCTCATGGCGTTGCTGCTTCTCCAGGCGCGGGTCTCGCACCGCTGAAAACTACGCCCTTCTGTCCGCAACGCGTCGCTCGGAGCCGGTGCGGAAAAAGCCGAATTCAGGCATCCCGGCCGGCGATAAGGGTCTTGCTTTCCCAGCCTTCGCCCGCCGAAACGATGCAACTCGTGCCGTCGGTGCGGGTGGCGAGGATGGTCCATGTGCCCGTATCCGAAACGAACACCTCGAGGACGGCGGAGTTGTCGACCATTCCGACAGCCATCGGGCTTTCCCGGAAGTCCTTTGAGAGCTTTGCGACGATGTCGCCGCGCACGCCGCACAGGTTTGGCTGCTGGGCAGCGGCAGGAAATGAGAGAACGAGTCCCGCGAGGGATGCAGCCGCGAGGCTGAGGATCTTGCGTGCCATGACGACCTCCTGACTGCGACGCGGGCATCAAGCGGCTCCTGGCCGCCATCAACCGGGGTCGACCGGGGTTCCTGTTGCACCCGAACGCCTCCCGCGATCCGGTGCTGGATCAAGCGGGATCGCCGCGTCTGCGTTCCATCACGAACCATGTCACGTCGATAGGGTTGGTGAACCGTGCAGGCAGAAGATGGGCGAAGAGCGCACGCCCAAAACGCATGAGGGCGGCCCGGAGACCGCCCTCTGAGAGGCAAGCAATCGAAAGACGGGCGATCAGTTCATCGTCGGGATGACGAACTCGGCGCCGTCCTTGATGCCGGACGGCCAGCGCGAGGTGACCGTCTTGGTCTTGGTATAGAAGCGGAAGGCGTCCGTGCCGTGCTGATTGAGGTCGCCGAAGGACGACGCCTTCCAGCCGCCGAAGGTGTAGTAGGCGATCGGCACCGGGATCGGCACGTTGACGCCGACCATGCCGACCTGGACGCGGCTGGCGAAGTCGCGGGCGGCGTCGCCGTCGCGGGTGAAGATCGCCACGCCATTGCCCATCTCATGGTCGTTGGCCAACTTGATGGCGTTCTCGTAGGTCGGCGCGCGCACCACCGAGAGCACCGGCCCGAAGATCTCTTCCTTGTAGATGCGCATGTCAGGCGTCACGTCATCGAACAGGCAGCCACCCATGTAGTAGCCGTTCTCGTAGCCCTGCATCTTGAAGCCGCGGCCGTCGACGACAAGCTTGGCGCCTTCTTCCACGCCGAGGTCGACATAGCCCTTGACGCGCTCCAGCGCCTGCCTGGTGACCAGCGGACCGAAGTCGGCGGACGAGTCGGTCGAGGGGCCGACCTTCAGGCTTTCGACGCGCGGGATCAGCTTGTCCATCAGCCGGTTGGCGGTGTCGTGGCCGACCGGCACGGCGACCGAGATCGCCATGCAGCGCTCGCCGGCCGAGCCGTAGCCGGCGCCGATCAGCGCATCGACCGTCTGGTCCATGTCGGCGTCAGGCATGATGATCATATGGTTCTTGGCGCCGCCGAAGCACTGCACCCGCTTGCCCGACGCGGTACCGCGCGAGTAGATGTAATGCGCGATCGGCGTCGAGCCGACGAAGCCGATGGCCTTGATATCCGGATCGTCGAGGATGGCGTCGACGACCTCCTTGTCGCCGTTGACGACGTTGAGGATGCCGGCCGGCAGGCCGGCCTCGATGAACAGTTCCGCGATGCGCATCGGCACTCCCGGATCACGCTCGGACGGCTTCAGGATGAAGGCGTTTCCGCAGGCGATGGCCGGCGCGATCTTCCACAGCGGGATCATGGCGGGGAAGTTGAACGGGGTGATGCCGGCGACCACGCCGAGCGGCTGGCGCATGGAATAGACATCGATGCCCGGGCCGGCGCCGTCGGTGAACTCGCCCTTCATCATGTGCGGCGCGCCGATGCAGACCTCGACGACTTCCAGGCCGCGCTGGATGTCGCCCTTGGCGTCGGCGACCGTCTTGCCGTGCTCGCGGGCCAGCAGGTCGGCCAACGAGTCGTAGTCGCGCTGGACCAGTTCGAGGAACTTCATCAGCACGCGGACGCGGCGCTGCGGGTTGGTCGCGGCCCAGGCCGGCTGCGCCGCCTTGGCGTTCTCGACCGCGGCGCGCAATTCGGAAGCCGAGCCGAGCGCGACCTTGTTGCGTACAGCGCCGTCCATCGGCTGCATGACGTCCTGCGTGCGCCCGCTGGTCGAGGCGACCTGCTTGCCGCCAATGAAATGTCCGACAACGTCCATGGCATCTCTCCCTGAATCTGGTGATGGTCGCATTCTCGCCCTTTGACGGCGGATTGACAACGCGACGCGAAACGCATCCGTTGTGCAGAAAATCGTGAGCCAGCATAATGAAGCATGAACTGACGCAAAGAAGGCCGGTGCACCCTCATGCCGGGCCGGGCGCGTTTTGCGCGAACTGGACTAGGCGGTGCGGCGCTCCCGGCGAGATGCGCCCATCATGAACTGGGATGACGTCCGCATCTTTCTCGCAGTTGCTCGCGCCGGGCAGATCCTCAACGCCGCACGGCGGCTCGACCTCAACCATGCGACCGTGTCTCGACGCATATCCTCGCTCGAGGAGGCGCTCGGAACAAAACTCTTCCGTCGGCAGACCACCGGCAGCGAGCTGACACCGGCGGGCGAGCGCTTCCTGGCGATCGCCGAGCGCATGGAGGCGGACGTGATAACGGCGCGCGCCGAAGTCGCCGGGGAGGGCGACACGGTTTCGGGCACGGTGCGCATCGGCGCGCCGGACGGGTTCGGCGTCGCTTTCCTGGCGCGGCGGCTGGGCGCGCTGACGGAGGAGCATCCGGGGCTGACCATCCAGCTGGTCCCGGTGCCGCGCTCGTTCTCCCTGTCGAGGCGCGAGGCGGACATCGCCATCACGACCGAGCGCCCGACCGAGGGACGGCTGGTCGCGGCCAAGCTCGTCGACTATTCGCTCGGCCTCTATGCCTCGCGTGGCTATGCGGACCTCCACGGCCTGCCGGCGGGGCGAGACGACCTATCCGGGCACAGGCTGATCGGCTACGTCCCGGACCTCGTTGTCAATCCTTCGCTCGACTATGCGGCCGAGTTCAGTCCTGCGTGGAGGGCCGGTTTCGCCATCTCGTCGGCCCTGGGCCAGGTCGAGGCAGTGCGCTCGGGCGCAGGCATCGGCATCCTGCACGCCTTCATCGCGCGGGCCCAGCCCGATCTGGTCGAGGTGGGGGCGGCGCCGGCGATCCGCCGCGCCTATTGGCTCGTCTATCACGAATCCGTTCGGCCGCTGCGGCGGGTTCAGGTCGTTGCGGGCTTCATCCAGAAGGCGGTCGAGAAGGACCGGGCGCTGTTCCTGTAGCCGTCCCCGCTTCTCGCCGAGGCGGCAAGGCGCCGCGCTCGATCAGAAAGCTTTCCAGGCGCACTCGAAGCTTTGCACCGGGTGAGAGAATCCCCTCAGACGCCGTCGTTTCGTCGGCAGGAAGGGGCCGGCGGCGCCGTACTCCCGGTAAATATTCTCCGACACCAGGATATGGTCGCCGGTCGCCGCGGCACACAACCGGGCGGCGAGTTGGACCGCCGTGCCGAAGAGGTCGTTCTGTCCTCGACCGGCTCGCCGCAGTCGAGCCCGATCCGCACATGGATCGGCTCCGGGTTGCCGCCGTTGTAGCGCTCGAACCCCGCTTGGATGTCGATGGCGCAATCGATGGCCTCCTTCGCGGAGGCGAAGGAGGCCATGATGCCGTCACCGGTATGCTTCACCTCGCGCCCGCCGCGCCTGGTCAGGCAGCGCCGCACGATCGAGTCGTGCGCCCGCACCAGTTCCGTGGCGATGCGGTCGCCGAGCCGCTCCGTCATCCGTGTCGAGCCCACCATGTCGGTGAACATGATGGTGCGGTGCGCGGTGTCCATCTCCGCCGCCTGGCTCCCGGCCGGCGGCTCGGGATCCAGAACGCGGCCGAGAAAGGCCTCGACGACAGAGGGTGCAACCTCGACGATCTCCTCCGCCACGAAGCCATGGGCGTCGCGGTGCACGCACTGGGCGGCCTCCTTGTCCGGGGCGTCGATGAGGCAGAAGGTCGTGCCGCGCTGTTCGTCGAACCAATAGGTCAGGAACTTGACGCCGTATTGGTCTTGGATCTCGAGATCCTTGCGGTGGGCTTCCGCGATGTCGGACGCGGTGACCCCTGTCAGATTGTGTCGATCCATGAAGATGGGCATCTTTGGCCCTCCGCGCGTTCCTCGTGGCGGCCAACGCCGGTCGCGGCCGATAGCTTAGGCCCATTATCGGGCATTTTCGTGCAAGCGGCTAGCCGGGTTCGCGCACCATCGACCGCCCGCGCATGGTGGCGAGTGCACGAACAGGCCCGCTCGGTGTAAGCTGGAGGGATGCTGGCCCGGCACGCTGTTCGGATGCAACGCGGCGCTCAGCAGTGAGGGGAGGGACGGACCCATGGGACAGGTGAGCCGCATCATGTTCGCGGTGGCAGCGGCGTTGCTGCTCGTCCTCGCCGCCGCGTTGATCGGATATGCAGGGTACCAGCTTGTGAAGGCGATGGCGTCGGCCAGCCAGGTGCTCGCCGCCGGCGATTTCGGGTACATCGTCATCGACTCCGTCGGCTATGTGGTGATCGCAATCGCAATCCTCGACGTCACCAAGCACATCTTCGCCGAGGAAGTGCGCGGCTGGCGGGATCGCAGCCGCGAGCATCTGTTCAGGGAGAGCTTTCACAAGTTCGTGTCGATTATTTCGATCGCCATCTTCCTGGAAGGGCTCGTATTGGTGTTCAAGGTCTCCCAGGACGAAGTCCGCCTCTTGCTCTATCCGGTGCTCCTGCTTTTCGTCGCGGTTGCCATGATGGTCGGCCTCGCCGTGTCGCAACGGCTCGGCGTCGCTCCCGACAGGGATGCGGACTCGCCGAACTGAGCTGCGGCCGGAGGCCCTCCGCCCCTCAGCCGTATCGGCCAAGCCCGAGTTCGCTGACGTCGATCTCCGGCTTCTTGCCGGAGATCACGTCGGCCAGCACCCGCCCGGAACCGCAGGACATGGTCCAGCCCAAGGTGCCGTGGCCCGTGCTCAGATAGAGGTTCGGATAGCGCGACTGACCGATGATCGGAGGACCGTCCGGCGTCATCGGCCGCAAGCCGCACCAGAAGCTGGCGCGCGACAGGTCGCCGCCCTTCGGGAAAAGGTCGTTGACGGAATGCTCTAGCGTATCGCGGCGCGCCTGGTGGAGGCGAAGGTCATAGCCCGAGATCTCGGCGGTGCCGCCGGCGCGGATGCGGTCGCCGAGCCGGGTGATCGCCACCTTGTAGGTCTCGTCCATGACCGTCGATTCCGGCGCGCCGATCGCATCGGTGATCGGCACGGTGATGGAATAGCCCTTGATGGGATAGACCGGGATGGACATGCCGATCTTGCGCAACAGGATCGGCGAGTAGCTGCCCAGCGCCACGACATAGGCGTCCGCCTTGAGGACGCCGGCGCTGGTGGCGACACCCGCGATCTTGCCGCCCTCGACCATGATCGCCTCGATGTCGACGCCGAACCTGAACGTCACGCCACGCCCGGCGGCGTGGGAGGCCAGCCGCTCGGTGAACATCTGGCAGTCGCCGGTCTCGTCGCCCGGCAGGCGCAGGCCGCCGACATACTTTCCCTTCACGTTGGCGAGGGCCGGTTCAGCCGCGATGCACCCGGCAGGGTCCAGCACCTCGAACGGCACGCCGAACTGCCTCAGCACCTCGATGTCGCCGCCGATGCCGTCGAGCTGCTTCTGCGTGCGGAAGAGCTGCAGCGTGCCCTGACTGCGCTCGTCATAGGTGATCCCGGTAGAGGTGCGCAGGTCGCGCAGACAGTCGCGCGCGTATTCGGCAATCGGCACCATGCGCGCCTTGTTGACCGCATAGCGCGCCGAGGTGCAGTTGCGCAGCATCTTGAACACCCAGGACCACATCGCCGGATCGACGAGCGGACGGATCACCAGCGGCCCGTGCTTCATCAGCAGCCACTTGATCGCCTTGACCGGAACGCCCGGCCCGGCCCACGGCGAAGAATAGCCCGGCGACACCTCGCCAGCATTGGCGAAGCTTGTCTCCAGCGCCGGGCCCGTCTGCCGGTCGACGACCGTGACCTCGTGGCCGGCCTCGGCGAGGTAGTGCGCGGCGGTGACGCCGATCACGCCACTTCCCAGGATCAGAACTTTCATTTCTTCCGATGTCTCCTCAGGCGCCGAAATAGTGGCGGTGGAACCGCCTGCCGAAACTGGTCAGGATCTCATAGCCGATGGTGCCAGCGTGCTCCGCGACCTGATCGACTGTCTGATCCGCTCCGATCAGGTCGACAAGATCGCCGGGCCTCAAGGCGTCATGCGGCAGGGCCGAAATATCGAGGATGATGCTGTCCATCGAGACGCGCCCGGCAAAGGGCAGGCGTGCGCCATGGTGGAACGCAGCGGCCGCGCCGCGCCTGTGCCAGCCATCTGCATAGCCCAGTGAGATGGTGGCGAGGCGCATATGGGTCCTGGCGCGCGATGCGTAGCCATAGCCGATGCCGACGCCGTCGCCGACCTCGCGGGTCTGCACCACCTTGGCGCGCAGGCTCACCACCTGCCGCATCGGGTTCGCGTCCCCCGGCGTCGGGTTGACGCCATAAAGGGCTGCGCCGGGTCGAGCCAGGTCGTGGTGATAGTCCTGCCCCAAAAAAATGCCGGAGGAGTTGGCGAGCGACGCGGGCACCGCCGGCAGCATCCGGCGCAGTCGATCGAAATTGTCACGCTGGAGCCGGTTCACCGGATTGTCCGGCTCATCGGCGCAGGCGAGATGACTCATCACCAGCACGAGCTGCACGCCCGACAGCAGTGCTGGCGTCGCTGCCAACCGCTCGACCTCGTGGGGCGAAAGGCCGAGCCGCGACATGCCGCTGTCGACCTGCAGGGCCGCGGGAAGCGGCCGCTCCAGCCGCCGCGCGAGGTCGGACCATGCCTGCAACTGCTCGAGACTGTTGAGCACCGGCGTCACGTCCGCTTCGGCGGAATCGCGCTCGGCGCCGGGGGGCAAGCCGTTCAACACGAAAATCGCGTGGTCGCGCGGCAGAACCGCGCGCAACTCCAGCGCCTCGAAAATGTGGGCCACGAAAAAGCTGCGGCAACCTTCGGCAGCGAGGGCTTCGGCCACCTCTGCCGCCCCCAGCCCGTAGGCGTCCGCCTTGACGACGCCGGCGCAGGCTGCGCGGCCGAGCCGCGCCTTCAAGATGCGATAGTTCTCACGCAGGGCGCCGAGATCGATGCCGAGCAGTGCGCCGGCCAAATGCTCCGGCACGGTGGGCTGCACGGGCAGTGCGCCCGGTCCTTTCGTCACACCGCCCGGGGGCGTCGTCATCAGGGTACCTCGTCGTGAAAGCCTACGCGCAAAGGCTCTAGGATGAGACGAGTGGCACTGCAACTCGGCCTGGCGGATTGTTGATTGGTCCAAGCCGTTGGGCCACGCTGGAGGTGGGTCCGCTGCGTCGCTGGGCCGCACTTCAGGAGGGTTTTGGCTTGTCTTGGCGGATCGCCGGCTCGGGCACACGTCGCCATAGAAGCCAGGCCAGGATGGCGATCGCCCCCATGGTCGGGATGACGGTGGCGAGCGCCGTCACCGGTTCGCCGATCATGGCGCAAACAGAGCCGCCCACCAGCCCGCCGCCCATCTGGACGAAGCCGCTCAGGGACGATGCGGCCCCCGCATTTTGGGGGAAGGGAGCCATGGCGGCGGACAAGGTGGCGGGAGTCACGAACGCAATGCCGAAGGCGAAAAGGCCCAGCGGTCCCATCACGCTGAGGAAAGTCGGCTCCCAGATGCGCAGCAGGACCGCCAGCAGAAGGCTGCCGACAGCGATGAACACCAGCCCGATCGGCACGAGGCGAAACGCGCCAAGTCGGCCGATGAGCAGGCGAACGGTCGCCGATCCCGCAAAATAGCTGCCGCTCTGCATCAGCATGCCGGCGCCGAAAGCCGTAGGCGAGAGGCCGACCCGGTCCATGAGAATGAAGGGCAGGATGGTGGCCTGGGTGTAGAGTGCGCCCACCGCACCGGCGAGGATGATGCTGCAAAGCACGAAATAGGGTGTGGCGAGCAACATCCCGTAGGAGCGGATAAGGGCGCGCGGCGCGATGCGCGACAGATCGCGCTCGACGGTCTCGGTCATGGCGAAATGGACCATCAGCATGATCGCGATGCCGACCGCGACCATGAGCAGGAAGATGGCGTGCCAGCCTGCGACCTGCATGGTGAGGCCGCCCAGGGTCGGCGCAAAGGCGGGGCCGATGCCGAGGATCATGCCGATCAGATTCATGATCCGGGCGGATCGCTCATGGGTGAAGAGATCGCGGACGATGGCGCGCGATATGGCGACGCCGACCGCCGCGCCGAAGCCCTGTATGCAGCGCGCCACGATGAGCGCCTCGATCGTCGGGGCGAACAGCGCGTAGAGCGATCCCGCCACGTAGATGCCCATGAAGGCGAAGGTGACTGGCTTGCGGCCGAAGCCGTCCGACAGGGGCCCGCAGATCAGCTGAGCGAAGGCGAAGCCGGCAAAATACAGGGACAGCGTCATCTTGACCGCGGCTTCGGTGGTCCCGAAGGCGCGAACGATCTCGGGCATGGCCGGGGTGAACAGGGCCATGGAGACTGGCCCGATGGCGACGAGCGCTGCGCCGATCAGCGAGACGCGACGCTCGCTCATCAGCGGCGGTGGGGCTGGATGCGCGCTCATGCAACAGGGCCCTGCGAGGTGGGGGCGGCGCGGCAACCGGCAAGATTGTCCCGCGCGGCCTTGAGCACGCTCATGAAACGCTCCCAGTCGCGCGCGTCCATGCCGGCCGATGCCTTCGCCCGCGTGGTCGTCCCCAGTTGCTTGATGGTCGCCAGCACCTCGTCCGCCGCTTCGGTCACCTGGACCAGCTTGGCCCGCCGATCGGCGGGGTCGGCGACGCGCCGGATAAGCTGCTTTGCTTCCAGCCGGTCGAGGAAGCCCGTGACGGTCATCGCCTCGACCCCCATGCGCTCGGCCAGCACGTTCTGCCGGACGAGCCCGGCGCGGGCGGCGTGCGACAGCGTACGCGCCTCGCCCGCTGTGACGCCGATGCCGGAGCCCGCCACAGCCCTGTCGAAATCGGCGCGCACGAGGCGGGCAAGGTCGGTCGCCAAGAAGCCGAAGCCATCGGGGTTGACACTGTGGGTCACGGCCGCGTCCAATCTTAGTAAGAAAACCTTATTATAAGCCCGCTTAGGTACATCGACCGCCAGCGTCAAGATGGTTGCGACAGCCGTTTTCGCGGCCTACATCCAACCATATCAATGTCCGAACCTCTCCCCCGAAGGCTTTCATGATGTCGCAGAACGAACCCATCGACCTCGGCGCCCATGCGCTCACCTCGTGGACCGGGTCCTTCGGGTTGCCGGACTTCAGCCGGATCGGCGAAGGCGATTTCGGTCCTGTCTTCGATGCGGCATTGGCAGCTCATCGGGCGCAGATCGATGAGATCGCAGGCAACCCGGACAAACCCAGCATCGAGAACACGCTGAGGGCGCTCGAACTAGCCGGTGATCCGCTCGACCGGGTATCGTCCATCTTCTGGTGCCGCGCCGGCGCGCACACCAACGATGCGATCCAGGCGATGGAGCGCGAGATCTCCCCGAAAATGGCGCGGCATTTTTCCGCCATTTCGATCAACGCGCAGCTGTTTTCCCGGATCGACGATCTCTACCAGCGCCGCGCTGATCTGGACCTCGATGCCGAGACGCTGCGGGTGTTGGAAAAGTGCTGGAAGGGTTTCGTGAAATCCGGCGCCAGGCTCGATCCGGAGGGCAAGAAGCGGCTCGCCGCCATCAACGAGGAACTGGCTTCGCTTGGCGCGAAGTTCGGCCAGAACGTGCTCGCCGACGAGCGCGACTGGGCACTGTTCCTGGATGAGGGCGACCTGGCCGGTCTGCCGGATTTCCTCAAGAGCGCCATGGCCGAGGCCGCCGAGACGCGCGGACAGAAAGGGCGCTATGCCGTTACCCTGTCGCGCTCGATCTACGAGCCATTCATGACCTTTTCCACGCGCCGCGACCTGCGGGAAAAGGCGTTCAGGGCTTTTACCATGCGCGGTCAGAATGGCGGGGACACCGACAACAGCGACATTGTTCGCGACACGCTGCGGCTGCGCACCGAGAAGGCGAAGCTCGTCGGATACGAGACCTATGCCGCGCTGAAGCTCGACGACACCATGGCGAAGACGCCGGCGGCGGTGATGAACCTGCTTGAGCCGGTCTGGGCGAAGGCGAGGGAGAAAGCGGCGGCGGACGAGATTCTGCTCGGACGTATCGCGGTCCGTGAAGGTGCGAACGAGAAGATCGCGGCCTGGGATTGGCGCTATTTTCAGGAGAAGCTGCGCGCCGAGAAGTACGATTTCGACGAGGCGGAGCTAAAGCCCTACCTGCAGCTGGAAAGGGTCATCGATGCCTGCTTCGATGTCGCGCAGCGTCTGTTCGGTCTTACCTTTGTCGAGAAGAAGGGGATTCCCGCCTGGCACGAAGACGTCCGCGCCTTCGTCGTCCGCAACGCCGACGGCAGCGAACGCGGCCTGTTCCTCGCCGACTACTTCAACCGGCCCTCGAAGCGTTCCGGCGCCTGGATGAGCAGCCTGCAATCGGGCTACCGTCTCGGTGAAGGCTCGACGCCGATCATCTACAACATCATGAACTTCGCCAAGCCGCCGGCGGGCGAAGCGGCGCTGCTCTCCGTCGACGAGGCGAAGACGCTGTTCCACGAGTTCGGACATGCGCTGCACGGCATGCTAACCGACGTCACCTGGCCCTCCGTCGCCGGCACCTCGGTCAGCCGCGACTGGGTCGAACTGCCCTCGCAGCTCTACGAGCACTGGCTGACGGTCCCGGCCGTGCTGGAGAAGCATGCAAGGCACTTCAAGACCGGCGAACCCATGCCCAAGGCGCTGATCGACAAGATGCTCGCAGCGCGCAACTTCGCGGCGGGCTTCAACACGGTTGAGTTCACATCCTCGGCCCTGGTGGACATGGCATACCATTCCCGCGCCGACGCCCCCGCCGATCCACTCGCCTTCGAGGCGGAAACCCTGCAGAAACTGGAGATGCCGGACACCATCGCGATGCGCCATCGGACGCCGCACTTCCTGCACGTGTTCTCGGGCGACGGCTATTCGGCCGGCTACTATTCCTACATGTGGTCCGAGGTGCTGGATGCGGACGCCTTCCAGGCGTTCGAGGACACCGGCGACCCGTTCGATCCCGTGATGGCCGAGAAGCTCCTCAAGCATATCTATGCTGCCGGCGGCTCGCGCGACCCGGAAGCGCTCTATCTGGCCTTCAGAGGCAAGATGCCGTCGCCCGAGGCGATGCTGAGGAAGCGCGGGCTCGCGGCGGTGACCCCGCTAGGCGGACCTGGCGAGCGCTAGGCGTCGCGTATCCAGCCGCATTCCCTGCGGCACGACCAGGACTTCGAGCGGCTGCGATCGGCCCCGTATGTCGACTGTGCGGACCTCGGAGCCGGCAAGGTCGATGCCGGACAGTTCCGCCGCAGTGGCGGAGACGACGACGGCGGCGTCCAGTTCCTTGGCCACCGCTTCGAGGCGGCTGGCGATGTTGACGGTGTCGCCGATCGCGGTGACGCCCATCACCCGTCCGTAGCCCATCGTTCCGACGATCGCCGGGCCGACATGGATGCCGATCGCGACCCGGAGCGGCTGCCGGAGCTCGGCGGCCAGGTCGTCACTGACCCGCGCCAGATCGTCGATGATGACAGCCGCCGCAAGCAGCGCCTGATGGCAGGCCTCGACCTTGGAAACGTTGAGGCCGAAGATCGCCATCGCGCCATCGCCGATGAACTTGTCCAGCCGGCCGCCTGCCTGCTCCACGGCGTTGCCCACCACCGCGAAGTAGCGGTTGAGCAGGAAGACGGTGTCGAAGGGCAGCCGGCGGTCCGAAAGCGCGGTGAAGCTGCGGATGTCGCAGAAAAGGATGGCGACGTCCTGTTCGCGCCCGGGCGTGGCGGGCCCGCCGGCGGTCAGGCTGGCGATGCTGCGGTCGGCTGCGAGAAGCGGCACCACCCGCACATCGGCGGTCGGCCTGAGCTGGCAGGCAAGCCGGACGTCCGGTTCCGCATGGATCCTCGCCAGGGTCGCCTGCTCGAGCGCAGCCGGAGCGGGCAGGCGATCACCGCCGTCCAGCACCTTGACGCGGCAGGTCGAGCAACGGCCGCGGCCGCCGCAGACGGCGTGATGCGGAATGCCGGCCAGCCGGCTGGCCTCCAACACCGTATATCCCTTCGGCACGCGAACCGCGCTCCCATCGGGATAGCGTATCTCGACCACGCTGCTGCGTTCGCGGCGGGCGCGCACAATGCGCATGGCGAGCACCAGGGCGAGCGCTGATCCATAGATGGCGTAGACCGCTACCGCGATTTCGGTCTTTATCTCCAGTGCGCGTTCGATGACCGCCGGATCGATGTCGTCGGCGCCCGTGAACGGAATGAATTCGACGGTACGTCCGGCGTTGACGAGGCCCAGCAGCGCCAGAACGGGGATCAGCGCGGCAAGCACGAGAAGCGCGGCCGCAGCCGACGAGAACCACGACCGGTGCCGGAGCCAGAAATAGATCCCCAGGCAGCCGTGCGCCCAGACCGCCACGACCGCGAAGGCTTGCCGCAGGCCGACGTAGGGGGCCCAGATCCAGAGCGAATTGGCGACGAACTCATAGGTGTCGTTCACGCCCGACAACGTGCTGTAGACGCGCGTGCCGATGACGTGCTCGGCAATCAGCAGGGGAATGGCCAGTCCGAGCACGACCTGGCAGGTCTCGCGCAGCGGCATGACCAGCGTACGCCGTCGGTAGAGCGCCCAGAGCACCAGCGAGACGTGGACGAGCAGCGCTCCGTAGAAAAGCGCCGTGCCTGCGGGATTACGCCAGACGAAAAGGAACCAGAGCCGCCCCGCCTCAGCCGCCTCCAGCGAAATCAGCGCCAGCATATGGTTGGCGAAGTGCATGACGACGAAGATCATCAGCACCAGGCCCGAAGCGAGCCGTGCGTTGCGAAGCCAGTATTCCAGGGGGCGTCGCCGGGTCGCCGTATGCCGCGATGCGAGGTCGGTCATGGAGCGTCTGGCGCCTGATTGAGTTCCGCCAGAGTGACAGGGGCGGGCTCTTTCATCAACGGCATCGTGGCGCCGCCGCGCCACGCGCGCCGATCAATCAAGCGGATCAGTCAAGGGATGGAGACGAACGATTACTGCGCCTGCACGCGGTAGCGCAGCGGACGCGCCGGATCCGCCGTACTCGACGTTGCGGAGCCTGCCCGGGCCTTCTTGCCCGGCACCGGTCCGGTGATGATGTAGTCGATGCCCGGATCCGTCTGATCCGCCGCGAGAAGCAGGCTGGCGTGGGGCGCTTCCTCGGTCCGCTCGTAGGCGAATGCCGTGCCTGCGGCTGCCGCCGCGCCGACGACGGCGGCGATTCCGATGCGGGACCAAAGACGGCGGACGTGCTTCATCTGCCTCAAACCCGATTGCGAGGACCGAGTTCCAGCCTATCCCTAAAATTGTAAACGATCGGTAACCATCGCCGCGCCCCTTTCGCATCTGCGAAAAAACCTGTATGAGCGCGCCCTGACGAAATGCGGCGTTGTCTTTGGCGCGCCCCGCACCCCCGAGACACAACAACATGAACCTTCGAAACATCGCGATCATCGCGCATGTCGACCATGGCAAGACCACTCTCGTCGATGCGCTCCTGAAACAGTCCGGCTCCGTCCGCGACAACCAGCGCGTCGCCGAACGCGTCATGGATTCGGGCGACATCGAAAAGGAACGCGGCATCACCATCCTGGCCAAGGCGACTTCGGTCGAGTGGAAGGATACCCGCATCAACATCGTCGACACGCCGGGCCACGCCGACTTCGGCGGCGAGGTCGAGCGCATCCTCAACATGGTCGACGGCGCCATCGTGCTGGTCGACGCCGCCGAAGGGCCGATGCCGCAGACCAAGTTCGTGGTCGGCAAGGCGCTGAAGGTCGGCCTGAAGCCGATCGTCGCCATCAACAAGATCGACCGCCCCGATGCGCGTCACGTAGAAGTGATCAACGAGGTGTTCGATCTCTTCGCCGCGCTCGACGCCACCGACGAGCAGCTCGATTTCCCGATCCTCTACGGTTCGGGCCGTGACGGCTGGATGGCCGCGAGTCCCGAGGGCCCGAAGGACCAGGGCTTGGCGCCGATGTTCGACCTCGTGCTCGACCACGTGCCCGCGCCGAAGGTCGGCGAGGGGCCGTTCCGCATGATCGGCACCATCCTTGAGGCCAATCCCTTCCTCGGCCGCATCATCACCGGCCGCATCGAGGCCGGCACGCTGAAGCCGAACCAGGCGGTCAAGGTGCTCCATCACGACGGCACGTTGCTCGAGAACGGCCGCGTCTCGAAGATCCTCGCCTTCCGCGGCATCGATCGCCAGCCGATCGAGGAAGCGCAGGCCGGCGACATCGTCGCCATCGCGGGCCTCTCCAAGGGCACCGTCGCCGACACGTTCTGCGATCCGGCCGTGACCGAGCCGATGGCTGCCCAGCCGATCGATCCGCCGACGGTCACCATGTCCTTCCTCGTCAACGACTCGCCGCTCGCCGGCACCGAAGGCGACAAGGTGACCAGCCGCGTCATCCGCGATCGCCTGCTCAAGGAAGCCGAGGGCAACGTCGCGCTGAAGATCGAGGAATCGGCCGACAAGGATTCCTTCTACGTGTCGGGCCGCGGCGAACTTCAGCTCGCCGTGCTGATCGAGACGATGCGCCGCGAAGGCTTCGAGCTTGCCGTCTCGCGTCCGCGCGTCGTCATGCAGAAGGACGAGAGCGGCCAGCTGCTCGAGCCGGTCGAGGAAGTCGTCATCGACGTCGATGAGGAGCACGCGGGCGTCGTCGTGCAGAAGATGTCGGAGCGCAAGGCCGAGATGATCGAGCTGAAGCCGTCGGGCGGCAACCGCCAGCGACTGGTCTTCCACGCCCCGACGCGCGGCCTGATCGGATACCAGTCGGAGCTGCTCACCGACACGCGCGGCACGGCGGTGATGAACCGGCTGTTCCACTCCTACGAGCCCTACAAGGGCGAACTGCCCGGCCGCACCAACGGCGTGCTCATCTCCAACGAGCAGGGCGAGGCAGTGGCCTATGCCCTTTGGAACCTGGAGGATCGCGGCCCGATGGTCATCGACGCCGGCGTCAAGGTCTATGCCGGCATGATCATCGGCATCCACTCGCGCGACAACGACCTCGAAGTGAACGTGCTGAAGGGCAAGAAGCTCACCAACATCCGCGCCGCAGGCAAGGACGAAGCGGTGAAGCTGACGCCGCCGATCCGCATGACGCTGGAGCGCGCGCTGGCCTGGATCCAGGACGACGAGCTGGTCGAGGTGACGCCGAAGTCCATCCGCCTGCGCAAGCTCTACCTCGACACCCACGAGCGCAAGCGCTTCGAGAAGTCAAAGGTCAGCGGCGCGGCGTAAGACCCAAGGCGGGAACGCCTCGCCTCGGCCGGCTGTGCAGCCTTTGTGCTGTCAACCCGGCCGGCGCCCTTGATGAAGGCAGACATGCCGGCGTGCCAAGGGGCACGCACGGCCTGTCTGAGGCAATCCGCGTCAGACGCGGCAGCGCGACGCGCATCAGAGCCCGTTGACGCCCCTTAAAGTTCCCCGATCAGGCGGACCGCTTCCGCGCAGCTCATCTGCCCGGCGACGGTGCGCAGATCGGCGATCGTCGTGTCATGCGCCTCGCGCCTGAAGGCCGCGCAGCCGTCGGCGAGCACGATGGTGTTGAGATCGCGCAGGTGGGCGTCGCGCACCGTGGAGGCGACGCCGCCGTTGGTGACGATGCCGCAGACCAGCAGCGTATCGATGCCGGCCTTGCGCAGCACCCATTCGAGCCGCGTCATGTAGAAGGCCGAATAGGCGACCTTTTCGATCCTGATGTCGGCGGGCTGCAACAGCTCCACCAGCGCCTGCCCCCGGCTTCCCGGTGCGAAATCGCCCTTGCCGAGGAATGGGCGGATCGCCTTGAGATGGGGGGAGATGAAGGGCTCGCCGTCCTTTCCCGGCACCAGGGTGAACTCGGCCGAAATGATCCAGCCGCCCTTCGCCCGCAGCGCTTCCGCCACCGGCAGCACGCGCTCGGGCAGGGCCGCGATGTCAGGGCTGGATTGGCCTCCCCGCGCGTAGGCACCGTCGGGATGCAGGAAATCATGGGTCAGGTCGATGATCAGGAGACCCGTTGCCCGCGGGTTCGAAATCGCTGCATGCATGGCTACTTCCCCGCGCGCTCGATCAGCAGATTGCCAAAGCGGTCGACGCGGGCGACGAGCCCCGGATCGACGAAGATCGTCGTGTCGGGCTGTTCGAGCAGCGCTGGTCCGGCGACCATCGCGCCGATCTCGAGCGACAGCCGGTCATAGACCGCCGCGTCATGGAACGCGCCGTCGGCAAAGACGCGGCGCATGCCCGTGCGACAGGCCTCGGCAGGTTTGCCGTCGACAGGTGCGAACACCGCCATGTCGAGATCCGGACGGTAGCCGATCACCACGACGCGATAGTTCATGACGCGTGTCGGGATATTGTCGAGCAACCGGCCATAGGCGCCGCGATAGGCTGCGTCGAACGCTGTCCTGATCGCCTCCGGGGTCAGTTCGGCGTCGGCAAGGGAGATCGGCACGCTCACAGTATGGGTCTGCCCGACATAAAGCATGTCGAGTTCGAAGATGCGCTCCACGCGTTCGAAGGCCACGCCCGCATGCGACAACAGCGCCTGCGTCTCGTCGGCGACCTCATGCATCTGCCGGCCCAGCGCCGGGGCATCGAGCTGGTCGAGCAGCCGATTGACTGTCTGAACCCGATCGTGGCGCATATCGGCGACCACGCAGCCAAGCGCCGAGGTGATGCCCGGGAAGCGCGGCACGAGCGCGGCGCCGAGCCCGACCTCCTTGATCAGCGCGCCGGCATGCAGGGCGCCGCCGCCGCCGAAAGGCATCGCGGCGAACTTTGCCGGGTCATGCCCCTTCTCGATCGAAACCAGACGGATGGCGCCCGCCATCTTGGCGTTGGCCAGCTTCAGGATGGCGTCGGCTGCCTGCTCCACGCCGAGGCCGAGGGGGCCGGCGATGTGCGCCTCGATGGCGTTGCGCGCCGCCTCGACGTCGAGGCGCTCGAGCTTGCCGCCGATGGGACGGTCGGGATTGATGCGGCCGAGCACGAGATTGGCGTCGGTGACGGCGGGGCGATCATTGCCCAGCCCGTAGCAGACCGGTCCCGGATCGGATCCCGCGGATTCAGGTCCGACCTGCAGGAGGCCGCTCTTGTCGACCGAGGCGATGGAGCCGCCGCCTGCGCCGATGGTGGTGATCTCGATCATCGGGGTGCGCACCACCATGCCGAACTCGATCGCCGTCTGGGCCGCCAATGCGGCCTTGCCGTCGGTGACCAGCGAGACATCGAAGGAGGTGCCACCCATGTCGCAGGTGATGACATTGCGGAATCCCGCCGCCTTAGCGATTGCCGTTGCGGCGATGACGCCGGCTGCGGGACCGGAAAGCGCGGTGCGGATCGGGTAGCGCTTGGCGGTATCGACCGTCATGACGCCGCCGTTCGACTGCACGATCAGGAGATCGCCGGCAAAGCCGCGGCCGGTCAGCGTATCCTCCAGCCGCTCCAGGTAGGACGAAACGACCGGCTGCAGATAGGCGTTCAGCGTTGCCGTCGAGACCCGCTCGAATTCGCGGATTTCCGGCAGGATCTCCGTCGCCGCCGTCACATAGGCGTTGGGCCAGACCGAGCGCACAGTCTCGACAGCCCGCTTCTCGTTGTCGTTGTTGGCATAGCCGTTGATGAAGAAGACGCAGACCGCCTCGCAGCCGCTCGCGGCGAGCGCCCTGGCCCGCTCGCGCACCTCTTCTTCCGCGACGACCCGCAGGACCGAGCCGTCGGCAAGAACGCGCTCGGCGACCTCGACGCGGTCCGCGCGATCCACGACCGGGGCGAACGAGCCTTTCAGGCCCCAGGTCGTCGGCCGGTCGCGGCGGCGCATTTCGAGCACGTCGCGAAAACCTTCAGTCGTGATGATGCCGGTGCGTGCGCCCTTGCGCTCCAGCAGGGCGTTGGTGCCGACGGTCGTGCCGTGCACGATCGTGCTTATGTCGGCAAAGCCATCGATCTGCCGGCCGATACCCTCGACGATGCCCTTCGACTGGTCGCCGCGCGTGGACGGAACCTTGGCGGTCATCACCGCGCCGGCGCTCTCGTCGAGAATGAAAACATCGGTGAAGGTGCCGCCGACATCGACGCCGATCACATAGACTGGGCGATTCATCGGGCCTCCCGGCTGCGAAGCCGCGCTGTTTCGCCGGCATCGACCCGATCGTCACGGATCGAGACGCCATAGTCGCTGGCGGCCCGTTGCGGGCTCACGAAGCCCCGCCTGACATCGCGCCAAACCAGATCGGGGTCACGCTCGAACGGGTCGCCATATCCTCCTCCTCCGGGGGTCTCCAGGCGAACCTTCTGCCCGCGCTGCAGATGTATGCCGACCATCTTCGACGCCATCGGCGGCTGGCGTTCCCCGTCGGCCTGCTCGTAACGGAAGCGATTGGGCGCGGCGGCGCCGCCGCCGACGACGCCGGGAGGCGCGAACCTGCCACGTTCGCCGAACAGGAAGACATCGGCCTCCCTTTCCAGAAGTTCGACCTCGTACACCGCCCCGAGGCCACCCCTATGGCGGCCCGCTCCGCCGGAATCGGGGCGCAGCGCCCACTGCGTGAAGCGGACCGGATAGGCCGCTTCGAGGATCTCGAGCGGCGGCATGGTCGCCGTCGAGATCGGCGCATTGCCATGGTTGAGACCATCGCCCGCGCCGTGCGCGCCGTGGCCGCCGCCGAAGAAGGAGAACATGACCCAGCGCTGGCCGCCGGCCCTGTGGCCTGCCAGCGAGAGAGCGTTGATCGTGCCGTAGGCGCACGCCATGGCGGTGCGCGGCGCGATTTTGGCGACGGCCTGGAAAACCACGTCGATCAACCGCAGGATCGTCTCGGTGTAGCCGCCGACGGGCTTGGGCGCCACGACCGACAGGAGGGAGCTTTCGGCGATGCGGAACTCGACCGGTTCCAGAACGCCGGCATTCGCCGGCACGTCGCCGAAAATGTGCTTGAGCGCCACATAGCACGCGGCGATGGTGGTCGAGCGCGAGATGTTGACGGGGCCGGCGCAGGCGGGCGAGGAACGGGTGAAATCCATCACCATCCGGTCGCCTTCGATGGTGAGGTCCAGCGCGATCCTCAGCGGCTCGTCGACGATGCCGTCATTGTCGAGGAAATCCTCGGCCGAGACGGTGCCCGCCGGCAGTTCGGCGATCTGCGCACGCATCATCTCGGCGGCGCGAGCCTTCAGCTCGACGAGCCCGGCGGAGATGGTGGCGTCGCCGTAATCGTCGATCAGCGCGTGCATGCGCCGCTCGCCCAGCTCCAGCGCGTTGATCTGACCGTTGAGGTCGCCGTAGAGCGACAGCGGCAGACGGGAGTTGGCGGACAGTATGTCCACCACATCCTGTCGGAATTCGCCGCGATCGTAGAGCTTGACCGGCGGGATCAGCATGCCTTCCTGGAAGCATTCGGTGGCGGCAGGATTGTAGTTGCCGGGCACGTTGCCGCCGACATCATGCCAATGGCCGACGGAGGCGAGGAAACAGAACGGCCTGCCGTCCCGGAACACCGGCTTCACCAGCCTGAAATCCGAAAGATGGGTGCCGCCGTCATAGGGATCGTTGAAGATCCAGACATCGCCCTCATGGATGCCGTCCCGCCGCGCCGCCTTGTCGATGACGGCCCTGACGGCAAAGGCCATGACGCCGACGAAGATGGGCAGGCCGGACTTGCCCTGCACCAGCGTGTCCCCGGTCGTCGCATCGTAGATGCCGTGCGAGGCGTCGTGCGCCTCGGCGATGATGGGATTGAAGGCGGAGCGGAACAGCGTCGCATCCATCTCGTCGGCGATCTGTTCAAGGCGACCCTTGAGAATCGCGAGTGTGACCGGGTCCAGCGCCATCACGCATCGCCTTCGTCATAGCGCCGGCCCTCGGCAAGCAGTTCGGGCGTGCCGATGACGGCGTTGAGGCCGGCAAAATCGAACATGCGGTCGCGGAAGGCCATGTTTGACCCAGTGCGGGTCAGGTTGCGGTAGTAGTCTTGCTGCGTGGCGGCGACGGCGCGGACGATGCCGCCGGGGAAGATGACGAGGCTGAAGCCGAGTTTCTCCAGTCCGATCGCATCGACGCTGGGCGTCTTGCCGCCTTCCACCATGTTGGCCATCAGCGGCGCGCGGCCCGCAAAGCGCTCCACGATACGACCGATCTGGTCGATCGACTGCGGCGCCTCGATGAAGAGGACGTCGGCGCCGGCTTCCAGATAGGCCTCCGCACGCTCCAGCGCTGCGTCAAAACCTTCGACGGCGATGGCGTCGGTGCGACCGATGATCAGCGTGTCGTCGGAGGCGCGCGCATCACAGGCGGCCCTGATCTTGCCCGCCATCTCGCCGGTCGAGATGAGCGACTTGCCGTCCAGATGACCGCAGCGCTTGGGCATCGTCTGGTCCTCGAGCTGCAGCGCGTCGGCGCCCATGCGTTCGAAGACGCGCACCGTGCGCTGGACGTTCAGGGCGTTGCCGAAGCCGTTGTCGGCATCGACCACGATGGGCAATGCGATGCGGTCGCGCAGGGCTGCGATGGTGTCGGCCACCTCGCTCATCGAGACCAGGCCGATGTCCGGGCGGCCGAAGCGCGTATAGGCGATCGAAGCGCCGGAGAGGTAGACGGCCTCCGCCCCCGCCTGGGCCGCGATCAGGCCGCTCAGCGCGTCGTAGACGCCGGGAGCAAGCAGGATGCGCTTTTCCCCGAGGCGCTGCTTGAGATTGGCTTTCATGCTGGCCTTCCATTTCCCGCCGCGAAGCGCTTCTTCAGATGCGGAACCAACCCGCCGTCGGCGAGCATTCGCTGGAGATTGTCGGGGAGGGGTTCGAGGACGATGCGCCTGCCGCCCGCTGCAAGGCGCAACGCGCCGGCTCCGACGTCAAGCTCGGCCTCCTCGCCGTCGGAGATGCCGGAGAGATCGGCCGCGGCCAGGACCGGCAAACCGAGATTGATGGCGTTGCGGTGGAAGATGCCGGCGAAGGACCGCGCCACCACGCCGGCGACGCCCAGATGCTTCAGCGCTTCGGCAGCCTGCTCGCGTGACGATCCCATGCCGAAGTTCTTTCCGGCCACCACGATGTCGCCCGGCCTGACCTGCGCCGCAAACTCCGGTCGCACACCTTCGAGGCAGTGTTTGGCAAGCTCCTCGAGGCCGCCTTTCATGTACTGGCCGGGAGCCAGCTGGTCGGTGTCGATGTCGTCGCCGAAGAGGAAGATGCGGCCGCTCACCGGTTTGCCTCCCGCAGGAAATCGCGGGGATCTGCGATCCGGCCGGCGATGGCCGAGGCGGCCACCGTCAGCGGCGAGCCGAGCCAGACCTTCGAGGAAGCCGCGCCCATGCGGCCCTTGAAGTTGCGCGCCGTGGACGAGATGCAGGAGACGTCCTCGCCGAGACGGTCGACGCCATAGCCTGCGCAGATGCCGCACGCATTGGGGAGGATGCGCGCGCCGGCGTCCTCGAACACCTTCATGATGCCGTCCTCCGTCGCGCGCTGCTGGTCGCGGCGCGAGGCCGGCGCCACCAGCAGTTCCACGCCCGGGGCGATCCGGCGTCCGCGCAAAATCCCGGCCGCCCCCTCGAGATCGACATACTTGGCCCCGGTGCAGGCGCCGAGATAGGCGACCGTGATCGGCGTGCCCGCGGTCTCGCCGACCGGAGCGGCGTTGGCGGGCGAATGGGGCGCGGCCACCTGGGGCGCGAGCGCGGCCGCGTCGAAGACATGGTGCTCCAGCAATTCGGCGCCAGGATCGGTGAACAGCGGGCCATGGTCACCCGACTCGCCGCCTGCCGCGCGCAGGAATGCGGCGGTGGTCTCGTCGGGCGCAATCAGCCCGGCCTGAGCGCCAAGCTCGGCCGCCATGTTGGAGAGCGTCATGCGCTCCTGCATGGAAAGGGCGGCAATCGCCTCGCCCGCATACTCGACCGCCTGGTACTTGCCGCCGTCCATGCCGAGCCGGCCGCAGAGCGCCAGCATGATGTCCTTGGCGGTGAGGCCGGGTCCCAGCCGGTTTCGCCATTCGATCAGGATGGTGCCGGGCACCTTCAGCCAGATCTCGCCGGTCGCCAGGACGCCCGCCATTTCCGTCGCGCCGATGCCGAACATGTAGCAGCCGAAGGCGCCGCCGGTGGGCGAATGGCTGTCGCCGCCGACGACGAACATGCCCGGTTTGAGATGGCCGCGTTCCGGCAAGACGACGTGACAGATGCCCTCGCCGTCATGGAAGGCGACGCGCCGCTCGCTCGCCCAGCGGCGGGTAAGCTCGAGGATGCGCGCGCCTTCGTCGGTGTCGCCGGGCACGAAGTGGTCGGAGATGAGCACGACCTTCGAGGCGTCGAAGAGGCCGACGCCGAGTTCCTTCAGGATGGGCTCGACCCGGCGCGGCCCTCCCGAGTCGTGGATCATTGCAAGGTCGACCTTGGCCGTGACGACCTCGCCCGGCCGCACGCTCTGCCGCCCCGCCGCGCGCGCGATGATCTTCTGCGCAAGTGTCGCCCTCATCCCGCCAGCCCCAGGTAGGAACGCTGCAGTTCGGGATCGTTCATCATGTCGGCCGGCTTGCCCGAAAGCCGGATCTCGCCATTTTCCATGACGAAGGCGCGGCTGGCGATCTCAAGCGACTGCAGCACATTTTGCTCGACCAGCAGGATCGTCAGGCCGGTCGCATTGAGACGCGAGATGAGCGTGAACATCTCCTCCACCAGAAGCGGGGACAAGCCGATCGACGGTTCGTCGAGAATGAGCAGCTTCGGTTCCGCCATCATGCCGCGGCCGATCGCCAGCATCTGCTGCTCGCCGCCCGACAGCGTGCCTGCCTTCTGGCGGAAGCGTTCCCTCAACCGCGGAAAGGTGTCCGCGACCTTCTCGATATTGCCTGCCCGGTTCGTCCCGCCCCGGCGATAGGCGCCGAGCTCGAGGTTTTCGCGAACGGTGAGATTGGGGAAGATGTGGCGTCCCTCCGGCACCTGGATCAGCCCGTGCTCCACGATGGCGCGCGCGCCGAGCCCGCCGATCTCGCGCCCGTCGAGGCGGACCGACCCATCCCGGCAGCGGAGGAGTCCCGACAGCGTGGCCGCGAAGGTGGTCTTGCCGACGCCGTTGGAGCCGAGCAGCGCCACGATCTCGCCGGCGGCGATGTCGAGGTCGACGCCACGCAGAACCTCCACCGCGCCGTAGCCGCTCCTGAGACCCTGGACCTCAAGCATCGGCCGCCTCCCGCCTGGCGATGCGTTCCGCCATGCCCTTGCCGAGATAGGCTTCGATCACCTGCCGGTTGGCGACCACGTCACGCGGCCTGCCCTCGGCGATCAGTTCGCCTTGGTTCAGGACCCAGGTGTATTCGGAAAGGCTCATCACCGCCTGCATGACATGCTCGATGAGCAGGATCGTCACGCCGGTTTCGCGGACAGCCCGGATGATCGGGATGACGTCGCGGATTTCGGACGGATTGAGCCCCGCCAGAACCTCGTCGAAAAGCACGAGCTTGGGTCCGGTGGCCAGCGCGCGCGCCACCTCGAGCCGCTTGCGGCCGGCGACGGTCAGCGCGCCCGCCGGCATGTCGAGCCTGTCTCCGAGGCCGACCATGTGCGCTACCTCGCCGGCCCTTGCCAGCGCGTCGCGCCGGGACGCGATATGCAGATGCGCGCCGACCGCGATGTTCTCGCGCACCGACTGGCCGGCGAAGGGCTGCACGATCTGGAAGGTGCGCACGAGGCCGCGCCGGGCGATCGTCTCAGGCGCAAGCCGCGTGATGTCCTCGCCGCAGAAGGCGACGGAACCGGAATCCGGCCGGTGGAACCCTGTGATCAGCGAGAACAGCGTGGTCTTGCCGGCGCCGTTGGGGCCGATCAGGGAGACGATGCCGCCTTCCGGTACGGTGAAGCTGACATTGCGGGCCGCCTGCACCCCGCCGAAGCTCTTGCAAAGGGCTCGCACCTCAAGCATGGCCGGACGCCTCCGGCTGCGCTGCCGACGCTGTCGTCCCGGGCGCCTTGCGCGCCCTTTGCGTCAGCAACCCAGCCAGACCACGCGGCATGAACAGCACCATCGCCACCAGCACCGCGCCATAGAGGGCGAGGCTGATGCCGGGCGCCTCGCCGACGAAGGTGCGCGTTCCCTCCGAGATGGCATGGACGCCGATGGCGCCCAGCAGGGGCCCGAACAGCGTCCCCATGCCGCCGATGATCGGCACCAGCAGGCTGGTGACGGAAATCTCGGGGCCGTAAGCGATGGCAGGATCGAGATAGAGGAAATACTGTGCGTAGAAGACGCCGGCGAGGCCGGAAAAAATGCCGGAAAGGACGATCGCGCCCATCTTGACGCGAAAGGCATCGACGCCGAGCGCGCGGGCGGCGTCCTCATTGTCGCGCACGGCCATGAGCTGGGCGCCGAAGCGCGAGTTGCCGATCCACCAGACGGTGAGGAAGGCGGCGAGCGCCAGCGCCCATACAACCCAGAAATAGCCGGCGCGCGCGACGAACTGAAAGTTCTCGACGCCGCGCGCGAGCGGGATGAGCAGCCCGACGCCCGCGCCGGTGAAATCGACGGAGTTGGACAGGATGCGCAGCACCTCGGCGAAAGCCAGCGTCACCAGCGCGAAATAGGAGCCGCGCAGGCCGTAGCGAAAGGTGCAGAAGCCGATGAAGGCGGCGACCGCCGCCGCCAGGGCGCCGCCCAGCGCCATGCCGATCCAGGGATTGACCCCGAACTGCACCTGCAGCACCGCCACCGCATAGGCGCCGGTGCCGAAGAAGGCGGCGTGGCCGAAGGAGAACTGTCCGCCATAGCCGCCAAGGATGTTCCAGGCCTGCCCGAGCAGCGCCGCGTAAAGCGTCATGATGACGACGTGGAGCCAGAAATCGGATGTCGCCACCAAGGGCGCAACGCCGATCAGCAAGAACACGGCGAGAAGAATGGAGAGGCTGCGCTTCCCGGTCATGCCTTGTGCCCCAGGAGGCCGGCCGGCCGGAAGATCAGGACCAGGATGAAGATCAGGAAGATGCCGATCTGGCCGAGGCTTTCGCCGAGGAACAGTCCGCCCATCGCCTCGACGATGCCGATGGTGAAGCCGCCGAGCAGCGCGCCTACGAATGATCCCATGCCGCCCAGCACGACGATGGTGAAGGCGATGAGGATGAAGCCGTGTCCGACCTGCGGGGTGACATAGTAGCTGGGCAGAAGCAGGCAGGCAGCAACGCCGAGGCAGGCGATGCCAAGTCCGAAGCTCATGGCATAGACATGCTCGGTGTCGATGCCGACCAGGGCCGCGCCCTTGCGCTCCTTGGCGAGCGCGCGGATCGCCTTGCCCAGGTCGGTGCGCGCCATCACCAGCCAGAACAGCGCCGCTGTCGCCAGCGCGCCGAAGAAGGCGATGACCTTGGGCAGCGGCAGGAACGCGCCCAGGACCTCCACGGTCTCGAAGGAGTAGGGCGTGTCGATGATGCGGGTATCCGACTTGAAGAAATAGAGCGCCAGGTTCTCGATGACGATCGAGAGGCCCAGCGTCGCCAGCAGGATGTTCTCGTCGCGGCCGTGGCTCGACCGCGTGATGATCCCGCGTTGCAGCGCGTAGCCGATCGCAAACATCAGCGGCGGCACGATCAACAGGGCGGCATACGGATCGACGCCGAACTGGACGTTCAGGAAATAGACCGCGTAGAGCCCGATCATCAGCAGCGCTCCGTGCGCGAAATTGATGATGTGCAGCACGCCGTAGATGAGTGTCAGCCCGAGCGCCACCAAGGCATAGAGCGCGCCGGTGGTGATGCCGTTGAGCAGGGAAGGGACGACAATGGCAAGGTCGGGCATTGGCGGCGCTGTTTCCTGGAAGGCCGGGCGGCCACAACGCGGCCGCCCGGGACGGATGTCTTGGGCTAGGCGTTGGACTTCATGGGGAACACAGCTTCAGCCGAGGCGAACTCGGCCGGGTAGATGACCTCTATATCGTTGTTGAGGATCTGCGTGTTGACCGGCTTTGCGCCGATGTTCTGGCCGTTCTCCACCTTGGTCGCGCCATAGGGCATGCCGTGCTGGTCCCAGGTCGAATCGGCGAGAGCAGCGATCACCTTCTCCTTGTCCGTGGAGCCCGCCCGCTCGATGGCGTCGGCCAGATAGGCGACCGCGTTGTAGGTCAGGAAAACCTCGTAGGTGTAGACGAGCCCCTTGGCTTCCGCCGCCTTCTTGCGCGCCAGCGCAAGCTCCGACTTCGGATTGAACCAATGGTTGCAATCCATGATCTGGTCGGCGACGTCGGGGAATTCCTTGACGAACTGGTAGTTCGACGCCGCACCGCCGAGCACCGAATAGATGGCCTTCGCCTCCACCTTCTGCTGCTGCAGGGTGCGGGCGAACAGGATGTATTCGTTGTAGTAGTTGGCCGGGATGATGATGTCCGGCTTCTTCGACTTGATCTGCAGGACGATGTTGGTGAAATCGCGCGTCGGGTTGGCATGCTTGATGACGTCGACCACCTCGATGCCGATCTTCGGCAGTTCGACCGAAAGCAGCTTGGCCGAGCCGGTGCCGAACAGCGACTCCTCGTGCACCACGAGTGCGGTCTTCGCCGGCGATCCCGCCGCCTTGTTGATGGTGTCGAGATTGGCAACAGCCGCCGACGCGATCTTGCTGTAGCCCGGCGCGAAGCGGAACGTGTTCGTGAGGCCGCGGTTCATGATGTCGTCGGCAACGCCGACATCGACAACGTGCGGCGTGTTGGTCTTGGCCGCCTCTTGCGACGTGGCGAGCGAGATTGCCGAGGAATAGCCGGCCACGATGCCATGCACGCCGGCCTCGACCATCTTGGTGACTTCGGCTGCGCCAAGCTCGGGCTTGCCCTGGCTGTCGCCAAGCACCGCTTCAAGCATGGCTCCGCCGAGCGACTTGATGCCGCCGGCGGCGTTGATCTCCTCGATCGCCATCTGCGCGCCGGCGCGCGACTGGGTTCCGGAGAAGGCGATGAACCCGGTAACCGGGTGGATCAGGCCGATCTTGACGGGAGCCGGCTGCGCCCTGAGCACCGCGGGAAAGCCGGTAACGCCCAGCGCGGCAACGCCGGTCGCGAGAAATTCGCGTCGCCGCATGCCGCCTCTGCTTGAATCTTTCCCCCTGTCGTCAATGCTGGTCATTCGAAGTTCCTCCTGTTTTTGGTTTTAGGTCCCGGTTGCCCTTCCGGCGATTTCCTCATGTCCTCCTCGCCGGTCAGGATTGACGATGACGGAAGCGCCGCCCAGCGCATGCCCTCCTTCTCGCGCACGCGCTGCATGGACATTTCCAGGCGATACAGATCGGGGCGGTACAGGACCCGGATGTATTCCACCGGCCTGCCGGAGGCATCGCGCACGACGCGGCGCACCTCGATGAGCGGCGCGCCGGCGTGGATGCCGAGCGCGGTGGCTACCTGCGCATCCGCCACGGTCGCCGAAATGCTCTGGCGCGCGGAGGCGACATCGACTCCGGCGCGCTCCAGCAGATGGAGCAGCGGCCGCGAGTTCAAGTCGTCCTGGTCGAACTGCCGGCCGATGTCGCTCGGCACATAGGTCACGAGGAATGACATGGGTTTGCGATCGAGCAGGCGCACGCGCACCGCGCGCTGCACCTCGACGCCCTGAGATATCTCCAGGGCATGGGCGATGTCCTCGCTGGCCTCCACATAGCCGAACTCGAGCACGCGGGCCTCGGTGACGAGGCCCATCAGCGAGATGTTCTCCAGCCATCCCTCGATGGATGCGGTGACGGCCGGCGGCGGCGGACGCTTGACCACCCGCGTGCCCTTGCCGCGCTCACGCACGACCAGTCCGGCGTTGGCGAGCTCGTTGAGCGCGCGCTTGGCGGTAATGCGGGAGACCCCGAACTCCTTGCACAGCTCCTGCTCGCCCTCGATCAGCTCGCCGGGCGAGATCTCGCCGCTGTAGATGCGGTTGCGCAGCAGGACGAACATCTGATGGTAGAGCGGCACACGGGCGTTGGCGTCGAAACGGGCCCCGCCCTGCCTTGCTCCCGGCCGGGTCGCTTCGGCTTTGATGTGGCCGCGCTTGACCATCGGCTTCCTCCCGCGAGCTTGCCTCTAATGATATGTCAATATACCATTATGTCAACAGATCCGGAGGGGAGGAGTGAAATGCCCATAGTCCGTCTAACGCTGCAGGAAGGCTATGAAGATGCGTTGCGCGTCCGGCTGGCCGAACGATTGACCGATGCCGTGCGCGCCACGATCGCGGCGCCTCTCGAGGCGATCACCATCGTCATCGACGAGGTGAAGCCGTCCAGCTACATGCGCGGCCGCGCCGCGCGCCGGCCCGGCGCGGCGCTTGCCTCGCCTTCGGATACGGTCAGGGCCTTCCTCGTTGCAATGGAAGCGCGGGATCTGGCGGGGGCGAGGAGCTTGCTTGCGCCAAGCTTCCGCATGACCTTCCCGGGCGGCGCTGAATTCACCGCGCTCGAGGAACTCGTCGCCTGGGGCGGCAAGCGCTATCGCTTCGTCAGGAAGACCTATGAGGGTTTTGACGAGTGCTTCGGCGAGCAGGCTATGGTCGTCTACTGCTTCGGCACGCTTTCAGGCGAGTGGCCGGATGGACGCCCGTTCGAAGGCGTACGCTTCATCGATCGCTTCACGGTGGATGAAGGCAAGCTTGTCGACCAGCGGGTGTGGAACGATCTGGACGCGGTCGCCGCCCGCCAAAACGCGACGGCCGGGTGAAAACGCCCGGCGGTTCATTCGTCGGCGAACAATCCTCCTGAAGCAACAGGGCGACCCACCGGGGCTACCTGACGCCGGTGGCGTTCGCCGCGCGGTGTCGATCTCAGGCCTGCTCTTCGCCACCATTGCGGGCGAGCCATTCGCCTATGATCGCTTCGTCATCGCCGACAATGTCGTGGCCGGCGTCGAGCGTGCGCGTCTCCAGCTCGGCCCCGCAGGCCCTGAACCAGTCGGCCAGCGCGGGTGCACGACGGCCGAAGGGATCGTTGGCCCCGCTCAGCAGCAGCACCCGGGCCTGCGCCAGATCAGGCATGGGCGGGTCTTCCAGCACCGGCGAGGCGCGCAACAGGATGGCCCGGCGGATCGCCTGCGGGTAGAGTCCCATCACGGCGGCGGCAAAATTTGCGCCGTTCGAGTAGCCAAGGAAGGTCAGGCGTTCAGCAGCAAGCCCATAGGCTGCGACGGCCTCCTCGACGAACGCCTCAAATGCCTCCGCCTCGGCGCGGATGTCGGCCTCGTCGAAAGTGGTCGCCGTCAGCCGCCGGAACCAGCGCGGGGACCCTTCCTCGTGACTGCGACCCCTCGCGCCCAGCAGCGTCGCCCTCGGCGCGATCCGATGGGCAAGCGGCATCAGGTCGGCCTCGGCGCCGCCGCTTCCGTGGAGAAGCACGATGACACTGCCATCCGGATCGTCCGGGGTGTGGAAGCGGTGGACGAATGGCAGGTCCCGCGGGGCGAGGCGAGGTTCTCCCGGCATCGCAAACTGCGGCAGCATCACACTGATCGCCTCTGCACGCTGCTTGTCGTGGGGTGGCACCATCAGCGCTTCTCCTAGCCGGTCCGGCATTTCATCGATCGTGAAGCCCGGCCCGTCGGTCGCCAGCTCGATCAGCGTCCCGCCAGGCTCGCGCACATAGAGCGAGGTGAAATACTTGCGGTCATGCACGTTGGTCGGCGACGAGTTGAGCCGCGACAGCGCAACCTCCTCGGCGCGGACGGCCGGTACGTCGGGAACACGGAACGCCACATGGTCGGCGGTTCCTGTGCCGGGAATGCCCGGCACGTATCCCGTCACGTCGCGAATATCGACCGCATCGGTGTCGGAGATCATCCTCGTCGTGTTCTCCGCGCGAGGCCCCGGCCGGTAGCCGAACCGCGCAACGAAGGAGGCGGTCTCCTCCGGCGTCTCGGTCAGGATCGTGACCGCGCGCAGTCTGCGCGGCGCCATCGCCTCGTCGCCCCAAGGCGCCATCGAGGGGAGATCCGAGCCGACCAGCTTGACGATGATCCCGTCCGGGTCCTTCAACCGCAGGACTGGCTCATCCAACTCGCGCGACGGACCTTGGTACGGCACCCCGGCCCGCAGCGCACGCGTCATCCATTCGCCAATGCTCGCCACAGGCACCGCGAAGGCAATTTCTGACACCTGGCCGTTGCCGACCCGCCCCGGCGCTCCGTCTTCCCAGACGAGGAACGTGACCAGCGAACCGGGCGACCCGAGGCGATCGCCGTAGAACAGGTGAAGCTGCGTGGCGTCTTCGTAGCCGCCGGTGCGTTTTACGAGACGAAGGCCGAGGAAGCCGATATAAAAATCGACGTTGGCCTGCACGCTGCGCGTGATCAGCGTGACGTGATGGATGCCACTTTGCGAGATGTCCGTTCACTCCTGCGGTTTCGGGTGGTATCGGCCACGGAGTCCAACCCGGGCCGACCCAAAAGGCTGTCACGCCGCCTGTTCGACGGCCAGCAGCTTTTCCATCTCGGCACGGCCGAAGCCGGCGCCGAAGATCGGCGTGCCCGTGCCAAAGTGGCGACTGGCCGCGAGCGGTCCAGCGTCGACGGCATCGTAGCCCAGACGGTCGACAAACGCAGCGACGATCTTGCGGGCTGCGGCATCATCTCCGGCTAGGGCCAGAGCGCGGCGGTCGGGATCACCTGCCGGCCGCGCTTCCTCCTCGATCTCATGGTAGCCCATGTGATTGAAGCTGCGCATCAGCCGTGCCCCCGGCAGATAATCCTGGACGACCTCGCTGCTGGATCGCTCGCCCTCGAATTCGGCAATGGTCCCATCGGTCGGCGCCCAGTAGTTCATGACGTCGATGACGACCTTCCCGGCCAGAAGGTCAGGCCGCAGGCTCCGATACTTCGACAATGGCAGCGCCAGCACCACGATATCGCTGGCGGCAATCGCATCCTCGGCCGTCGTCGCCTTCGCTCCGGGGGCCGTGAACTCCAGCAGGAGCTCGATCTCGGCAGGCGGCCGCGCCGTTGCGACGCGGACCTCGTAGCCGGCTTCGAGCGCCAGCCGCGCCAGCGCGGTGCCGACGCGGCCTGCGCCGAGAATGCCGATGGCATGCGCGTCATGCGGCATCGGCTGTCTCCTTCGCAGCGCTGGTGTTGCCGAGTTCGGCATCGACCAGCGGCTTGACCTTGGTGCCGAGCAACTCGATGGAGCGCAGGAACTCCCTGTGCGGCATCTGGCCGACATCGGTCTGGAAGAACTGCCGCACGTGCCCGAGGCTCTTGTGCAGGTCGACGATGCGCTCCGCAATCTCTTCGGGACCACCGGCAAACAGGGCTCCGCTTCCGCTGGCCTCCTTGTCGTAGTGGAAGCGTGGTGGCGGCGCGAAGCCGCGGATCTTGCCAAGCTGCTCCATGACGCGGTGCCAATGGGTCCAGAAAAATTCCTTGGCCTGAGCCGCATCCTCGCCGACGAATCCGGGGCTGGCGACGGAAACCTTGATCCTGCCTTGCGGGATCTCCGCCTGCGCAGCCGCCCGCCGATAGAGATCGGCCAGAGGCGCAAAGCGCTTCGCCTGCCCGCCGATGATCGCGTAGGAGACGGGCAGGCCAAGCAGGCCGGCCCGCACCGACGAATGCGGATTGCCGCCGGTGGCGAGCCAGATCGGCAAGGAGCCTCGCTCGGGGCGCGGCACCACCAGTGCGTCGTTCAAGGCGGGGCGGAACTTGCCGTTCCAGGTGACGGATTCGCTTTCGTTGATCTGGAGGAGCAGCTCGAGCTTTTCCGCGTAGAGTTCGTCGTAGTCGTTCAGGCTGTGCCCGAACAACGGGAAGGATTCCGTCGACGATCCCCGGCCGGCGGTGATTTCGGCGCGGCCGTTGGAAAGCGCGTCGAGCGTGGCGAACTGCTGGTAGATCCGCACCGGATCGTCGGTGCTGAGCACGGTGACGGCGCTGCCAAGCTTGATGTTCCTGGTCGTGGACGAAGCGGCGCCCAGGATGACGGTCGCAGCGGACGCCGGCATTTCGCGCGTGTGGTGCTCGCCAATGCCGAAATAGTCCAGTCCCACCTGATCGGCGAGCTGGATGGCCTCGAGCAGATTGCGGGTGGCCTCGGCCGTCGAGCCGAGCTTGCCGGTGGCGGCATCCATCTGCACGTCGCCGAAGCTATAAACGCCAAGTTCCATGATCTTTGCTCCTTCACCGGTGACGCGGCTTGAGGACAGGCGTCACAGACGGTATATATTCGTAACCTGGCCTAATATTGTGACTGGCTACAGCGGCACAAGGAGGCACATCGATGTTACCGGAGAACGGCAGCCTGCTGGACGTGTGCAGGCCCGTACGCCAGATCCTCGCGCGGGTCGGCGACAAGTGGAGCGTCCTGATCGTGATGGCGCTGCGCGACGGACCCCGGCGTTTCAACGAGATCAAGCGCGCCGTGGGCACGATCTCGCAGCGGATGCTGACGCTGACGCTGAGGAGCATGGAGCGCGACGGTCTCGTCCTTCGCACGGTCACCCCGTCAAAGCCGCCGCGCGTCGACTATGAGCTGACCGAGCTGGGCCATTCGCTCCGCGGTCCGGTTGAGGAGCTGGGCAAATGGGCGATCGAGAACGAAAACCGGATCGCTGTTGCGCAGGTCTGGTTCGATGGCCGCGACCAGGCTGCTTGATCTCCGCCTGCGATAGGTGACGTCAGGTCGGGAGGCCGGGGCCGGCCAGGCTTGCCAGGCGTTGAGGCTTTCGCGGAGTGCTGCCCAGAAACAACGAAAGCCGCGGAGGACCGCGGCTTTCGTAGAAGCTTAAATGGAGCGGGTGGAGCGATTCGAACGCTCGACCCCAACCTTGGCAAGGCAAAAATTGCGCTGTTGGGGCAATTCGCTCCAGTAGCTGCGAATGCGCTTGAATCCGTCGGAGAACGAGGCGTCGAGGTCCTCCAGTTTCGAACTGGGCTCGAACAGAGTGGACACGCGCGAACCGCCAAGTACTCCGGAGATTGTGACCGCGCAGTGACCCGCCAAGGATTGCGTGCATTCGCGTACTCGATCCCGGCCATCTGCGCCCCATTCACATGTATACCGACACATCGCTGCTATCAGGAAAATACCAATCCCCGGCTGCACAACGTCGGTATGAAAGTGGGAAGTGGTGGTGTAGGTCACCACGCGGAAAGAACCGTGTTCCCATGTCCGTGGGCGCAACGATAGCAGACACTGGGGGAGCGAATGCCGAAATACCTTTTCTTCGGGTTCACGAACCCCGTGCCGGGCCGCGAAGACGAATACAACGACTGGTATACGGAAACCCACCTTCCCGATCTTTTGAAGGTGCCGGGAATTGTCTCGGCCCAGCGTTTCAAGCTCGCCGACCATCAACGCTCGCCGGGACCACACCCCTACAAGTATCTCGCGGTCTACGAATGCGAAACGGACGATGTGCGCTCGATCGTATCAGAGCTGAAGGCGCGCTCGGGCACCTCCGAGATGCCTATCAGCAGTGCGATGGATACCGAACGGCTGATGTACTTCTTTGAGCCGATTACCGATGTGAAGAGTACTGAAGCTTGACGCGGTAGCGGTATCGATTTCATCGGCCATTGCGAGTGCAATACTGGTTCGCGCGCAAAGCGCCAGCCTCGAAACTCCACGCCGTTCCACTATCATCTGAGGGCTGAGCGCGCAGTTGACGAACGACACATACGTCGTGGTGTGCCCGGCCGTTCGATTTGGCCGACCAATCGGTGTCGACGACTTCCCGAACGAAGATCGCGGCCGATGGAGACTCGATGACGACCCACGTTCTGAAGCCGATTGATATCGGTGGGGTAACCATCCGCAATCGCGTGGTGCGCACAGCCCACGGCACGAGACTGGCATACCACTCTTTCGAGGATCTGTTTGAGTTCCATGCGCCGCGCGCACGCGGAGGCGTCGGTCTCACCATCCTGGAACTGATGAGCGTCCACCCCACTTCACCCAACTCGCTCAAGGCTTGGAGCGATTCCCAACTGGAAGACTATGGGTGGATGATCGACAAGCTGAGGCCCCTGGGCATGAAGCTCTTTCAGCAGCTCTGGCATGGGGGACAGCACACGCGAACGGACGACGGCTCCCCATCCTGGTCGGCTTCCGACATGCCCAGCCCCTTCACCAACGCCGTGCCGGTCGTCATGACCAAGCCGATGATCGATGAGATTGTCGCTAGCTTCGCCCTTGCCGCGCGCAAGTGCGAACAGCGGGGTGTCGACGGCGTTGAGGTGCATGGCTGCCACGGCTACCTCATTCAGCAGTTCCTCTCGCCCAACACCAACCGACGCTCGGATGACTACGGCGGAAGCTTTGAGAACCGGGCGCGCTTCCTTCTGGAAATCCTGAAGGCCGTGCGCGCTGAGGTTTCGTCTGGCTTTCCTGTCGGCGTCAGACTTGGGCCCGACGAGGCGACAGGTGGGGTGAGCGTGGACGAGAGCCGTGCCTTGGTCGAGTTGCTCCAGAACCATGGCCTCGTGGATTTCGTGAACGTCTCGATCGGCAGCTATCAGAACTTCGACCGGATCCTGGCGGGGATGCATGAACCGGCAGGTTACGAACTGCCTCGCACCGTTCCCGTGACGAAGGCCGCCTCCGTCCCCACGATCGTGACCGGGCGCATCAGGACGCTGGAAGAAGCCGACCAGATCATCCGACAAGGCGATGCCGACCTTGTCGGCATGACGCGGGCCCACATTGCCGATCCGCATATCGTGCAGAAGACGATCGATGGTCGCGCCGAGCAGGTGCGTCCGTGCATTGGCTGCAACCAGGGTTGCCTGGCGGGCCTTTTCGGGCCCGAGATCAGGGTGGGCTGCACGGTCAATCCCACGGCGGGACGCGAAAGGACGATCTCTGAGGAGCGCGTCATGGGTGCCGAGCATCGGAAGAGAGTATTGGTGGTCGGTGGAGGTCCCGCAGGCATGGAAGCCGCTCGCCTGGCCGCGATGAGGGGGCATGAGGTGATCCTGGCGGAGGCGCGACCCCGCCTCGGCGGCGCGGTCAATCTGGCCGCGGCGACAAGGTCGCGCACCGGCATCCGTGACATTACCGCGTGGCAGGAAACCGAATTGTATCGGCTCGGGGTCGAGGTGCGCCTGTCGACATATCTCGAAGCCGATGAGGTTCTCGCGGAGAAGGCCGACAGCGTGATCGTGGCTACTGGCTCCACTCCGCGCATGGACGGCATCCAGGCGATGAACCCGGGTGAGAAGATCAAGGGCGTTAACCAGCCGCATGTGCTGTCATCGCTCGACCTGTTGGAGGGCAACCGACAGGTCGATGGCAAGAGTGTTCTGGTCGCGGACGATACAGGCCATTACGAGGGCATCGCGGTCAGCGAGTACCTGCTCGACCGCGGCTGCCGGGTGACGTTTGTATCCCGGCATGTCTCGTTCGCGCCGCTGCTCGAAACGTCGGCGGTGAACGAACCGATGCTGCGCCGCCTGTCTTCGGCTGGGATCGATATCCACCTGCGCGGCCGCGTCATCTCGATTGGCGAATACACGGCAATGATAGGGCCAACTTACCTGCCAGCGACGTCGAACCGGACGCGGCAGATCGAGGCCGATTTCGTCGTGCTGATCAGCCCGAACCGCGGGAACTCGGAAATCTTCCACGCACTGGCTGGTCGCCATCCCGACGTGCGCATCGTCGGCGACGCGCTTTCACCTCGGTTCCTGCCAACCGCCGTGCGGGAAGGGTGGATGGCCGGAAACGCGGTCTGAGCATCCAGCCATCTCAGCGATAGCCCCGCCTATTTCTTGATGAGTTCGTCGAAACCGCTGGCGATCGCCGCCTCGGAGCGCCGACGATACTCGTCAGCACTATCCCGGTACTGCATCACGCGGCGCTTGGTGCGCCCGTCGACATTCGTATTGACGCCGGTGAACCAGCTGTCCACGCCAGCCGAAAGGTGGCGGCTCTGAACATCGCGCGCATGGTCCATGAATTCCTGTTCTACCGCCAGCCTCGGCTCGGCATAGGTCAGTCCATGCTCGTCCATATATTTGACGAGCCTCGCTATCCATTCGGCGTGGTATTCGCTGGTGCGCGGAATGTTGCCCTGGGAACTGAGCGGTCCAGCCGGCATGAAGAAATTCGGGAAACCGGTCACCATCAGGCCGAGATAGGTGATCGGGCCCTCGCTCCACTTGTCCGCCAGTTTCAGGCCGTCCACACCCTCTATGTCGATCGCTTCGAAGGCACCCGTGACGGCATCGAAACCGGTCGCATAGATGAGCATGTCAAGTTCGTGGAACGCATTTGTCGTCTCTACGCCTGTGGGCGTGATGCGCTTGAAGGGTGTTTGCTTCAGGTCGACCAGCGTCACGTTCGGCTGGTTGTAGACCTCGTAATAATTGGTCTCGTGGGGGACGCGGCGCGTTCCGAAGCCATGATCCTTGGGTATCAACTTCTCGGCCGTCTCGGGATCGTTCACGCGCTCTCGAATCTTCCTGCGAATGAAGTCGGAGATCAACGCGTTGGCGCCCTCGTCAATGACGAGATCCATGTAATTGCCCTGCCATATGCCCATTCCCCGCGCGTTGTAGCGCTCCTCGAAGAAGCGCTCCCGCTCTTCGGGCGAAGCATCGAAGACACTCCGCAGCACGGGGGTGTGGAGGAACCAGGCCCGCGACGAGTTCACCCGCCTCTTTAGGTCCGCGTAGCTCGCCTTGATCTCGTCCTGCTCCTCAGGCGTGATCGGGCCGTTCTTGAGCGGTGCACAATAGTTCGCCGTCCTTTGAAAGACCGTCAGGTGACGTGCGGTCTTTGCCACCTCCTGGATGGTCTGCACCCCCGAGGCGCCGGTGCCGATAACGCCCACGCGCTTGCCTTCAAAGCTGACGGGAGTCTTCGGCCAGCGAGCCGTGTGATATGCTTCCCCGGCGAATGTCTCGACGCCTTCGATCCTCGGGAGCTGAGGGAGCGTCAACGGCCCTACGCCAGCGACGAGCCAGCGCGCCCTATGTCTCCTGCCGTCGTCAAGCGTGACCTCCCAGACGCTTTCCCTCTCCAGGAAACACGCCGCCGTCACACGGCTAGAGAACTGCATATCCTTGCGCAGATCGAAACGGTCGATGACGTAGTTGAAATATTTCTCGGTTTCCGCCTGTCCCGAAAAATGTTCCTTCCAGTCCCATTCCGCGAATAGCTCGGGAGAGAAGAAGAACCCGTAGGAGTAGCTTTCCGAATCGAAGCGTGCACCGGGATAGCGGTTCCAGTGCCATGCCCCGCCCGGCCCCTCTCCAGCCTCGAAGAGGCGGCAGCGCAGGCCCAGTTCTCCAAGTCGCACCAGTGACGAAATCCCACTGGCGCCTGCCCCGATGATGATGGCGTCGTACTCGGCCGAGGCCGCAGGTTCATTCAACTGCGAAAGCGTGTTTGGCCGGTTCATCAGCGTTCGACATGCGCCCCTGTGGATGGTTCAAGGCATTGGATCCTCACGGAGGAGATAGCCGAAGCACCGGGTCCGGGCACGGCAATAAGAGCCGTTGGTTTCAGTATTTCATATGCAAAGCCGCCACGCCGACGGGCGAAGGAAGGCCCCCCGAAAGCCGGCGGGCTTGGACTTTCAAACGCAATTCGGCGCGCAGATGCTGCGCGCCGAATTTTAGTCAAAAACCGCACATGCGGACCGTCGCCAGGCTGGACGCCTAGTTGGAAAGAACCCACTTTCCGTCCTTTACGGTCACGAGGAACGCTGCGTCGTCGCCGACTCCCCATGGCCACTTCGGATCGGCAAAGGTGTAGATGCTGTGCACGCCAGGCACCTGGTTCAGCTTGCGCAGTTCGGTCGCTATCGCAGCTCGGAATTCCGGCGTGCCGGGTTTGGCGGTCTGCACCGCATTCTCCAGGGCCTCCGCGGCAAGTAGACCGGAATCGTAGCCGAAGCCGGAGACCGCGTCGACGGTGCCTTCACCGTGCTTGGCGTTGTACTTTGCGATGAAGTCCAGCGCGACAGGCTTGCGCGGCTCGGAATCCGGCAGGCTCTCGGCAACCGCAATGGCGCCGATGTTCGCGTGGATTCCCTCGAGCGCCGCTCCGCCAAGGCTCAGGAAGTCCTTGTTGAACACGCCGTTCGAATTGTAGATCGGCCCCTTGTAGCCACGCTCGACAACGGCGACGTTCGCCAGGACGCCGGCAGAACCGGAAACCCCGAGGAAGATCGCATCAGGGTTCTTCGAGACGAGGCGCAGCACCTGCCCGGTCACCGAAGTATCGGCGCGTGCATACCGTTCGTCCGCGACGATCTCGAACCCGGCTTCCTTTGAAAGCGCCTGCAGGGTGGAAAGGTTGATGTCGCCCCATGCGTCCGAGAAGCCGAGGAAGCCGATGGTTTTGATGCCCTTCTTCTTCATGTCCGCTATGGTCGGAAGCATCCACTTGGCGGGCGGAGGCGGGACGTTGAAGATCCATTCGTCGCGGGCATCGTCGAGCTTGACCGGAGCTGTCGGCATCAAAACGAGCTTCGCGGCAGACGTGATCTGAGCAATTGCGATCGCCGTGGGCGCCGTCGATGGCCCGATGATGAGGTCCACATTGTCCCCCTCAACGAGCTTTCGCGCATTGCGCGAGGCGACCGCAGGGTCGCTGGCGTCGTCAAGGACGATCACGTTCACCTTTTCGCCGCCAATGTCGGCCGGAACGGCAAGTTCGACCGCGTTCTTGAGCGCGATGCCCTGCGAGGCCGCAGGACCCGACAGAGAATAGATCACGCCGATCTTGATCTCGGCGAGAGCTGGGCTGGCGAGTGCAAGCGCGCCAATCGCGCATGCCGTCGTCACAGACACGAGTCTTGAAATCATTCTGTTGTGCTCCTCCATTTTCGGGACGGTTCCTCCGGCCCACTCGATCCCCCTCCGCTCCGTGACGGAACGGCAGGGCAGACTTGTGATAGGTCTTCAGGGGCGATCGTGACGCCTCATGCCGCTGAAGCACCTAGATACGTGCGCATGATGCGCGGATCGTGCAGCAGTTCGGCGGCCGGGCCCGAAAGCACGACCTCGCCGGTTTCGAGCACGTATCCGTGGTCGGCTGTCATGAGGGCGGCGCGGGCATTCTGCTCGACCAGCAGGATGCTGACCTCCATCTCGCGCAGTTGCGCGATGACGCGGAAAATCTCGCGCACGACAATCGGCGCCAGGCCCAAGCTCGGCTCGTCCAGCATCAGCAGTTTCGGTCGCGCCATGAGCGCACGACCAAGCGCCAGCATCTGCCTCTCGCCACCCGACAAGGTTCCGGCAATCTGGCTGGCCCGCTCGGCAAGCCGCGGAAACAGTTCGAATACACGCGAGAAATCCTCGCGGATGGAGGCGGCGCCTGTTCTGCGGCGGCTGAATGTGCCAAGCAGCAGATTGTCTCGAACCGACATCTGCGCAAACAGCTCGCGTGTCTCGGGCACGAGAACCATGCCCTTGCCGACACGATACTGAACGTCGTGGCGCTGCAGCGGCTCACCTAGAAATTCGGCTTGGCCATCAAAGGGCAGCAGGCCCATCAGCGCCTTTAGGAACGTGCTCTTGCCCGCGCCGTTCGGCCCTATGATTGTGACGATGCGGCCGGGCTCCATGTCGATCGACATGCTGCGGATCGCTGCGATCTTGCCGTAGCTGACGTTGAAGTTGGCGGTGCGAAGGAAACCCATCACGCGACCCCACCCAGATAGGCTTCCTGCACCTTCGGGTCGCGGCGAACATCCGCGGGCTTTCCGACCGCCAGCCGGCGTCCGAATTCGAGCACCACGACATCGTCGGCCAGGCCCATCACGAACTCCATATCATGCTCGACAAGCAAAATGGACATGCCCTTGGCGCGCAGGTGGCGCAGCAGATCCGCCAGCGCCTTCTTCTCCAGCGCGCGCAAACCGGCCGCCGGCTCATCCAGGATGACGAGGACGGGATCGGAAATGAGCGCGCGGGCAATCTCCAGAAGCCGCTGCGGACCGAGCGGCAGATTTCCGGCGAGGGCGAAGGGGTCGTCCGCAAGGCCGACCTCCCGCAGGGCCAGAAGCGCCTCACGCCGAAATGCCTCTTCCTCGGCGCGGTCGAGCCCGAGAATTGCGGCAGCGACCCCGGACCGCATCCGCCAATGCGCGCCAATCAGAACATTGTCGAGCAGCGACAGCTGCGGCCTGAGCTTCACGTGCTGGAATGTCCGGGCGAGTCCCTTGCCGATCAGCTTGTGCGGTGGAGCGCCTGTGATCGGAGTCTCAACGAAGGAGACCGAGCCCGAGTTGGGAATTTTCAAACCGCTGATGAGATCGAACGTGGTGCTCTTCCCGGCGCCGTTTGGCCCGATCAGCGCGAGGATGGAGCCAGCGCGCACTTCGAAGCTGAGGTCGTCGACGGCCACAAGGCCGCCAAAGCGCTTGCCGATCCCCTTCAACTCCAGCAGAGGCTGAACACTCGCCCGAGCCTGTTGGGCGCGGTCGAAGGCCAGTCGCTCTCCGGTCCGGAGCTCCGGAAGCGCTGGGTTCGGGCGCTTGGGAAGAACGCGCGCCAGTAGGGGTGAAAGGCCGCGCGGTGAATAGTGAATCAGCAAGATGAAGACGATACCGAACACGACAATCTCGGCGGTACCCGCGTCGAAACCGAGGCTGGGCAAGGTGTCCTGGATCCAATTTCGCCCGAGTGTGACAGCGGCAGCCCCGGCGACCGCGCCGAAGACGTGCCCAACGCCGCCCAGCACAGACATCAGCAAGATCTGCATGCTGTTGTTGAGGTCGAAACTGCTGGGCGCGATGAAACTCTGAGTGTGCGCAAAGAGCCAGCCGGCGAGGCAGCCAAGCTCGGCGGCCAGTACGAACAGCAGAAGCCGCATGCGAAACGCGCTGATGCCGAGACTCTCGGCCAGCAAGACACCGCCTCGCAATGCGCTGATCGCCCTGCCCTGCCGAGATGACAGCATGCTCGCCGCCCCGAGGAGGGCAAGCACCAGCAGTGTCCAGACCAGGTAGTAGGTGCGCGCCGGTCGGTCGAAAACGATGCCGAACAGCGTGATGGGCGGGATATCACCGATGCCGCTGTGAGCTCCCAGATCACGGAGATTTCCGAAGACCATGTAGATCGCGACCGCCCACGCGAGCGTGGTGATAGGGAGATAGTGGCCGCCCAAATGAAGCGTCACTGCACCCATCAGAACCGCGCAGAGCGCGACCAAGCCGATGGCGCCAACCAGCCCCAGCCACGGATCGAAGCCGAGACGAAGCGTCATGTAGGTCGACGTATAGGCGCCGATTCCCATGAAGGCGGCCTGCGCGAAAGACGTCACGCCACCGGAACCGGTGAGCAGCACGAGGCCGAGCGTGGCAATGGCGTAGATTCCCACCAGGGTGAGCAGAAGTAGGCCGAAGGACCCGACGAAGAACGGCAGAATGCTGAGCGCCAAAACGGAGCCGATAAGAAGCATATTGTAGCGCGATACGGGCGACACCGGAGCGGACACCTTTCGATCAATGGTCGTCACGCATGCTCCTCCTCGTCTTCAACCTCATGCCGCGCCCACAGCCAGCGGGTGAGTACGATGGGAATGACGGCGAGAAAGACGATGATCTCCTTGAAGGAGCTGGCGAAGAACGAGGCGTAGGCCTCGACGAGGCCGACGAGCACGGAGCCCAGAGTGGCCAGCGGATAGCTGACGAACCCGCCAAGGACGGCCCCCACGAAGCCCTTGAGACCAATCATCAGTCCGGAGTCGTAGTAGATCGTCACGGTCGGCGCGATGAGGATGCCTATGACCGCGGCGATCAGTCCGGCAAGGATGAAGGCGATACTGCTCGACCGCCGGGTCGATATGCCGACAAGCCGGGCGCCGTCGCGGTTGTAGGCGGTGGCGCGGAGCGCCTTGCCGGTTAGCGTGGCGTTGAAGAAAAGCGCAAGTCCGGCTGACAGCAAGCCAGCCATGACCAGCACAATGACAAGCTGAGACTGGAACTGGAAACCGAAGATCGTCAGCGAACCGCCGAGGAAGGCAGCCGTCCGGACGCCTTCCGCGCCGAACATGACCATTGCCAAGCCGGCAAGCGCGTAGTGAAGGACCAGCGCCACGATCAGAAGCGTCAGCGTCGAGGAGGTCTCGATGGGCTGGAAGACGACCCTGTACAGCAAGGGAGCGATGGGAACGACAACCGCCATCGCAACCAGGATCTGGCCCACCATATTCAGATCGACGCCCTGAAGCGCGACGACTAAGCCGACGGGCAGAAGCGGGATGACCAGCCACAGGAGCAGTGCCGTGGGGATTTTCCAATAAGTGCGCTCGCGGAGGAGCGACCAGCACTCGGCGCTGGCCGCCAGAACTGCCAGGACGCCAAGGATGTACACAGTGCCGGGGAGCTTGCCGTTCTGGATGGCATGCAGCGTCAGCGCCGAGAAGGCGATGAGATCGCCATAGGATGCGAAGATGACCCTGGTCGTCGTGAAGACGAGCACGAATCCGAGTGCGAGCATCGTATAGATCGCGCCGTTTGCAATGCCGTCCTGGAACAGGATCGCCGCAATCTCAAAATCCATCGCTTCGCCTTCTCTTATCGTCTCGATGTCGGCAGACCGTATTGGATCGTTCTGCGCCGCCTGAAGATGGAAATCGTACAGCCTTGTCAGGCCGCTCGACCCGAGTAGGACTCCGACGCCGCTCGCTCAATCAATCCGGACGAACTTGCGGATGCGGAAGACAAGACCCTCGACGTCGACGACGGTCGAAACCATGGACCTGCCGTCCTCGGCGAGGCGGCGCAACACAGAGTTTTGTGCTTGGCCGTTCAGATGGTCGCGGCTGATGCGGTATTGGGTCCGCTGGTCCAGATTGATCACCCGCACGAGCGCGTACGGCTGGCCGATTTCGAAGCGGCGCTCCCTGTCTCCGCCACTCGCCTTGATGCGCTTCTTGAAGTCCTCGACCTCCGCCGCGATTTCTGTTCCATTGGAAGGGCTCAAGATTTCGCGGACCGTATACGGCACCCATTCCGTGCTGTCGTAGGGCGCGGTGTAGCCCATTCGAATCTTGGGCCGATCACCATAGAGCACCTCATAGTCCTGCATCCGGTCCTTCACGGTGATTGTGATCACTTCCTCGCCAATCTCGTCAGGGACATGCTTCTTGAGGCTGTCGTCCCATACCAAGGAGCCGGCGAGATCGATCGTCCATGTCCCTTGGAAAGGGTCGTTCATCTTCCATTTCTCCGGCTGAATTCCGCGACCGCATCTCCCCCCGGTTCAGGAGGCCGATGCATTGTGCACGGGTGGCGACCATGCCGTCAGACGATACTACAGGCCCGCCGGTTTGGGAGATCACGCGGGCCGCTGGAGACAAAATTGCATTGACAATATGCCCCCTCCCGGGCCGCCGGATTATTGCATCCGCAAAATCCTCGGCGTTCGATTGACAGCCCGGCGCGGCAGCCTTTCTATCCCGGCCGAACTGCAATCGCCGGATCGCTGGACCTTGTCCCTGGCGCGCCGCGCAGGCGAATACGGGAGATGGTCTGGGAATGGATCTGGGAATCAAGGGCAGGCTGGCAGTTGTGACGGGCGGTAGCCGCAATGTGGGCCGCGCGGCGGCGGAAGCGCTTGCGCGCGATGGATGTCGCGTCGTCATCGTTTCACGTAACGCCAAGGATGCCCGCGACGTCGTCGACTCACTGACGGCGGAGGGCCATCACGCCTCGGCAATCGAAGGCGATGTCAGCCGGCATGAGGGCATTGCTCCGCTCTTCGAACGCATCAGGAAGGAGCACGGCGATCCCGATATTCTCGTCTACAACAATGGAGGACCGCCGGATTCCCATGTCGGAGCGGCGAGCGTCTCGGACTATCTTGCCGGCTACGACATCACGGTGATCGGCTTCATCCAGGCCGTCGAGGAAGTCGCCGGCCACATGAAGGAACAGGGCTGGGGACGCATCGTCACGCTTGGCTCGATGTGCGCCAAGCATCCGCACAGGGAAGTGCCGATGATCGTGCACAACATCGTTCGTCCGGCAGCGCTCGGCGCGTCGCGGACGCTCGCCAACGAGCTTGCCCCGTTCGGCATTACCATCAACACCATCGGCACCGGGCGCATCGACGGCGGTGAGAACGGCTCATTCCGCCGCACCTATCGCGCCATCGCCGCCGAGCGGGGCCAGGACGGTGACGAGTTGATTGCGCAGTTGCTGAAGAGCTTGCCTGGCGGACGCGGCGGCAAGCCTGAGGAAGTCGGCGCCCTGTGCGCCTTCTTGTGCTCGCATCTCGCCGGTTTCATTACCGGCCAGTTGGTGATGTGCGACGGCGGCCAGAACAACACCCTCTATTGAGGTGACGAACAACCCCGACAGGTTCCGCCGTCGAGCTGGATCGCGGCAAATTTGCGTTGTCGGACAACCCTATTATCCGCCCCGCGTTCTTGTCGACCTAGCGCCTCGATGGCATATTGCTGCTTCCAGGGAGGAAGCAGCATGACTCGTGAACCGGTCAAATCCGCTGTGCGGGCGTTGGAAATATTGAAGCTGTTTTCCGAGGAGCGCCGTGAGCTGAACCAGAAGGAAATCATCGGACGATTGGGTTATCCGCAGTCGAGCGCAACCTTCCTTTTGAAGAGCATGGTGAGCAGCGGCTTCCTTTCCTTTGATCGGAAGACTCGGACCTATCTGCCGGCGCCCGAAGTCTATCGCCTCGGTGAGTGGCTCGAGAGTTTCGGCTACGAACAGATGTTCCGCAAGGGTGTGCTGACAGCCCTACTGGACGAACTCATTGCCGAGACCGGCGAGACGGCGTCGATCACCACTCAGAATGACATCTATGTTCAGTGGCATAGGATTGCCGGCGACGATCCGGTGGCTTGTCGCCGAGTGGCGCAAGGCACTGCTTTGCCGCTGACTTGGTCTTCCTATGGCTACATGCTTCTGAGCCGGGAGAGCGACAGCCAGATCGATCGGGTGGTCAGGCTCATCAACGCGCGCGAGGCTGAGCCGGCATACAAGCTGGATGTGGACCGCACGACCGCAGCGTTGCGCGCGGCGCGTTCCGACGACGCGTTCTACATGATGAATTCACGCCTCGAAGGGGTTGCCTCGATTGCAGCCCTTCTCCCTGTGCGCGTCGCGGGCCGCAACGTTGCCGTGGGCATCGGTGGGGACAGCGCTCGGGTCGGCCCGCGCCGCGACGAGTTTATGCGCAGGCTTACGGACACCATTTCCGCCTTTAAATCGGACCTCTTGTCCAACTTCTGCGAGGAACGCAGGCTGGCGCTCGCAGCCTAGCCCCACATCTGAAGCGTAATGCCGCATTCGCTTCAGAACTTCATGACCCCGGTATCAAGGGAAATCGGAGCCTCGAGTTCGAGGCCCGCGATGAGATAAGCACGGCGGAAATCGCGAATGTGCTTGGTCATCCATTCACGCGCCGTTTTTCGGTCACGGGCGTAGATCGCCTCAGCTATGGCCTTGTGCGCCTCATAAAGGCGGTGCCGCGCCTGCGGGACTTTCTGATAGAGATCGAGCGTCGCCGAGAACAGCAACGCGCTGATGGGGTCGACCGACAATTCCAACGCGGCGTTGCCTGCTGCCCGCGCGACGATCTTGTGGAACTCGATGTCATGAGCGATGACGACCTCGTCGTCCTCGATGCGGCTCTCAAGCTTCCGGACGCTTTCCATCATTTCTTCGGCGACTTCATCGGTGATGCGACTGGCGGCGAGATCGGCACAAAACGGCTCGATCTCCATTTGAACTTCCCAGAGATCGAGGAAGCTGACTTTCCGGAGGGCCATGGCTCGCGTGTTGTAGCGCGCGACCGCGCTCGGCTCCGGAACGGAAGCAACCAGCCGCTTGCCGCCGACGCGCTTCAGCAGGCCCGAATTCTCGAGTGATCGAATGCTTTCCCTGACGGTCGAACGATGGACGCCAAGCTGCGCCGACAGTTCGAGTTCCGTCGGCAGCATGTCCCCCGGCTTGATGCGGCCGCCGACGATCTCCTTCTCGATCATGTCGGCGACACGCTTGTAGCTGGGGGCTGTGTCGACAAGCGGCAGAGTGACGCCCTCGGGTCGAGCGGACGACGTTGTCATGGCAATCCTCTGTCGAATGGGTTCTCATGTGGCGCGGGCATCTATGCCTGCAAGGCTGGCACGGAGATTGCCCGGCAAGCCGTCAGTCACTTGCCGGTATGCATGGGTCCTGCAGAGCATAGACGCTCTATGACCAGCCAACCGGAAAGGACCTCAGTTGCCGTCGACTACGGCTGGTTGAGGCGGAGGCCCGGTCGCGGCCACTCAAAAGCTACGAGCTTTCCCGTGGACGAAAGCGTCACATAGGCCGTGCGTAGATTACGGCCACCGAAGCAGATGTTCGTCACGTAGCGGTCCGGTAGGGCGACGCGTTCGATCGAGCTTCCATCAGGCGAGATAATCGTGATGCCGCCGTTCATCAGCGTGGCGACGCAAACATTCCCGTCAGAGTCTACCGCAAGCGAATCAAACAGTTGGTATCCGGGCAATCCCACCAGCAACGAGCCGCCATGCGGTGATGGAAAAGGCATCTTTCGGACTTGTCCCGGTGCGGTGACCTCGAATTCCCAAACCCTGCCGGTCACCGTCTCGGCGACATAGAGGCGGTCGCCTTTCGCAGAAAGACCGACGCCGTTGGCTTGCCACATGGGGTAGATCACTTCGGCAATGAACGATCCGTCTGCCTTTGCATAGTACACGCCACCACGATGCACGGACCGCGGCGTTCCCTTGCCTGCATCGGTAAACCAGAACCCGCCATGGCTATCGAACACGAGGTCGTTGGGACCGCGGAAGGGAACAGGTCCATCACCGTCATACAGTCGTTCTACCGTACCCGTGGCCAGGTCGACACGTTCGATCCATCCAACCGGGTCTCCCGGTGGCGCGCCAGCAGGACGGAGACCTTCGTCATCCTCGTGCCAGGCAAAGCCGCCATTGTTGCAGACATAAACCTTGCCGTCTGGACCCAGCGCGGCCCCGTTGGGCCCGCCTTCCAGTTGCGCAACTTCAATGCGAGTACCGTCCTGCAGGATTCGTGTGAGGGTGCGGGCCTCGATTTCGACCAGCACGACCGAGCCGTCTTCCAAGACGACTGGTCCTTCCGGAAAGCGGAGCCCCTCAGCGAGCACGCGAAAATCGGTCAAGTTCTATTCTCCTCACACTCTGGGCGCCAACTTCTGTCTGGCGCCTGTTCTTGCGACCCGCTTCAGGTCGCCAATGTCGACCCGGCCATGCGGCCGCCATCCACCAGATAGGCAGCTCCCGTCACGAAGCTCGCCTCGTCAGAGCATAGCCACGCCGCGACTGCCGCGATCTCCTTGCATTCCGCCAAGCGGCCAAGAGGCATCGCCGAGCCGATCTTGCTGCCGTCGTTGCCGTGGAGGCGGTCGTTCATCGGTGATTGGAATGAGCCAGGACAGAGCGCGTTCACGCGGACGCCCTGCCCGCCGTATTCGATAGCGGCGGTCTTTGTCAGCCCCACGAGCGCATGCTTTGCCGCAGCATAGGCCGACATTAGTCCGATGCCCTTGAGGGAGGCCGTCGAGCCGATATTGACTATCGAGCCGCCGCCCTGCGCCGCCATCTGAGCCAACTCATGCTTCATGCAGGAGAAGGCGCCTGTGAGGTTCACGTCGATGACGCGGTCCCAATCGTGGTCGGGATAGGTGTCCACCTTGTGAAGTGGTCCCTCGATCGCGGCGTTGTTGACCGCACAGTCAAGCCTGCCGAACCTGTTCACTATCCTGCCTACGAAGCTCGCCACGCCGGCACGGTCGGTCACATCGAGGCGCTCGAAGACGCATTTCCCGCCAGCAGCTTCAATCTCGGACACCGTCTGCCTGCTGGCGTCTTCATCGATGTCGCCTATGACGACAACATTACCGTGGCTCGCCAGTTCAACCGCGGTTGCACGGCCAAGGCCGGAAGCGGCGCCTGTCACCAAGCAGATTTTCGGGGAGTCGAAACGCGGCATACCCCCGGCCTAGCCCATCGCATTTCGCTTGCCCGCAGCCGCAGATACCGGTGTGCCTATCGTGCTGTCGGTCAATTCCATGCTGTTCCCAGGTAATTTCTCGGATCGGCTTCCAACTGCCGAGCCACGGTCCGATACTAGTAGAATTCGCGCGAGCGCCAATTCATGGGCGCTTCCCGGCGGCACTAATGCGTATGCAATAAGCTTCGCCTTCCCCCTTGCGCGAGCCTGTTTCGCTACCCGTTGCGACATGTGCATGTTAGCTCTTTCGAGGCGCCGCTAGCGTTTTCGGATCCAAGCGCATCGATGCGGTGCAGGATGCGACCTCACCAAGATCCGGATCAATTGCCCTCAAAACGACGAACGAAATGCATGCAATGAGCCACCCTGCCTTCGAAAACTGGGACTACATCGTCGTCGGAGCCGGATCGTCCGGGGCAGTGATCGCCGCGCGCCTTTCCGAGTCCGGGCGCCATCGTGTTCTGCTGCTTGAGGCAGGGGGCGTGGACAACCTGTTCTGGATGCGGGCGCCACTCGGGGCTGGTCGCATGCTGCCGCGTCAGGATGTGATGTGGCAGTATGAGACTGACCCAATTCCGGAACTTCGCAACCGGCGACTGCGGTGGCCGCGAGGCAAGGCACTCGGCGGCTCCAGTTCCGTCAACGGTGCGCTGTTCGTTCGTGGCGATTATTGGCACTATGACGATTGGGCGCGGCGCGGCGCCACCGGTTGGAGCTATGCTGAGGTCCTGCCCTATTTCAAGAAGATGGAATCGTTCCACGGCGGCGACCCTCGCTGGCGCGGGACGGACGGACCTATCTCGGTCGAGTGGAATCGGGCCGGTTTGCCGGTAACCGACGCTTTCGTCCAGGCCTGCGTAGAGGCCGGCATTCCCGAGAACCCAGACTACAATACGCAGGACTGTCACGGCGCCAGCCGCGTGCAGCTCAACACAAAAGGCGGCCGCCGCCAGAGCGCCGCCGTGGGTTACCTTCGGCCTGCGCGCGGTCGTTCCAACTTGAAGATCGTCACGAACGCGCACGTGTCTGGGATCAACCTATCCGGCAATCGGGCGGAAGGCGTAACCTACTCGGTAGGGGGTGTCTCCCACAGCGCACGCGCCACCCGCGAAGTCATCCTATCGGCTGGTCCGATCGCAACGCCGCAACTGCTCGAACTGTCCGGTATCGGGAATCCAGAAATCCTGAAGCGGCACGGCATAACGCCAAGGATAGCGCTCAATGGCGTCGGCGAAAATCTCATCGATCATCTGCAGACCCGTATCAGCCTCGAGGCCAAGAACACGAAGGGGCTGAATGAGATCGTGTGCAGTCCCTGGTTCAAGTACTGGGTCGGCGCCCAATTCTTGCTCTTCGGCCGTGGGTTGATGACCGTTCCTTCCGTCACCGCGCATGCACTTGCAAAGACGCAGCCCGATAGGCTGCGGCCGGACCTGAAGATCACCATGCATCATTTCAGCGGCAAGGACCGCATGGCCTACACCAAGGCCGGCGGCATCGATCAGCATCCGGGATTGACCTTCGGTGTCGTCCAACTCGCGCCGGAATCGCGCGGGAGCCTGCACATAAGCAGCCCCGACCCCGGCAAGCCGCCGGCGATCATGCCGAACCAGCTGTCGCATCCAGAGGACGTTCGGGTTCTTACCGAGGGCATAAGGATCGCACGGCGCATCGCAGGGCAATCGGCGCTCTCCGGCTATGTCGTGCAGGAGCTCCGTCCCGGACCTGACGTCGTTTCCGACGACGAATTGCTCGAATACATCCGCGACAGCGGGCAGTCCTCGTATCACCCGATTGGCACGTGCCGCATGGGCACCGACGCGATGGCGGTCGTCGATCCGCAGTTGAAGGTCCACGGCATCGAAGCCCTGCGCGTTGCCGACTCCTCGGTGATGCCGACAATGCCGTCGGGCAACACCAACGCCCCGTCGCTGATGATCGGGGAAAAGGCGGCGGACATGATCCTGGCTGCTGCGACGTGACGAGCCTTTTTCGCCGCCGTCGCAAGCATCGCCCGGCATGATGACAGACCTCGCCGGGAAGGTCGCAGTGGTTACCGGCGCGTCGTCTGGGCTCGGCGCGCATTTCTCACGCATGCTGGCGACCCGCGGAGCGCACGTCGTGGTGGCCGCCCGTCGCGTTGTCGCGCTCGACGAGCTCTGTCATGAGATCGCGCAGGCTGGCGGCGCTGCGCAGGCCGTCGAGCTCGACGTCTCGGATGCGGACTCGGTAGCAGCGGCAGTCGCCTCGCTCGGGCGCTGCCCGGACATCATCATCAACAATGCCGGCGTCTCGGATGCACGTCCCGCGCTTGATATCGAACCCGGCGACTGGGACCGTGTCCTCGATACCAACCTCAGGGGAGTGTTCCTGGTCGCACAGGCCGCGGCGCGGCAGATGAAGGGCGAGGGGAAGGGCGGATCGATCGTGAACGTGGCGTCGATCCTCGGCCACCGGGTTGCCGGAGGCGTCGCCTCCTATGCCGCGAGCAAGGCCGGAGTCGTGCGGCTGACGGAAGCGCTGGCGCTCGAATGGGCGCGCTACGGCATCCGCGTCAACGCACTCTGCCCGGGCTACATCCGAACCGACCTCAACCAGGATTTCTTCGAGACCGACGCAGGGATGGCGCTCGTCAAGCGCATCCCGCAGCGGCGGCTCGGCCGGCCGGAAGAGCTCGACGGCGCACTCCTGCTGCTCGCCTCGGATGCCGGCAGCTACATCACTGGCGCCTCGCTCGTCGTCGACGGCGGCCATCTCGTCTCCTCGCTCTAGGGGCTTTACCATGGACTTCACCATCTCCTCGCGCATCGAAGGTTTTCGCGCCCGCATCGCGGCGTTCGTTGATGAGCGCATTTTGCCCCTCGAGGCGGACCCCGCCAGCTACGACGAGCACGAGAACATCCGCCTGGATCTCGCCGCCCGCCTGAGGGCGGAGGCGCGTGACGCCGGGCTGTGGTGCCTGCAGCTCAAGCCCGAGAATGGTGGCCAGGGACTCGGCAAGGCTGGCATGGCCGTCTGCTACGAGGCGATGAACCGCTCGGTCTTCGGACCTGTCATCTTCAACTCGGCGGCGCCCGACGATGGCAACATGATGCTGCTGGAGGCGGTTGCCACCGCCGAGCAGAAGGTGCGCTGGCTGGAGCCGGTCGTGTCCGGGAAGGTGCGCTCCGCCTTCGCCATGACCGAGCCGATGCCCGGCGGCGGCTCCGATCCCTCGATGATCCGCACCCGTGCCGAGAAGCGCGGCGACCGATACGTTGTCACCGGCCGGAAATGGTTCATCACCGGCGCGGGGGAAGCGCAGCACTTCATCCTGGTCGCCAAGACCTCCGACGATCCACGCAAGGGCCTCACCGCGATGCTGTTCGACCGCAGCCAGCCGGGTTGGCGCATCGAGCGGCGCATCCCGATCATGGGGCCGGAGGAACACGGCGGCCACTGCGAGATCTCCTTCGACGGACTCGAGATTCCCTTCAAGAACGTGCTGATGAAGGAAGGCGACGGCCTCAAGGCGACGCAGATCAGGCTCGGGCCGGCCCGCCTTACCCACTGCATGCGCTGGCTGGGGCTCTCGAAGCGCTGCGTGGAGATCGCCCGCGCCTATGCGGCCGAGCGCACCGGCTTCGGCGTGCGGCTTGCAGACCGGGAGTCCGTCCAGCTGATGCTGGGGGACCTCGCCATGAAGATCGAGATCGGCCGGCTGCTGGTCATGAAGGCGGCATGGGCGATCGACCAGGGCTCCTTCGCACGCAAAGAGGTGTCGATGGCGAAGATCCATGTCGCCAACCTGCTGCACCAGGCCGCCGACACCGCCATCCAGATCAACGGCGCACGCGGATACTCCAAGGACACGGTGCTCGAGTGGATCTACCGCTACGCCCGCCAGGCCCGCCTGGTCGACGGCGCCGACGAGGTCCACAAGATGGTCCTCAACAACCACCTCAATACGGAAGGCGACGCCTTCTGGTCATGGAATACTGCCGAGTAGAAGCTGCGAGGGAGGGGACATTGCGCGTCGAGCCGCATCTTGCGCCGCGAGCGGCGAACCACGTGCCGCTCACACCGGTCGAGTTTCTGGTCCGCTCGGTGGAGGTGTACCCGCAGCGGCCGGCCGTCGCGTGGAACGGCCGGCAGTGGAGCTACCGGGATTTCGGCCGGATGGTCGGGCGGTTCGCCCGCTTCCTGCGTGCCTGCGGCGTAGCCGAGGGGGACGTCGTCTCGGTCATGGCGTCGAACCGGCCCGAGATGCTTGCCGCGCACTATGCTGTGCCGATGGTCGGAGCGGTGCTGAACACGATAAACACGCGGCTCGACACCGACACGGTGAGCTACATCCTCTCGCATTCCGAGAGCCGGCTCGTCGTCGCCGATCCTGCAAGCGTCGCGGTCGCGTCCGAGGCTGCCAGATCCACCGGCACGCGGTGCGTTGCCCTTGCTGACGGCGAGGGCGCTGAGGGAACGCCCCGGCTCGACCTTCTCAGCGACGACGATACACCCTTCGAAGCCGAGCTTTCGGCGATACACGACGAATGGCAACCGCTCTGCCTCAACTACACATCGGGGACGACAGGTCGGCCGAAGGCCGTCGTCTATCACCACCGCGGCGGCTACCTGAACGCGCTCGGCAACGTGCTTGCGCTGGGGCTGACGTCACGCTCGGTCTATCTCTGGACCCTGCCGATGTTCCATTGCAACGGATGGTGCCACACCTGGGCGGTCACCGCGGCAGGCGGCCTCCATGTGTGCCTCGACCGGCCCGACCCGGCGCTGCTCTTCCCGGCGATCGAAGCCCATGGGGTGACCCACATGTCCTGCGCACCCGTGGTGCTCTACATGATGCTCAACCACCCGGCGCGCGCGACCCGCGACGCAAGCCGGTGCATCATGGTCGCGACGGGCGGTGCGGCGCCCACCAGCGCGCTCATCGCGCAGCTCGACGCGCTGGGCTTCGACCTCACCCATCTCTACGGGCTGACGGAATCTTTCGGCCCCGCCACGCTGCGCGAACTTTCGGAGGAGCAGCGCGCCGAGTCGTCCGGCGTGGTTGCGGCCGAGCTTGCCAAGCAGGGCGTGCGCCACGTCGCCGCCGGCCGCGCGCGCGTCGTCGATGAAGAGGGCGAGGATGTCCCTATGGACGGGACGACGATGGGCGAGATCGTGCTGAAGGGCAACACGCTGATGGCCGGCTACTACCGCGATGCCGAGACGACCGAGCAGGCGTTCAGGGGCGGCGTCTTCCACACCGGCGACCTCGCCGTGCGCCATCCGGACGGCAATATCGAGATCCGCGACCGGTCGAAGGACATCATCATCTCGGGCGGCGAGAACATCTCGAGCCTGGAGATCGAAGCCGTACTGCACCAGCATCCGGCCGTGCTGCTGGCGGCGGTCGTGGCGGCTCCGCACGAGAAATGGGGCGAGACGCCGGTGGCGTTCGTGGAGCTGCGCGGCGACGCCGAGCCTGGCGAGGCCGATCTGCGCGCCTTCTGCCGCGAACGGCTCGCCGGCTACAAGGTGCCGTCGCGCTTCGTGCCGCTGGAGCTCCCGAAGACGGCCACCGGCAAGATCCAGAAATTCGCGTTGCGTGAGGCGGCCCGCAGGCTGTCCGGCAACGAAGGCTAATGGCCCCATGACCACCGAATTCGACATCGATCGCCTCGACGCGTTCCTCGCCGGACAGTTCGGCCGGGCGGAGCTCCGCATCGAGCGTATCGGCGGCGGGCAGTCCAATCCCACCTTCTTCGTCGATCACGGGGCGCAGCGCATGGTACTGCGCAAGAAGCCGGCCGGCCACATCTTGCAAGGCGCCCATGCAGTGGAGCGCGAGTACCGCGTGCTGAAGGCGCTAGAGGCGACCGATGTGCCGGTTCCGAAGACCGTGTTGCTGTGCGAGGACGACGGGATCGTCGGCACGCCGTTCTATCTGATGGAGCGGGTGGAGGGCCGGGTCTTCCACGACTGTGCGCTGCGTGACGTTGCGCCAGGCGAGCGCCGCGGCATCTACCTTGCGATGGCCGACGCCATGGCCAGGCTGCACGCTGTCCGCCCCGATGCGATCGGCCTCGCCGACTACGGGCGTCCCGGCAACTATTTCGAGCGGCAGATCGCCCGCTGGTCGCGGCAATATGACGAGTCGCCCGGCCAGCGCATCCCGGCGCTCGACCGCGTCATCGCGTGGCTGCGGGCCAACCAGCCCGTGGACGATGGCCGCTTGGCGATCGCGCATGGCGATTTCCGACTCGGCAACATGCTCTTTCACCCGACCGAGCCGAAGGTCGTCGCGATCCTCGACTGGGAGCTCTCGACGCTCGGTCACCCGCTCGCCGATCTCGGCTTCTGCTGCATGCCCTGGCACTCCGCACCCGACGAGTATGGCGGCATACTGGGCCTCGACCGCGCGGCGCTCATGCTCCCCGACGAGGCGGAGTTCGTCGCCCGATATTATGCGTCCGCAATCCCCACGCCGCCGCTGACGCCCTTCCACGTCGCCTTCGCACTCTTCCGCTTCGCCGTCATCTTCGTAGGTATCGCCGACCGCGCAATGGCAGGAAATGCAGCCGAGGATGCCGGCAAGCTTGGAGGTCTGGCCGACCGCTTTGCCGATCGGGCTGAGGATGTGGTCGCGCGCTGCGACCGGCCGTGACCTGCTGCCGTTGGACTTTCCCTGAGGATGGAGCCGAGGAAGGTCGACGCGTTGCATTGAGCCACGTCTAGCCACATGGCAATCTGATGGGGTCGCGCAGCTTGGCTGCCCGACCGAGGGTCGTGGGTAGAGCCCAACCAGACACATTCTGAGATCGCTTTTTCCTAAGCGGAAGTACTCTCGTACATTCCTTCGACACCGCGAGCCCACGCTGCGTCGAATCCGCCAAGTGGTAACCCGCGCCCCCTCACAGGCTTCAGGCGACCGTGATTCCAGCCGCCAGAAACAACGAAAGCCGCGGAGGACCGCGGCTTTCGTAGATGCTTAAATGGAGCGGGTGAAGCGATTCGAACGCTCGACCCCAACCTTGGCAAGGTTGTGCTCTACCCCTGAGCTACACCCGCTCGCGCGGCTCAACGCCGCAAGCCGCGCTTATATGGCCGAAGCCGTTGACGATTGCAACAGGGAAAAATCACCTTGTGCAAGGTGTGACATTCTGTGCTGAACAGCCGCCGCCAACCCGCGCGGAAGGCCCGGGCGGCAAGCCTTTGCGGCTTGCGGCGTGCGGCAATTCGGACTACGCGTGGCGGCAATTCCCCGAATTCCGCGACATGGCCTCTCGAAAAAAGATAATATGCCCGCCAGCCCAGACCAACTCTTCGACTATCTTCGCGGCCTCGGCATCGAGACGACCACCGTCTCCCACGCGCCCCTTTTCACGGTCGCCGATTCGCAGGCGCTGCGCGGGGAGATCGCCGGCGGCCACACCAAGAACCTGTTCCTGAAGGATAAGAAGGACAATTATTTCCTTCTCACCATCGAAGAGGAGACGGCGGTCGACCTGAAGTCGATCCACTCCGTCATCGGCGCCGCGAGCCGCGTCTCCTTCGGCAAGCCGGAGGCGCTGCTGGAGCTGCTTGGCGTCACGCCCGGAGCGGTGACCCTGTTCGGCCTGCTCAACGACACCGACGCCAAGGTCCGGTTCTTCATCGACGAGCAGTTGCTCGAACATGACGTCGTCAACGCGCATCCGCTCGTCAACGACGCCACCACATCGATCCGGAGCAGCGACGTGCCGGCATTCGTCGCGGCCACCGGACATGAGATGCAAGTCTTGAAAACTGGCAGCTGATTGCCACATGCTGCGTCGCGGCGACGGCCGAGCTCGGGCCGTGTGACGAAACCCTGCAGGCGGAACCGAAGCAAAATGGCCCCCGAAGACAATCCCTATCGCACCGCCGGCGGCGGCTACTCCACGAAACTCGACTTCGGCGGCGACGCCGCGCCGGCAAACGCCGCCGGCAACCTGATCAAGGACACGACAACGGCCGGCTTTGCCGCCGACGTCATCCAGGAATCGAAGCGGCAGCCTGTCCTCGTCGACTTCTGGGCGCCCTGGTGCGGCCCCTGCAAGCAGCTGACGCCGGTCATCGAGAAGGCGGTCAACGCCGCCGGCGGCCGCGTAAAACTGGTCAAGATGAACATCGACGACCATCCGGCTATCGCCGGTCAGCTGGGCATCCAGTCGATTCCGGCGGTCATCGCATTCAAGGACGGGCAGCCGGTGGACGGCTTCATGGGCGCCGTCCCCGAAACGCAGATCAATGCCTTCATCGACCGCATCGCCGGCAAGGGCGCGCCGGGCGGCCAGCTGGCCGATGCGCTTGCGGCAGCCGCCGAGGCAAAGCAGGCGGGCGACCTGCAGACCGCCGCCGACATTTACAGCGCCGTGCTGGAGCAGGCGCCCGACAATGTCGAGGCGATCGCCGCCCTGGCCGAGCTCCTGTTCGACGCGGGCGACACCGCGGCCGCCGAGGAGCTGCTCGGCGGCGCGCCCGACGACGCGAAGGCCCAGCAGGCACTGGCCGGCATCCGCTCGAAGATCTCGCTGGCGGCAGAAGCCGCGAATGTCGACGACGACGCTGCGGCGATCGAGCGCCGGCTCGCCGAGAACCCGAAGGACCACGACGCGCGCTTCGACCTGGCGATGATCCAGAACGCGAAGGGCGAGCGGACGGCAGCCGCCGACAACCTGCTCGAGATCGTCAAGGCGGACCGCACCTGGCGCGACGACGGCGCGCGCGCGCAACTGCTTAAATTCTTCGAGGCATGGGGCATGGCCGACGATGCCACCCTGGCAGCGCGGCGCAAGCTTTCGTCGCTTCTGTTCTCCTGAAATCGCTCGGGGTCTGGCTGCACCCGCCTATCGAAACGGTGCGGCCAGACCCTTGATCTTCACGAAGACGCTTGTGCATCCGCAAACGCGCCCCATCTTGTTGAGATCGGAGGTGGACGTGCAAGCTGGCAACGCATCCTACAGAACGATCCGCGATCTCCCGGACATGGTTCCGGTATTCCCGCTCTCAGGCGCGCTGCTGCTGCCCGGGGGGCGAATGCCGCTCAACATCTTCGAACCGCGCTACCTGCAGATGGTGGACGATTGCCTGCGGGGCCGGCGGCTGATCGGCATGATCCAGCCGCGGCTTGACGGGGCGCTGCGCGCCGACGGCGAGCCGGAGCTCTCCGAGGTCGGATGCCTTGGCCGCATCACCTCCTTCGCCGAAACGGGCGACGGGCGCTACCTTATCTCGTTGCATGGTGTTTCCCGGTTCCGGATCAGGTCCGAGATCGCGATGCAGGAGCCCTATCGCACTGCGTCCATCCTGCATTTCGCGGCCGATCTCACCGAGGAAGCCGGTGGCGACATCGACCGCACCGGCTTGCTGAGGGCATTCCGCGCCTATCTGGACGCCAATCAGCTCGAGGCCGACTGGGGAAGCGTCAGCCGTGCGGAGAACGCCACGCTGGTCAATGCGCTGTCGATGATGGCGCCCTATGGCCCGGCGGAGAAGCAGGCGCTGCTGGAGGCGCCCGACCTGAAGGCACGGGCCGAGACGCTGATCGCGATCACCGAAATGGCGCTGGCGCGCGACTCTGAAATGCCCGGCGGCACGTTGCAATGATGGAGCGCAAGGTGGGAGCTTAGCCGGCGAGGGATGTCTTTCGACGGGGGATCTGCTAGAGCAGGATACGCTCAAGATCGAGCGGGAGCAGCGTCGCGGCGAGAGCGCCGGTGGCCGGATGCTCGCCTTGGAACCGACGGCTGCAGATGGACTCGTCCCACACCTCTCCGAAGATCGACGCCAAGTTCCTGGAGCTTCTCGCCTGCCCGCTGACCAAGGGTCCGCTGGTCTGGGATCCCGAGCGGTCGGAACTGGTGTCGCGGCTGGCCAAGCTCGCCTATCCGGTCCGGGACGGCATCCCCATCATGCTGCCTTCCGAGGCGCGCACGATCGATCCAGACGAGAAGAAGTAAGCGGGGCAACGCTCGAAGCGGGGAGGGCCTCGCGGGAAGCCCTTCGGGCCGTGGCTCGTGCGCCGCACGAGCAGCGATCCCTTCCAGTACGGTAACCGCGAGCCTCCGGAAGACGCGCTCGTGTCGAGCGAGGGCAGCGGCGTTCCCCGATCCTCACGACGGTCAGTGGAAGTTGCGCCCCCTGGGCATGACGTCGCTCGTTCGGCGCACGATCTCCTCCCGGTCGGGCACGACCCCCGGCGTCCCCTCGCCACGCCGGCGCGCCCTGATGCGCGGATCGTCGCCGTTGCGCTTGACCTCGTCGGCGCGTGCGCAGGTTTCGATCGAAGCGGCCTGCTCGGAGAGGTCCGAGAGCCAGGGCGTCAGGTCCTCGATGTGCTCGGCGACGATGTGGATGACGCCCGACGCAGCCTGAAGCTTGCCGCTGACCTTCACGAAGCGGGCGCCCAGCACCACCGGCCGGAAGCGCTCGAAAGTCTTCTGCCAGACGATGATGTTGGCGACCGAGACCTCGTCCTCGAGCGTCATGAAGATGACGCCCTTCGCCGAGCCCGGCCGCTGGCGCACGAGCACGAGGCCGGCGACCGTGACCCGCCGGCCATTTGGGATCGATCCCAGCTCGACATTGGGGGTCACGCTCGCCTGGCGCAGGCGCTCGCGCATGAAGGAGACCGGATGCGCCTTCAGCGACAGGCTGAGCGACCGGTAGTCATGGATGACGTGCTCGCCGAGCGGCATGACGGGGAGCTTCGTCTCCGGCTCGTTGTCGCGCAGCGGAAGCGTCGGGTTCTCGAACAGCGGCAGGCGCTCCGCCGCGCTTCTGCCGTCGAGCGCACGCACCGCCCACAGGGCAGCACGCCGGTCGAGGCCCATGGAGCGGAACGCGTCGGCCTGGGCCAGCCGCTCCATGGCGCCGACGTTCAGGCCCGAGCGGAGCCAGACATCGCGCACGGAGGCGTAGGGGCCGCCGCCATCCCGTGCGTCCACCAGGGCGTTCGCGTCGTCCTCGCCGATCCCCTTGATCTGGCGCAGGCCGAGGCGGACGGCATGGCGGCTGCGGATGACGCCGCGCATGCCCGAATGCTGGGGAGAGATCCGCGCCGGCTCGAAGGCCGATCCCTCCAGCGTGCAATCCCAGCAGGACTCGTTCACGTCGACCGGCCTGATCTCGACGCCATGATCCCGCGCGTCGCGGACGAGCTGCGCGGGCGCATAGAAGCCCATCGGCTGCGAATTGAGGATCGCCGCGCAGAACACGTCCGGATAATAGGTCTTGAACCAGCAGGAGGCATAGACGAGCAGGGCGAAGGAAGCGGCGTGGCTTTCCGGAAAGCCGTACTCGCCGAAGCCCTCGATCTGCTTGAAGCAGCGGACGGCGAAGTCGCGCGGATAGCCGTTGCGGACCATCCCCTCGATGAATTCGTCGCGCAGCGTGTTGATCGTGCCGACGCGCCGGAAGGTGGCCATGGCGCGGCGCAGCTTGTCGGCCTTCGCGGGCTGGAAGCCGGCGGCGATGATGGCGATCTTCATCGCCTGCTCCTGGAAGAGCGGAACCCCCAGCGTCCTCCGGAGGACCGCTTCGAGTTCGGGCTTCACATATTCGGGCCGCTCCTTCTTCTCGCGCCGCCTGAGATAGGGATGGACCATGTCGCCCTGGATCGGCCCGGGGCGGACGATCGCCACCTCGATGACCAGGTCGTAGAATTCCCGCGGTCTCAGCCGCGGCAGCATCGACATCTGCGCGCGGCTCTCGATCTGGAAGACGCCGATCGTGTCGGCGCGGCAGATCATGTCGTAGACGTCCTCCTGCTCCGCCGGCAGGGTCGCCAGGGTGAGCGGCCGGCCGTGCTGGTCGCGGATCGGGTAGTTGCGTTCGAGAAGGTCGAGGCAGCGGCGCAGGCAGGACAGCATGCCGAGCGCCAGTATGTCGACCTTGAAGAGCCCGACGGCGTCGAGGTCGTCCTTGTCCCACTCGATCATCTTCCGCTCGGGCATGGCCGTCTTCATGATCGGGACGATCTCGTCCAGCCGGTCGCGCGTGATGACGAAGCCGCCGACATGCTGCGAGAGGTGGCGCGGGAAGCCCAGGATGCCGTTGACGTTGGCGAACAGGTGCCGGGTCAGGCTTTCGCCCATGTCGAGCCCCGCGCCGCTCGCCTCGGTCGCGCCCAGGTCGGAGTCCGTCCAGCGCCAGGTGTTCGAGGCCAGCGCGTCGATCGTGTCGTCGGACAGTCCCATGGCCTTCGCCACCTCCCGCATGGCCGAGCGCGAGCGATAGGTGATGACGGCCGCCGCCAGGGAGGTGTGGCGGTCGTTGTACTTCTCGTAGATGTACTGGATGACCTCCTCGCGCCGGTCGTGCTCGAAATCGACGTCGATGTCCGGCGGCTCGCCGCGCTCCTCGGAGATGAAGCGCTCGAACAGCGTGTCCATGCGCTCGGGCCCGATGTCGGTGATGCGCAGGCAGTAGCAGATCAGCGAATTGGCCGCCGACCCGCGCCCCTGGCACAGGACGCCCAGTTCCTCGCGGGCGTGCCGCACGATGTCGTGGACGGTGAGGAAGTAGCCGGCGTAGCCGAGTTTTCCGACCAGAGCCAATTCCTTCTCGATGGTGGCTCTGTGCTTCTGTGCGATGCCGCCCGGCCAGCGAATGGCAGACCCCTCCCATGTGAGCCGCTCCAGCTCCTGCTGGGCGGTGGCGCCGTCGCGCGTCGGCTCGTCGGGGTAGTTGTGCGACAGCTCGCCGAGTGAGAAGGCGAGCGTCTCGGCAAACCGGATGGTCTCTGTCAGCGCCGCGGGATGACCGCGGAAGAGCCGCGCCATCTCCATCGGCGCCTTCAGGTGACGTTCCGCGTTGCGGCCGAGCTCCAGCCCGGCGGCGGCGACGGGCACGTTGAGGCGGATCGCCGTCAGCACGTCCTGGAGGGGTCGCCGCTCCGGAGAATGGTAGAGGACGTCGTTGACCGCCATCAGCGGGATGTCGAGGGCGCTCGCCGTCGCCGCGGCCTGCTCGAGGCGGAATGCATCGTGGCCGTTGAACGCCGGCGCCACCGCCAGCCATACGGCGCCACCGAAGCGGTCCTTGATCTCCTGCAGGAACGCCGTGTCGGCGGGGGTCGTGCCCATGCTTCCGGCAAGCACGGCAAGCGAGATGCTGTCGCCCCATTGCAGGAGGTCCTCCCGGTAGAGACGCGTATCTCCCTTCTCGCTCTCCTCGCGCAGGTTTGCCTGCGTCAGCAGCCGGCACAGATGCCCCCACCCCTTCCGGTCCTGCGGATAGGCCAGAACGTCCGGCGTGCCGTCGCAAAAGACCAGCCGGCAGCCCGGATGATAGGGGAGCGCGACGGGCTCGGCCTGGTCGGCAAGCTTGATGTGCTTCGACTGGTTCCAGGCGCGCACGACGCCGGCGACCGTGTTGCGGTCGGCAAGCCCCATCCCGGCATGGCCCAGCATGCAGGCGGCCACGGCCAGCTCCTCCGGCTTCGAGGCGCCGCGCAGGAAGGAGAAATTCGACTGCACGCCGAATTCGACATAGCGGGGAAGCGTCGAGGGGGTCATGCGAACAGCCCGTGCATGAACCATCGCGCCGGACCGCCGGCCCGCGCCTGCGGCTGCTCGCGGAACAGCCAGTAGCGATGGCCCTTCTCGTCCTCGACCCTGAAATAGTCGCGGACAGGCGTGCCGTCCTCGTCCTTCCACCATTCGGGCGCGATCCGTTCCGGGCCCTCCCTGCGCACCGCGCTGTAGATGCTCCGCCGCCAGCGGAAGGTCAGGTCGGCCTCCGAGATCATCTCGATCGGATCCGGCTCGCGAAGCAGTCGGATCGGGCGCTCCGGAAAGGATGACGCCCCTGCCTGCGACGCGCTCCTGGCGAAGGCGTCGGCAAACGAGGTGAGCTCGACCGCACGCTCCGGGATGTGGCTCTCGACCGGCGTCGATCGCAGCAGTGCTTCCCTGCCCAGGCGCGCCCGGATGCGGTCGGCGAAGAATGCGGCGCCGTCCTCCTCTCCCACGGCGGCGCCTGCGAGGTCGGTCTGCACGGCTTCGAGCCGGGCGACGACCAGGGCCGAGAGCCGGACCAGGTCGAAGCCGCAACCGGCATCCACATCGTCCTGCAGGGCCGTCAGCCGCTCATGGAACAGCCTTCCGATGAGGGACGGATCGCGCAGCGGCCGCGAAGTCCCGACGGCGATCCGGCTGACCGCGCCGTCGACGCGGAAGAGCAGGAGCTGCAGCCGCTGGGCACCCTCGCCCCGCCGCTCGAGATCGCTCCTGAGCGTGGCGGCGAGCAGCAAGAGCAGGGCCTCTATGTCCTCCATCAGGCCGATCGGCTCGGCGAGCTGGCGCTCGACGGACAGGGCCGGCACCGGCAGCCGCGGCGAGATGGCCTCCTCGACGTTGCCCGTCGCCTGGTCGAGCCGCAGCGTCACGCTCTTGCCGAAGCGCCGGACGAGCGGCGCGCGCGGCGTCTTCATGACGGCGCCCGCCGTGCGCAGCCCGACGCTTTCGAGGCCGGCGCAGACGGCCGGTTCGAGCCGCAGCGAGGCGAGCGGCAGCGGCGCGATCAACTCGGCCTCCTCGCCGGGAGCCACGATCCGGCTGCCCGCATACCGCGCCGCCGCCCAGGCAGCCCCCGGCGTCGACGCCAGCCCGGCGCGCGCCTCGAAGCCCTGATGGAAGAGGCGCGTCAAGAGATCGTCGAGCAAGGCGCGCTCGCCGCCGAAGAGATGGGCGCAACCGGTGATGTCGAGGAGAAGGCCGTCAGCGCCGTCGAGGGCGACCAGCGGCGTGTAGCGGTCGCACCAGTCGGCAAGGCTCTCGAGCAGCCGGCGGTCGGCCTCGGGGTCGGCCTCCACCACCTCGATCGCGGGATGCATCGCGCGGGCCTCTGCGATGCCCATGCCGGGCTTCAGCCTGAGCGCGCTAGCCTGCGCGTCGAGGGACGCGATCCTCTGGGCGTTGTCCTCGCGGTGGCTGACCACCAGGGGCGGGGTGTCTTGCAGCACCCGGGAACGCCAGGAGCGGCCGAAGCGGTGGCGCAGGATCCGCTCTGTCGGGAGAAGCGGCAGCCACAGCGACAATATTCTTTGCGGCAAGGTCATGGTCTCTCTCCTCGAAGGCGCGGGTGTCGCGGTTCCATTCCAAGGTGAAAGGGCTCGGGACGGGGATTCGGCTCTTGTCGATGGCGACCCGGAAGGCAGGCGGGCCGATGGAGCCCTGCAGCGGGCCGGCAAGCGTGTGGCGCAGGCCGGAGGCGGCAGGAGCGACCGAAAGCCGGACCGGAGCGGCGGTCGGCTCCGCGCTCGCCCCCTGGCGCAGCAGGAAGAGCGGGCATCCGGCGGCAAGCGCCCGGCGGTGCAGCCGCCGCGTCGCGGTGAGATCGAGGCCGCGGGGGTTGCCGCGGATCTCCAGCAGGATGGCCGCGAGCGAGCCGAGGCTCGCCGCCTCCTCTGCGATCCACAGCACGTCGGCGAGTTTCTCGGCCTCGGCGATGAGGAGGCGGTCGGGCAGGATGCCGAACCGCTCGGCGAGCCCCGGCGCATAGGGCCGCCCGGCCTCCCGGAAGATTTCCGAGGTGGCGATCCAGATCAGCGGAAGGCCGCAATGCCCTGCCGCCAGGCCGGCCAGCGCCAGGCCGAAGCCGGCCACCGCGCCCGAATCCCGGGTCACAGTCCCGTGCAGTTCGACCAGCCCGGCAGACGGAAGCCCGTCCAGCGCGGCGTCGAAACGGCCGGCGCCGGTCAGAACCCTCGGCTTCTCCGGCCTGCCCTGCCGGCGCAATACGATCGTTTCCTCGCCCGGCTTCGCAGGGGAAGCCAGGGGCTCCGGCAGGACGCCCTCGATCTTCGCGATTTTACGACGCAGGGTGCAAATGAGTTCCTGCGCCGCGGCGAGGTTCGCCATGACGTTCGCTTCCGCTATGTTCCTGTTATGTTCTTATGGATTCCAGAGGCCGGGCCAAGAGTCAAGCAGACTCGGAGAAGAATTTATTCCTGTTTCGACCCCGGCTCGCGCTGCATGTCCATCGGGGCTCGAAAGCGCCACACCGACAGGCTATATGCGCTCAAAAGGATAAAACATGGCCCGCATCTATCAGACCCGCGCCTGGCACGACCAGCTGTCGCCCTCGATCGAGGAGATGGAGTTCCTGGCGCTGGAGGCCTACGCGCACCTGCCGGAGGAATTCCGCAAGCTCACCGGCGAGATCGTCATCCAGATGGCCGAGTTCCCGACCGACGAGATCATGGACGACCTGGCGCTGGAGACGCCGTTCGACCTGCTCGGCCTGTTCGAGGGCCGCGGCATCGCCGAGCGCTGGACCCCCGCGACCGGCGAGGGGCCGAACCGCGTCACCCTCTACCGCCGCGCCATCCTCGACTACTGGGCCGAGAACGAGGAGACCCTGGGCGACATCGTCACCCACGTGCTGATCCACGAGATCGGCCACCACTTCGGCCTCTCCGACGAGGACATGGAGCGCATCGAGGAAGCGGCGGAATAGGATCCGCCGTATTGGGCGCTCCCTGGGAGCGCTCGCCTCTGGCCGTGCGCCCAGCGCGTCACTGCTCCGAGAGCTTCATCCCCGGCTCGTAGTCCTTGCCCTCAATGTCCTTCACCACGGCCTGCCCGCATCGCATCGCCTTCGCCTCGGCGTCGAAGCCATAGGTCGGCGAGCCGAACAGGTGCCAGCCCTGGTTCAGCGCCGCGGTCACCTTGTGGCAGAAGGTGGCGTCGTCCGGGCCGGTCAGGAAGCGGTAGAGTTTCATCGGAAAGAGCCTTTGCGGGATGCGACCGCCTGCAAAGACGATCGAACGAAGGCTAGCGAAAAGCGCGGCGGAGAGCCAGCGGGCAAGGGCCGCGGAGGCGGGACCAATTGAAGCGGCCCTCGCGCCCAGGCCTGCAAGGGCTTTCGCTGGCGCGCCGGGTTGGCTCCCAATTGGCATCTGCAATGGCCCCGCCGGCTATGCTATTGTGGCTCAAGCCTCCTCGGGTATGGCACGCCACTCCGAGCTTGATGGGCGAGATGCGATCATGACCGCATCTCAGTGCAAGCAGTCTGATCGGCCTTACGGATAGCTTGATGCCGGAGGACGCGGCAAGAATGAGCTTGGTCGAACACGCGCCAGACGCGGACTACCGGCACATCGTGCGGCTCGAGGGCGTTCAGAAATTCTTCGGCGCGATCCAGGCGCTCCGCGACATCGACTTCTTCGTCGGCAGGAACGAGACCGTCGGGCTGATCGGCGACAACGGCGCCGGGAAATCCACCCTGATCAAGGTGCTGACCGGCGTTCTGACGCCCACCGCAGGGCGCATCTTCGTGCGCGACCGGGAGATCGACCTCTCCGACTATTCCGTGCGCATGGCGCACGACCTGTCGATCGAGACCGTCTACCAGGACAAGTCGCTGGCAGAGAAGCAGCCGCTATGGCGGAACTTCTTCGTCGGACGCCAGATTACGAACCGCTTCGGCTTCATCGACATCCGCCGCGAGAAGGAGATCGCAGAGCAGATCCTGAAGCACGCCATCGGCTTTCGTGGCGTCGGCATCACCGTCGAATCCACCGTCGCCAACCTCTCCGGCGGCGAACGGCAAGGCATCGCCATCGGCCGGGCCATGCACTACAACGCCGACCTCATCGTGCTCGATGAACCGACTGCGGCACTGGCCGTCGCCGAAGTGCGCAAGGTTCTCGATTTCGTGCGGCGCATCAAATCATCCGGCCGCGCCTGCATCTATATCGAGCACAATCTCGCCCATGTTCACGAAGTGGCCGATCGGCTGGTGATCCTGGATCGCGGCGCGATCGTCGCCCAGATCGAGCCCAAGGACATGTCGGTCATGGAACTGACCGAGTTCCTGATCCAACTGCAGCACAAGGCGTGAGCGAAGCCATGGCCGCACCGCAGGCACCCCGGTCCCGGTTCCAGCGCTTCGAAGGCCTGCCGATCATTCTCGTCTTTGCGCTGCTCCTGGCGCTCTTCATGTACACGGCGCCGCAGGTTTTCCTCCAACCGTTCATCTACACGACGTTCCTGTCGACGCTTCCGCCGCTGATACTTCTGGCGGTCGGGCTCACCTTCGTGATCGGGGCCGGCGAGATCGATCTTTCCTTTCCCGCGGTCATCGCCTTTTCGGGGTTCGTCTTCGCGGTGCTTTTCAAGGAATATGACCTCGGCTGGCTGTCCGTCGTCATAGCCTTCGCCTCGGGACTGCTCGTCGGACTGCTGAACGGCGTTTTGGTGGCAAAGATCGGGGTCCCGTCCTTCATGGCGACGCTCGCGACCCAGTTCCTCTGGGCGGGCATGGCGACGGTGCTTTCGGGCGGCAAGTCCTATGCGTTGCGTGGCGCGGATGCGAGCCCGGTGTGGCAGTGGATCGTCGGACGCCCATTCGCCGGTTCGCAGACCGTCTGGATCGCGCAGTTGCCGATCCAGTCTTTCTGGACGGCGTGTATCGTCGTCATGCTGTGGTTTGTGCTCAACCGCCACCGGTTCGGCGAGCACGCCCTTTTCATCGGCGACTCCAATGCCGTGTCGCGCGTGGTCGGCATCGACGTCGAACGCGAGAAGATCAGGATCTTCATGCTGATGGGCGGGCTTGCGGCGATCGCGGCGATCATGCTGACGCTCGAGAACAAGAACTATTTTGGCAATCAGGGGCAGGGATACCTTCTGACGGCCATCGCCTCGGTGCTGATTGGCGGAACATCGATCTTCGGCGGTCGGGCGACCATCGTCGGAACGATCTTCGGCTGCTTCATCATCGGCATGATCGAGGCGGGACTGGTCGCCTCAGGGCTGACCGGGGCGTGGGTCCGGACGGTCCAGGGGCTGATCTTCCTCATCGCGATCATCTTCTATCTCTACGTCGACGAGCCGCATCGGCGCAGCGCCTTCTTCGCCCGGATGCGGCCGTCCAAGGCTTTCAGCCGCGTGCGGGCGGCGGAATGACGGGCAGGAGGGCAATTGAAGCAAACCGCACCAGCCGGAGTAAGGGAGGAAGCACATGACATCGACCAAGACATTGCTTGCTGCAGCGGTGGCGACATCGTTGCTGACCGGCGTTGCTACGGCCGCGCCGATCGGCGAAGGCGTCGTGATGTACATGCAGATGGGAGGCAATGCCGGCGACGGCGCCACGCTCGCCCGCCAGACCGGCGCTGCGCAGGCCGCCGAAGCGTTGGGCGTCGACCTCAAGGAGCAGTTCTCCGCCTGGGCGCCGGAAACCATGATCAACCAGTTCAAGGAGGCCGTTGCGGCCAAGCCGAACTGCATCGAGATCATGGGGCACCCCGGCAGCGCGGCTTTTCGCGATCTCGTCAAGGGCGCAGTCGAGCAGGGCATCGTCGTGACGGTGGGCAATTCGCCGATGACCGACCTGCAGACGGAATTCGGCCCCAAGGGCACCGGCTATGCCGGCGTCGACCTCTATGCCGGCGGCAAGCTCACCGCCGAGGCGATGCTGGCCAAGGGCCTCAAATCAGGTGACGAGGCGATGGTCTATGGCGTGTTCAGCCAGGCCGAGCGCGGCCAGTCGGAGAAGGGCCTTGCCGATACGCTCGAGGCCGCCGGTCTCAAGGTGGACCGGCTGGAGATCACGCAGGAGGTCAACAGCGACGTCTCGCTCGGCGTGCCGGTGCTGGTGTCCTACATCCAGGCTCACCCGGACCTGAAGGCGATCGGCACGCAGCACGGCTCCATCACGGGCAGCCTGGCAGAGGTGCTGCAAAAGGCCGGCAAGAAGCCCGGCGACATCATCGTGGGCGGCATCGACCTGGCCCCGGCGACCATCGACGGATTGAAATCCGGCTACGTGTCGGCGACGCTCGACCAGCTCCTCTATCTGCAGGGGTTCATCCCGGTCCTGCAGTGCGTCATGACGGCAAAATACAAGATGCCCGGATTGTCACTCAATACAGGCGCCGGAACCGTCACGCCGGAGACGATCGACTCGCTCGTCGATTTGATCGACGCGGGTATCCGGTAGAGCGATATTGCTTCTCAAGGCGGCTGCGTGGCCGGGCCTGCGTAGCCGTTTTGACGTGGCTCTGCGCTTCAGCGCATTTGCGATTTTGGAGCGACGCCAGACGATTCAGTCAGGCTGCAAAAACGCCCCCTAGTATTGACTTGCCTGGCACGCGGCTACGTCTGTAGAATTTGCCGTTGATCACATGCCGGCAGTCGCGACATGTTGAACGTTACAACTTTGGCGGCAGAAGCGTTCGGCAGGAGCCTGGCCGATACCTACCGGCATTACTATGGCGACCGCGACGCAGAATATGCGACACTGCTCGATGCCGGCGCCCGGCTGATAATCGAGAGGATCGGCTCGAGCAACGCGCCCTACCACGACTTCGAGCATACGATCCTGGTTACCCAGGTCGGCCAGGAAATCATACGCGGAAAACTCCTCTTCCAGTCGCTTGAGCCGGCCGACTGGGTGCATTTCATTTTTTCACTGCTGTGCCACGATGTCGGCTTCGTTCGGGGAGCATGCGCCGCGGACGATGCGACGAGCGTCGTCATCGATGAAACCGGAAAGCGGTTTCAGCTTCCGCGCGGCGCCAGCGATGCGGTTCTGGCTCCCTACCACGTCACGCGCGGAAAGATTGCCGTCAGGGAGAGATTTGCGGGCCATCGCCTGCTTGATTGCGAGCGGATTGCGCGGGCCATCGAATTGACCCGCTTTCCGGTTCCCGAAGGTCAGGATCACAAGGAAACGGAAACGGAAGCAGGTCTGGTCCGGGCAGCCGATCTCATCGGCCAGCTGTCCGATCCAAACTATCCCTCCAAACTCAATGCCCTCTTCCACGAGTTGCAGGAAACCGGCAGCGCGAAAAAGATGGGCGTCTCCAACCCCGCTGATCTGGTCGAGTGCTACCCGGGGTTCTTCTGGAACGCCGTGGAACCGTTCATCGGCGATGGGCTGCGTTATCTGGGCGTGACGGCTGAGGGCAAGCGATGGGTTGCGAGCCTGTACGGCAACGTCTTCATGGCCGAGCATCACCGACTGACCTCAGGCCCGCAAATGACGAGTTGATCCTACGATTGTCCGGCACATGGCGACCGTCCTGCGTGTGTGCCGCCGGGAGCTGTGCGCACCGATTTCGGCCGTGGAGATTGGCTCTGCCGGTTCCTCAAAGCCGACATCGCCGGCGACGCACTGACCGTCGCCGTTCCCGGACTTCGCGGCGTTTTCGGTACTCTCAATCCAGCAGAGCTCTCATTCTTGCAGACGATGCGAGCGCCGGGGCTGTTGCAGGGAGATGGACAAAGCAGCGCATCGATGATCGCGATCACGGCGATGCTGCTATGAAGGACGCTTCCATGATTCTCCATGCAGCCGCCGATGACCGCCACCGCCCTCGAAATCCTCAAGACAGTTTATGGCTATGATGCGTTCAGGGGACCGCAGGCGCGCATCGTCGAGCATGTGATTGCCGGCAACAACGCCTTCGTGCTGATGCCGACGGGCGGCGGCAAGTCGCTCTGCTACCAGATTCCCGCGATCGTCCGGCCCGGCATGGGTGTCGTCGTTTCGCCGCTGCTGGCGCTCATGGCCGACCAAGTGACGGCGCTCAGGCAGGCAGGGGTGCGGGCGGCGGGCCTCAACTCCGACCTGTCGTTCGACGAGCGTCGCGCCCTGTGGCGCGATATCCGCGCCGGCGAGCTCGACCTCCTCTATGTCGCACCCGAAACCCTGCTGCGGCCGGACGTGCTGGAGCTGCTCGATGGGGTGAAGCTGTCGCTGATCGCCATCGACGAGGCGCATTGCCTGTCGCAATGGGGGCACGATTTCCGTCCCTCCTATCGCCAGCTCGACGCGCTGGTGGCGCGCTTTGCCGGCACGCCGCGCATGGCGCTGACGGCCACGGCGGACGAGCCGACGCGCGCCGAGATCCTGTCGCATCTCGCCATCGACGAGGCCGACGCCTTCATTGCCGGTTTCGACCGGCCCAACATCCGCTACGCCATCGAGGAAAAGGACAATCCGCGTGCGCAGCTGAAAGAGTTCCTCAAGCGCTACGAGGGTGAGAGCGGCATCGTCTACTGCCTGTCGAAACGCAGGACCGAGGAAACCGCCGCCTGGCTTCAGGGCCTCGGCTACGACGCGCTCGCCTACCACGCCGGCATGGACAAGGCGGCGCGCGAGGCCAACCAGATGCGCTTCCAGCATGGCGAGGCGGTCATCATGGTCGCCACCGTCGCCTTCGGCATGGGCATCGACAAGCCGGACGTGCGCTTCGTCGCCCATATCGACCTGCCGGGCAGCATCGAGGCCTATTATCAGGAGACCGGTCGCGCCGGGCGCGACGGCCTGCCGTCCGATACGCTGATGCTCTACGGCTACGACGATATCGCGCTGCGCAGCCGCTTCATCGAGGAATCGGAGGCGCCCGACCAGCGCAAGCGCATGGAACGGCAGAAACTCGACGCGTTGCTGGGACTGGCCGAGACGGCGGGCTGCCGCCGGCAGGTCCTCCTGTCCTATTTCGGCGATCACACCGAACCGTGCGGCAATTGCGACACCTGCGCGGAACCGCCGAAATTGTTCGACGGCGCCATTGCGGCGCAAAAGGCGCTGTCGTGCATCTACCGCACCGGCGAGCGTTTCGGACAGGCCTATGTCGTCGACGTGCTGCTGGGCGTGGAGAACGAGCGCATCGCCCAGTTCGGCCATGACCGCATCTCCACCTTCGGCATCGGCGCCGAGCACGACAACCGCACCTGGCGGGCGATCCTGCGCCAGCTGATCGCGCTGCGCCTCGTCGACGTCGACCTTGCCGGCCATGGCGGCCTCTCGATCGCGCCCGCCGGCCGCGACTTCCTGCGCGACAAGCCGACGCTGATGCTACGCGTGCCGACGCCGGCGCGCGCCAGGCGCGGCAAGGTCGCGCGCAGTTCGGCGCAAACTGCCGTCGCCGAGGCGGACCAGGACCTGTTCCAGGCGCTGCGGCGGAAGCGCACGGAAATAGCGCGCCTGCAGGGCGTGCCGCCCTATGTCATCTTCCACGACAAGACCCTGATCGAGCTGGCGGCCGCGCGCCCCGCTTCGCGCGCCGAGATGGCGAACGTGCCCGGTGTCGGCGAAGCCAAGCTCGACCGCTACGGCCCTGCCTTCCTGGCGGTGATCGCCGAGCACCCATGACGAGGCGTTCGCAGCCACGAACGCGTTGCTAGGCCCTGGCCAGCAGTCGTTGCGCCTGCGCGAGATGCAGGCGCTCCACCATGCGGCCGTCGATCGAGATGACGCCAAGGGTCGCGTTCTCGGGGCGCGCGAAGGCGGCGACGATCGCCTCGGCCTCTGCGATGGCCTCCGGCGAAGGCGAGAAGGCCAGTTTGGCCGGCTCGATCTGCGCGGGGTGGATTAGCGTCTTGCCGTCAAAACCCATGGCGGCAGCCTCGGAGCACTCGCGGGCAAAGGCGTCGAGGTCGCGGAAGTCGTTCGAGACCCCGTCGAGCACGTCGATTCCGCCGGCGCGCGCCGCCAGCACCATCTGCATCAGCCACGGCACGAGATGGCGCCGGTCCGCCGTCGCCAGCACGCCCGTCTCCTTGACCAGGTCGTTGGTGCCCGCCACGAAGCAGGCCAGCCGCGAGGCCGGGTCGCGGCCGAGCTCGGCGATGGCCCCGATGTTCAGCATGGCGCGCGGCGTCTCGATCATGGCCCAGAGTTTTGTGGTCTCCGGCGCATCCGCTTCGTTGAGGGCGTCGCTGGCTTCCAGGAGATCGCGGGGCGTGTCGACCTTGGGCAGCAGGATCGCGTCCGGCGCGAGCGAGACCGCAAGCGCCAGGTCCTCCGCGCCCCATTCGGTGGCCGCCGCATTGATGCGGATGACGATTTCGCGCGCGCCCCACGAGCGGGCGGCGAAGAAGCGCTGCAGGCTGTCGCGGGCGGCGGCCTTCCCGCTCGGCGCGACCGCGTCCTCGAGGTCGAGGATGACGGCGTCGCAGGCGAGCGAAGCGATCTTGCCCAGCGCCTTCTCGTTTACGGCAGGCACGTAGAGCACCGAACGGCGCGGGCGATAGAGACGGCTTTCCATGCACCTTTCATGCATGCGGGCATGTGCTTTCGCAAGCCCGCACCGAGCCGGACCGGTGGTCGCTTCGTCCGGTGTCAGCCGGGCCTGCCGCCAAGCATGATCGGGTCGGTCTCGATGAGCCGTAGCGAACGGACCATGCCTGCCGTCGCGCTCTTGTATTCGAGGAAATGTGGGGAGCGCAGGTGCGCCTCATAGGCATCCTGGTCGGCGTATATCTCGACGATGCGGATCTGCCCGGGACTGCCCCTGACGGAGAGCGCGTAGAGCATCAGTACCCCGGGCTCCTTCTCCACGGAGGCTTCGATCTCCCTCGCGAGGAGAACCTTGTAGGCTTCGAGATGAGCCGGATCGATTTCCAGCTCCGCGAGCCGGACCAACGGTCGTCCTGTCGACGTCATGACTTCCTGCCTCGATATCGGTCCACCCATCGTGGCATCCCGATCGATCGCCGAACAGGGCGACGAACGCTGCTCCTCCGCCTTCCGACGGGGTTGCGGCTCGAAGCGTAAGGTGCTTGCGTCGGCCGGGGCACCTGACGGAAGGGACGACATGGCACGGTACGACGTGGTGATCATCGGCGGCGCGATCGTCGGCAGTTCGGTCGCCTACTATCTCCGCAAGGAAGGTTTTACCGGCTCCATCGCCCTGGTCGAGCGGGATCCGCAGTTCGCCACCGCCGCGACCACCTTGTCGATGGCCTCGATCCGCCAGCAGTTCTCCATCGCCGAAAACATAAAGCTGTCGCGGTTCACGCTCGACCTGTTCCGGCGGCTGAGGCAAGAGTTCGGCGCCGAGGCCGACATCGGTTTTCGCGAAGGCGGCTATCTCATTCTCGCGTCCGACGAGGGCATGCCGGTGCTCAGGGCCAACCATGCGACGCAGGCGGCCGAAGGCGCCGACATCGTGCTGGAGGATGCCGCAGCGCTGGTCCGCCGCTTCCCCTGGATGTCTGCGGAAGGCATCGTCGGCGGCGCCTATGGCGTCAACGGCGAGGGCTGGTTCGATGCGCATGCGCTGCTTGGCCTGCTGCGCAAGGCGCTAAGGTCGATGCAGGTCGAGATGATCGCGGGCGACGTGGCGGCGATCGAGCGCGGCGGCAATCGCGTCGCCGCCGTGGCGTTGCGCGACGGCTCTCGATTGGAAGCCGGAACGTTCGTCAACGCCGCGGGTCCCAACGCCGGCGTCGTTGCCGCCATGGCCGGCATCGAGCTGCCGGTCGAGCCGCGGAAACGCTCGGTCTTCGTGTTCGAAGCGCGCGAAAGATATGCCGACATGCCGCTGCTGGTCGATCCGAGCGGCGTCTATGTGCGGCCAGAGGGCTCCGTCTATCTTACCGGCGGCGCGGAGCCGGAGGAGGGCGACGGCCCCGCCGATCCGGCCGATTTCGATCCGGCCTGGCCGCTTTTCGAGGAAATCATCTGGCCGGTGCTGGCGACCCGCATTCCCGCGTTCGAGGCGATCAAGGCGACGCGCGCCTGGGCCGGGCACTACGACTACAACACGCTCGACCAGAACGCCGTCATCGGCCCGCATCCGGAGGTGGCGAACTTCCTGTTCGCCAACGGGTTTTCGGGCCACGGCCTGCAGCAGGCGCCGGCCGTCGGCAAGGCGCTGGCGGAACTGATCGTGCACGGCGGCTATCGCACGATCGACTGCTCGGCCTTCGGCTACGAGCGCATCCACCAGGGACGCGCCTTCCGCGAGTTGAACGTCATCTGACGGAGGTAGGCCCGGCGGCGCCCGTCACGCGCGCTTTGCGCCGGCATAGAGGTCGAGCAGCCAGTCGACATTCGACTCGAAGGTCTCCTGCTCCCGCTCGAACTCCGCCTTGAGGGCGGTTACCGCGACCACGGCGAGCTTGGCCTGTTCGGCAAGCTCCAGGAGGCTTTCGTCAAGCTCGAAGACGCGGTCCATGACCCCCGCGGCCTGATTGAACCTGGCGGCCTCGCGATCAACATGCGGAACCGAGATGTTCTGGAGCGCCTGCAGGATACCCAGCGGAAAGACCTTTCCCGCCACCTCACCCAGTGCGGCCTTGCCGAGGGCCTTGAGCGCCTCCACCGTCGCAACGAACCTTGTCGGCCGCTGCAGGAATGTACAGAGCAGGTTGTTGTATGCCGGCGCGAAGACGAATACCTGGGCCTGGGCGCTGGCATATGCGTTGGGAATGTCCTTCGGCGCGCGGAACACTTTCTCCATCGTCTTCTGTTGGGCGACGAAAAGCGCTTCGTCCGCGATCTTCTCCGGATCGAGGGTACCCAGCGCGTGCTGTACGCGATGAAAGCCGTCTACAAGCTTCGAGATGCTCTTCTTGATCTCGAACTGCTCCATCGCCGCGGGCAGCGCTTGCAGGATCTTCACGATGTCGATGTGGCGTCCGCGCACCTCCGCGAACAGCCCGAGCGTCCTCGCCTGCCGGCTGCCCTGCTGCGCGGCGTGAAGTACTGCATCAACGTCTGGCTTCCTCGACTTCTTTGGCGAGCCGCTCCAGCTCCTTCAATCGACGGTTGATCTCGTCGTCATCCGACGCCATATCCTCGCCTCCATTTTTAATAGATACGAAGATTTTCACCCTACATTACTACGCGACGGGCCTCAATACATCGCGACGGAAGGAACAACTGCCGGAGCGACGCAGTATTGCGGGAGACTATTGGTGCCGGAAGTGCCGCTTCCTGCGGAAGTCACGCAGCGCGGCCTCCCTGCAAAGGCAAAACAGTCAATCGAAGTCGAAAAGTTCGCCGAGCAGCGACTTCTTCTTGTAGCGCTTTTGGTCGTGGTGGCCGCGATAGTCATGGTCGCGGTCGGGACGATGGTCGCGATCGCGATCCCTGCTGCGATCCTGGTCTCGACCCTGGCCGTAGTCCAGCGAACGGCGCGGTTCGGCATCCTGGGCCGCCGAGCGGTCGATGATCTTGTCGAGCTCGCCCCGGTCGAGCCACACGCCGCGGCATTTCGGGCAATAGTCGATCTCAATGCCCTGTCGTTCGGACATGACCAGTTCGGCGTTGTCGACGGGGCATTTCATCGTGGGCGTCCTCATACATGCTCGGACAAGAAAGATAAGCGTCGCAAAGCCGCCTTCAAGTGCCATGCCGACGATCGAGGCCGCATCCCTCCACGTGATGGAGCCAAGTCGCCGCCCGGAGCAGCTTGCCGCTTTGATTCCGGCGCGGGCTTGTGTATGGGGGACGGGAACTCGAAGAACGGGCCGACAGCCATGGACAAATTCACCAAGCTCACCGGCGTTGCAGCGCCAATGCCGATCGTCAATGTCGACACCGACATGATCATCCCGAAGGATTACCTGAAGACGATCAAGCGGACCGGGCTTGCCGCCGGCCTGTTTGCCGAGATGCGCCTCAACGAGGATGGCTCGGAGAACCCGGACTTCGTGCTGAACAAGCCGGCCTACCGGAACGCGCAGATCCTGGTCGCGGGCGACAATTTCGGCTGCGGATCGAGCCGCGAGCATGCGCCCTGGGCGCTGCTCGACTTTGGCATCCGCTGCGTCATCTCGACCTCGTTCGCCGACATCTTCTACAACAACTGCTTCAAGAACGGCATCCTGCCGGTCACGGTCAGCCCGGAAGACCTGGAAAAGCTGCTGGACGACGCCTCGCGCGGCGCCAACGCGACCCTGACCGTCGATCTCGAGGCCAAGGAGATCCGCGGCCCGGACGGGGGCGTGATCAAGTTCGATCTCGACGACTTCAAGCGGCACTGCCTGCTGAACGGTCTCGACGACATCGGCCTGACCATGGAAAAAGCGCCGGCCATCGATCGTTTCGAGAAGGCTGCAGCCGAAAACCGTCCCTGGGCCTGACCTGAGCAACTTGTGACCGGCTCGGCCGGTCGCCGCAGCATTCATGGAGGGATGAATGTTTCGCGTATTTGTTTGCGTATCGGCCGTGATGCTGGCGCTGTCCTCGGCGCTGGCGCAGGACGACATCGATCCGCCGGAAACCATCGAGTTCGACGGCGGCGCCTTTACCATCACACAGAACGAGAACTACGAACGCGTCCTGACCTATGACGGTCAGGAGATCGCCCGCAACTTCGTCGTTTCACATGACAAGACGGTCGAGATCGCGGACGTCAAAGTGGCGCTGTTCTCTGTCGCGAACGGCGGCAACCAGTGCGGCGCCGCGACCCTCATCGCGTGGAAGAAGGACGACGCGCTTCGCAGCCAGATGGTCGGCGAGGAATGCGGATCGCCGCCGGCAGGCATCACGGAAAGCCGCATCTATTTCGTGCCATACCTTCTGCCGGGCGAGACGTCGATCGTGCAGTACTGGTCGCCCGACGACGGCCTGAGGACGGCCGGCGACCTGACGTTTACGCCACAGCCCAATACGGACTGGCAGAATTTCGACGTCGACAAGCTGCAGTACATGGTCGAGGCGTTCGACAACGCGGCCGTCTACGAAGCCGGCAAGGCGCTGCTCGGGTCGAGCATGACAGACGTCGTCACCGGCCTGCTGACCGGCGGAGGCGCGGAGAAGCAGACTGACGGCATGGTGACCGGCTATGGCTGCGTACCGCATGCCTGTGGCGCCTCCGACACCTTCATGGCAATCGATCCGCGGGCGAGGAAACTCTATCTCGCCCAGCAGACCGACGGACCAGAGCCGAAGGCATGGCCGGCGCTCGGCGAGTGGCCCGACGACCTGCGGGCAGCGATGGATGCAGCCATCGGACAGGAGCGGCAGTAGAGGCATGACGCGCAAGCTGATCTCGACGGGTTCTCCCTTTGAACGGACCGCGGGCTATTCACGCGCCGTCGTCCAGGGCGACTGGTGTTTTGTGGCCGGCACCACCGGCTACGACTATGCGAACATGACGATGCCGGAGGCGGTGGAGGACCAGGCGCGCAATGCTCTGGGCACGATCGCCAGGGCGCTGGCTGAAGCGGGCTTCGACATGGCCGACGTGGTGCGGGCGCACTACTACGTCACCGACCGCACGCTCGTTCACAAGGTCTATCCGGTCCTCGGCGAGGCGTTCGGAGACATCCGGCCTGCGGCGACGCTCGTCGTCTGCGATCTCGCCGAACCGGAGATGAAGGTGGAGATCGAGGTGACCGCGCTGAAACGGTCCCCCTGAGGCCAACGGCGCGCCGCTCAAACCCCTAGCACGGAATCAACCGGAGCGTGCGCGCAACGTCTCCGGTCTCCCGGTCGTTGCAGCAATTTGACGTTGCCGCCACCGCTGCACTACGTTGCAGCGGGAGCGATGCGGGGAGGGGGACATGGCGCAGAGGCTGCGAGAGCTGCCGAAGGAGGAAATCCAGCGGCGCATTGATGCGATCCAGTGGTATCACGAGTTCGACTTCGGCGACGGCCTGACGGCATCGCCGAAGACCCCCGACGCCACATCCCACCGGGCAACGTGGGACTTCATCCGGGGCGAGCTCGACGCCATCGATTTCACCGGCAAGAGCGTGCTCGATATCGGTTGCTGGGACGGCTACTGGTCGTTCTACGCCGAGAAGCGAGGCGCCAGTCGCGTGCTGGCGAGCGACGACCGGACCCAGAATTGGAGCGGCAACGCCGGCTTCGAGGTGGCCCGTGACCTTCTGGACTCCAAGGTGGAGTCGGACGTGAACCTCTCGGTCTACGACCTGGACCGGCTCACCGAGACATTCGACGTCATCCTATGCCTCGGGGTCTACTATCACCTTTTCGATCCCTATTACGCCTTCGCGCAGCTGCGCCACCGCTGCCATGAGAACACGATCATCGTGTTCGAGGGCGACGTGATCCACGGCGTCAGTATCTCGCCGATTCAGAGTCTCGCGCTTTACGGTCGCGACGGCATCACAGCGCCGCGGTTCGTCCCGGAGCCCGCCACGCTGAGGTATTTTCTGGAGGCTTCCTATTTCGCCATCGAGCGGGAAGCGTTCCTGGCGCTCGAAAGCCTGACGCCCGTGCCCGAGGGGAGCACGCCACCGACCGGCGTTAACCGCATCCTGGCCGTCTGCCGGCCTTTCAGCGGGCTCAACCGCTGCTTCCTGTACCTGCCTCCGTTCGGACTCGGCCGATACGACAGCCGGGCGGACGTCGATCCGCAGCTGTGGCCGCAGGGGCTGTCCGTAGCCGCCGCGGAAGAGCCTGCCGTCGCCGTCGTGTCGTCCGCGACAGGCGGACCGGCTGAACCCGATCACCAACCCTCCCTCATGCGGCGCATCGAACGGCGGGTGAAACGGATGATCGGCTGAAGGGTTCGACGCCGGCCAGGGGACGGGGAGGGAGCGCCAGCGCTGCGCCGTCAATCCATGTGGAACTGGAGCGGCAGCAGGTAGGGGAAGTTGGTCGCCGGATCGACCTCGACCTTCATGATCGGCCCCATCCACTCGCCCCATTTGGCGTTGACGTCGCTCTTGGCCAGAACGGCCTGCGTCTTCTTCAGGTCGTCGGTCTCGAAATAGCCGAACAGCGTCAGGCCGTGCCGGAAGATGTTGTAGTTGCGGATGCCGGCGGCGGTGAGCGCCTCCAGCATTTCCGGCCAGATCTCGTCATGGCGCTTCTGGTACTCCTCCTCGTAGCCCGGCCGGACCTCGAGCACCCATGCGTAGCTGGCCATTGTCGCCTCCCTGCTGTTCAAATCCGTTCGGCCACACCGCTCGCGGCCGAGCGGTACATCACTTCCAGCGTCTCGACCACGCGGGCGCCGTTCTCGCCATTTGCCTCGTTGGCCGCGGTGTTGCCGAGGCAGACGTCGATGAAGGCGTTGATCGGGGCGCGGCCGTCGTAGTCGCCGGCGCCGGCAGCAAGCTGCAGCTTCTCCTCGCCCTTGCCGTCGAGCCGATGCAGTTCGAGGCGCTCGCGCTCGGCGTCGAACAGCAGCATGCCCTCGGTGCCGAAGATGCGAATGTCGAGCTGCGGCCGGCTGTGCTTCGGCAGCAGCGCGGACCCCGAAAGGGACATGGTCGCACCGTTGGTGAAGCGCACCGAGGCCGCGTCGAAATAGTCGACGCCGGTCGGTGATTTGCCGGCAAAGCAGAACACGCTCTCGGGGCTCAGGTCGGCGACCCGATAGACCCAGGCGATGGAGTGCGACATCTGTCCCCAGCCGTAGCCGCCGGCCCGCTTCGGGTCGGCCCAGGTCGAGGCGGGCGGGCGGTACATGTGCTCGACGGTCTCCAGCATCGGCTTGCCGCCGAAGAGGTCCTCCAGCGCCGTCGCGAACTGGCAGACCACGTGACGCACCTCCCCGATGCGGCCCGACGCGACGATCTCGCCCGCCTTGCGGGTGTGGTCGGTGAAATTGTAGCCGCAGGGGATCATCACCTCCCGGCCGGCCTTTTGCGCCGCCCGCACGATGGCGCGCGCATCCGCGGCGGTGGTCGCCATCGGCTTCTCGATCAGGCAGTGGACGCCCGCTTCCAGCGCCGGAAGTGCGGCCTGCACGTGGACGACGTGCGGCGTGGAGATGATCACCCCGTCGAGCTTCTCCTTCGCCAGCATGTCGCGCACGTCCGCATAGCGTCTGGCGATGCCGAATTTCTCGCCGACCGAGTTCACGCGATCGGCATCGAGGTCGGCGATCGCCACGACGTCGGCGCGTCCGTCGGCCTGCGCGGTCGGGATATGGCTGAAGGTCGCCCACCAGCCGGTGCCCACAACTCCGAGCTTGACGGTCATGATCTTTCCTTCTGCCAGGACTCTACGGTGGTTCGATAGACGTTGCGCATGTGCGCCGACGCGGCTTCCGCGGCGGCTGCCCCATCGCGCATCTTGAGCGCGGCGAGGATGCGCTGGTGGTCCTTGTGGCTCTGCGCCAGGACGCCCGCGGTCTCAGACGCCATGCGCCGGAATTCCAGGCCGATCACGTTCAGGCTCTTGCCGATGCGGGTGAGGAAGGCGTTGCCGCAGCTCTTCCAGAGCACGTCGTGGAAGGCGCTGTCCGATTCCCGGAATCTCGGCGGGTTGTCCAGGTGCCCGGCCTGGGCGGCCACGATCTCCTCGAGCTTGGCCAGATGCTCGTCGGTGATGTTCTCGGCTGCACGGCGGGCGACGTCGGATTCGATCAGCATGCGCGCGTCGTAGAGTTCGTTGAGGTTGCTCTCCTCCAGCGAGATGAAGAAGTGCAGCGGCTCGAGCAGCACGTCGGCGTCGAGATCGGAGACGAAGGCGCCGCCGCCCTGCCGGGTGCGGATCACGCCGAGGATGGTAAGGCCGCGGATCGCCTCGCGCACGGAGGGCCGGCTCACCTGCAGCGAAGCGGCGAGTTCGCGCTCCGGCGGAAGCTGGTCGCCCGGCTTCAGGCTGCCGGACTTGACCAGGCCGAGGATGCGTTGCGCCACCTGCTCGGCGACGGAGCGGCGGACGATCGGATCCTCGAAATCGCTCATTCTGGGTGCAGCCATGTTCTCCGCCTACTCCGGCTGCGGCTTTGCCGGCGCAAGATACTTGCCGAGATATGCCTTCATGTTCGGGACGAGCACAGAGGCGATCAGCAGGATGCCGATGACGCCCGTCTGGATGTGCCCGGTGATGTTGGAGAGCGCCATCCCGTTGCGGATGTTCAACACGATGAGGATCGAGAGCAGGGTGCCGAACAGGCTGCCCTTGCCGCCGAAGATGCTGACCCCGCCGAGCAGCACGATGGTGATGATGTCGAGCTCGAAGCCGGACGCCATGTCGCCGCGGATCGCCCCGACGCGGGCCGCGTAGAGCAGGCCGGCGATCGCCGAGATCAGGCCCGAGGCGATGAAGAGCGTCGCCTTCACCCGGTTCACGTCGACGCCGGAGAAGGCGGCCACGTCGCGGTTGTTGCCGATGACGTAGACCTTGCGGCCGAAGGCCGAGAACTGCAGCACGAAGAGGAGGATCGCGAAGAGGACGACGAAGACGAGCATTGCGAAGGGGAACGGTCCGATCAGGGGCTGCTGGCCGAGCGCGTTGAACCAGGCCGGGAAGCCGCCGATGCCGCGGTCCTCGACAAGAACACGCGCCAGGCCGCGATAGCCGATCAGCATGGCGAGTGTCACCACCAGCGACGGGATGCCCACCCGGGTGATCCAGAACGCGTTGAATGCGCCGCAGGCGAGGCCGAGGACCAGCACGATCAGGCAGGCCGCCGGCGCCGGCACGCCGAGCTGGAACAGCCAGCCGAAGGTGCAGGCGGCAAGGCCCATCACCGAGGCCACCGACAGGTCGATCTCGCCGCTGATGATGATCAGCGTCATGATCAGCGCGACGATGATCTTCTCGATGGAGAGCTGGAACAGGTTGATCTGGTTGTTCACGGTCAGGAAGGCCGGAGAGAGGCTGGCATTGATGACGATCGTCACGACGAGGATCGCCAGCAGAAAACCTTCCCAGCTGAACAGGATCGATTTCAGCCGCGCCATCCCCGTCACTCCGCCGCTTGTCGCGAGGCGGTCGCCTCTGCGCCGGCCTTGGCTTCCGCTCGCGCGCGCTTCTGGCGGAAGTCGAGCAGCTTGCGCATCAGGATGGTGTCGGCCGCGACCGAGAGCAGGATCAGGAAGCCCAGCACCGCTTCGCGCCAGAACTCGCTGACCAGCTGCCAGCGGACAAGGCTCGTTTCGAGCAGGTCGACCAGGATCGCGCCAAGCAGCGTGCCTATGACAGTGCCTGAACCGCCAAAAATGTTGACGCCGCCGACGACGACGGCCGCGACAGACTTCAGCTCGAAGCCGAGCCCGGCGACCACGGTGATGTTGCCGAAGCGCGAAAGGAACATGAAGCCGGCGAGGCCTGCGAGCGCGCCCGAGATCAGGAACGCCGTGAAGATGACACGCGCGCTGTTGATGCCGGCCATGACGGCGGCGTCCGGGTTCGATCCCACGGCATAGAACATGCGCCCGACCCGCAGCCGCGTGAGCGCCAGATGCGCGACGATCACGACCAGCACGGCGACGGCGAAGGTGACGCGTATGTCGATGCCGCCAATCGAGAAGAGGTTGATGCGCGGAAGCTCCACGATCCAGGCCGGAAGGTCGCCCGTGGTGATTGACTTGGCGCCCGAATAGTCGACCAGCAGCGTCCTGTAGAGCGCCAGCGTGCCGAGCGTGACGATGATCGACGGGATCTTCGCATAGGCGACCAGCACCCCGTTCACGACCCCGAAGCCCGCGCCGACGAGGATGGCGTAGAGCACGACGAAGAGCGGATTGAGGTCGGGATGGGCGATGACCAGATTGCCCGTCGCGTAGGCCGTGAAGCCGACCACCGACCCGACCGAAAGGTCGATGTTGCGCGTGATGACGACCAGCGCCTGGCCGACCGCGATCAGCGCCATGATGGCGACGCTGGTCGAGATGCGGACGAAGAGGCGGGGATCGTAGTAGTTGTCGATCTGGGTGCCGAAGAAGGCGAGGATCAGCAGGATCACCGCCACCAGCGCGCCGATGCGCAGGACCTGCGGGCTGACGCGGTCGAGAAGGCCGAGCATCAGGCGGCCTCGCGCCGGGGAGCCTGGCCGGTGGCGAGCGTCATCACGCTCTCCTGCGTGGCCGTGTCGCCGTCGAGAATGCCCATCTGCCGCCCCTCGCGCATGACCAGGATGCGGTCGGCCAGCGACAGCACCTCCGGCAGGTCGGAGGAGATCACGATGATGGCGACGCCCTTGCGGGCCAGCTCATGGATGATGGCGTGGACCTCCGCCTTGGCGCCGACGTCGATCCCGCGCGTCGGCTCGTCGAGGATCAGGATTTTCGGGTCCATGTGCAGCCATTTCGCGAGCATGACCTTCTGCTGGTTGCCCCCGGAGAGCTTGCCTACGTCGGTCTCGACATCCGGCGTGCGGATGTTGAGGCGCTTGCGGTAGCTCTCGGCCATGGCGAGTTCCTGGTCGTGTCGGATGAAGCCGAAGCGTGCAAGGAACCGCTGCAGCGTGGGCAGCGTGGCGTTGGCGTAGATCGGCATGGTCATGGCGAGACCGAGCTTGCGCCGGTCTTCCGACACATAGGCGATGCCTTCCGCCATGCCGTCCTGCGGCGTCCTCGGCGAGATGATTTTTCCGCCGATCCTGATTGTTCCGGTGTCTGCCGGCTCGACCCCAAAAATGGAGAGCGCCACGTCGGTGCGGCGGGCGCCGACCAGACCGGCGAAACAGAGCACCTCGCCGGCGCGGAGGTCGAAGCCGACGTCCGAGAACACGCCCTCGCGACCGAGCCCTTCGACCGACAGCACCACCTCGTCGCGGGCGCTCGACGGAACGCGGGCGAAAAACTGGCCGACGTCGCGGCCGACCATCTCGGCGATCAGCCTCTCAGGGCTCGTATCGCCTATGGCACGAGTGGAGATGTGGCGGCCGTCGCGCATGACCGTGACGCTGTCGGCAATCTCGAAGACCTCTTCCAGGCGGTGCGAGATATAGACGACGGCGACGCCCTGCTTCTGCAGCGTCCTGGCGATGGCGAGGAGCTGCCGGGTCTCGTGCGCAGAAAGCGAAGCGGTCGGCTCGTCCATGATCAGCACGCGCACGTCGAGCGACAGCGCACGCGCGATCTCCACCGCCTGCTGCTCGGCAAGGGTGAGGCCGCTCGCGGGGCGCTCCACGTCGATGTTGACGCCGAGGCGGGCGAGCAGTGCGCCCGCGTCGGCGCGCGTCTTCGTCCAGTTGACGATCTGGCCCCGGTCACGGTGGCTGATGAAGATATTCTCGGCGACGTCGAGGTCGGGAAAGACCATCGGCTCCTGATATATCGCAGCGATGCCAAGTGCCTGCGCCTCACGCGGCCCGTTGATCACCCGCTTCTCGCCATGGACTGATATATCACCCGAACTCGGCTGATGCACGCCGGTCATGATCTTGATGAGGGTCGACTTGCCGGCGCCGTTCTCGCCGACGAGCCCATGGATCTCGCCGGGCTGGAGCGCGATCGACAGGCCGTCGAGGGCAGCTGTCATCGCGAAGTTCTTGGAGATGTCGCGCATCTCCAGGACGGGTTGGGTCATGGCGGAGGCCCGATTGAGATGATGCACGCCCCCTCCACCACACTTCGTGTGGTCCCCCTCCCCCGTAAACGGGGGAGGATCCAGGTCATGCAGGCGGTGCCGCCGCAGATCCTCCCCTGCGAAGCGGGGGAGGGGACCACCGAAGGTGGTGGAGGGGGCGGCTGCCTTCATGCTTTCCAATCATATACGATGGGCCTGCCGCCTCTACTTCGCGGCCGCCTCGACATTGTCCTTGTTGTAGATCGTGAACGGTCCCATCAGGATGCGCTTTGCGTTGGCGCGGCCGGGATCGGCCTCGATCTTGTACTCGCCCATGCGGCCGGCGACGAAGGCTTCGCCGATCTCGCCCTTCATCTGGCCCGTGGCCATCAGGTAGGTCGTGTAATAGGTGAGGTAGCCGAGGTCGCGGAAGTCCCACAGCGCGAATTCGGGCGCGCAGCCGTTCTTCGTGTAGGAGACCATCTCGGACGGCAGGCCGAGGCCCGACACCTTGACCTTGTCGCAGAGCCCCTCGTCCTGCATCGCCTTGGCGGTCGCCTGGATGCCGACGGTGGTCGGCGACATGATGAGGCCGAGGTTCGGATACTTGTCGACCAGCGCCAGCGCGCGGTTGTAACTGACCTCCGACTGGTCGTCGCCATAGACCGTGTCGACCAGCTTGATGTCCTTGTACTTGTCGCCCTTCAGCGCTTCGACCATGGCCGCGATCCAGGAGTTCTGGTTGGCCGCGTCTGGCGAGGCCGACAGCACCGCCATCTCGCCCTTGCCGCCCAGGATCGAGTGCGCCATGTCGGCCATCACCGTGCCGATCGAGCCGAAGTCGACCTGCGCGACGAACACGTCCTCGCCCTTGCCGGACGGGATCGGCGAATCCCACGTCACGACCTTGGCGCCCGCCTTCTGCGCACCCTCGGCGGCCGGCGCGATCTGGTCGCCGGCGTTGTTCGACAGCATGATGCCGTTCTTGCCCTGGGTGGTCGCGGTCGTGATGATCTCGATCTGGCCGGCGACGCTGTTTTCGGGCGTCGGGCCGAGGAAGAGAAGCTCACCAGGGTTCTGCAGTTCCTTGTGCGCCTCCTGGGCGCCCTCGTTCGCCTGGTCGAAGACCAGGATGCCGAGGAATTTCGGCAAGAGGACGAGATCGGCCTTCTTGCCCTTCTCTGCGTTGATCGCCTGCGCCATGGCGGGAACGGCCACGCCAACCGCCAGCAGGGCGGCAAGGGCCGCCATCGAAAATCTCTTCATCCATTTCCTCCCGTTCGAATGCGGCTCTCCCTGCCGCACATCGTACCGCCCGTGTCGGGCGTCTCCTCACGATGCTCACGGTCAACCTATATAATTGGACTGACCAATTCCAAACTTTGCAGCTTTTTGAGGAGGGGTCAAGCGAGCGGCGCAGGCGAAATGCAAGCGTGTCCACCGCCGCGGCGGCAGTGCTCCGCCCTAATTTTGGTCCGACCAAAGGGCGGATTGCCGTGCGGCCCAATGGGCGGAGAAAGACAAGCAGCAGATAACCGCGCGCGTGGACGCAGACGTGCTGCACTGGCTCAAGGCGCAGGGCAAGGGCTATCAGGCGCGGATGAACGCCATCCTGCGGCGCGAGATGATCGCATCGCTGCGCTCGAGGCGTGACGAACGCTGATCGATGAACGGCTTGGGCTTGCGCCGCAGCCGCGCGGCGGTTAGCAAGACGCCAATTCCATTTATCGAAGGTTGTTCCCATGGCATCGCGCAAACTTCTCCTCCTGCCCGGCGACGGCATCGGCCCGGAGGCGATGGCGGAAGTGAAAAAGCTGATCGCCGTGATGAACGACAAATTCGGCGCCGGCTTCGAAACCGAGGAAGGGCTGGCCGGCGGCTGCGCCTACGACGCGCACGGACAGGCGATCTCGGAAGCCGACATGGCCAAGGCGCTCGCCGCCGACGCCGTGCTGTTCGGCGCGGTCGGCGGCCCCAAGTGGGACAGCGTGCCTTACGAAGTGCGTCCCGAGGCCGGCCTGCTCAGGCTGCGCAAGGAGATGCAGCTCTTCGCCAACCTTCGCCCGGCGATCTGCTACCCGGCGCTGGCGGCGTCTTCCTCGCTCAAGCAGGACGTCATCGAAGGCCTCGACATCCTGATCGTGCGCGAGCTGACCGGCGGCGTCTATTTCGGCGAGCCTAAGGAGATCATCGATCTCGGCAACGGCCAGAAGCGCGGCATCGACACGCAGATCTACGACACCTTCGAGATCGAGCGCATCTCGGGCGTCGCCTTCGAACTGGCCCGCACGCGCAAGAACCACGTCACCTCGATGGAAAAGCGCAACGTCATGAAGTCGGGCGTGCTGTGGAACGAGGTCGTCACCCAGACGCACAAGGCCAAGTATTCGGACGTCAAGCTCGACCACATGCTGGCTGACGCCGGCGGCATGCAGCTCGTGCGCTGGCCCAAGCAGTTCGACGTCATCGTCACCGACAACCTGTTCGGCGACATGCTGTCCGACATCGCGGCCATGCTGACCGGCTCGATCGGCATGTTGCCCTCGGCGTCGCTCGGCGCGCCGGACGCCCGGACCGGCAGCCGCAAGGCGCTCTACGAGCCGGTGCACGGCTCAGCGCCTGATATCGCCGGCAAGGGCATTGCCAACCCCATCGCCATGATCGCCTCCTTCGCCATGTGCCTGCGCTATTCGTTCAACATGGTGGCCGAGGCGGACCGGCTCGAGGCGGCGATCGCCTCGGTGCTCGACGAAGGCTACCGGACGAAGGACATCATGTCGGAAGGCTGCATCGAGATCGGCACGACCATGATGGGCGACAAGCTGGTCGAGAAGTTCCAGTCGCTGCTCGCGTGATGGCCGGCGCTTCCTGCATTCGATGAGCATCGCGTGACGAGGGGGAACTGAGCGCATGGGCGAATTGTTCGGCCCCAATGTGATGATCGCGCTTGCGATCACGCTTGGCGCCGGCATCGCCACGGTTTTCGGCTCGTTCCTCGTCGTCTTCGCCCGTCACACCAATACGCGCCTGCTCGCCTTCGGCCTTGCCTTCGCGGGCGGCGCAATGGTCTACGTCTCGCTGGTCGAGATCTTCTACAAGGCGCAGGTCGCCTTCGCACAGTCGCTGCCGGACAAGCAGGCATACGCCTGGGCGACGCTCTGGTTCTTCGTCGGGGTTATGATGCTGGTCGTGATCGACCGGCTGGTGCCCAATCCGCATGCCTCGATGGACAGCGACCAGATCAGGAGCTTCGCCGGCGAAGCCGATCTGCCGCATGCCGGCATGACGATAGTCGACCGCCAGCGCGAGCAGCTTCTGCGGCGTGTCGGCCTGATGGCCGCGCTGGCCATCACGGCGCACAATCTGCCCGAAGGTCTGGCGACCTTTTTCGCCACGCTGGAAAGCCCTGTCGTAGGCCTGCCGCTGGCACTTGCCATCGCCATCCACAACATCCCCGAGGGGGTGTCGATCGCCGTGCCCGTCTTCTACGCGACTGGCTCCAAGACGAAGGCGGTTCTCGCCTCGCTGATCTCGGGCCTTGCGGAAGTCGTCGGGGCTGTCGTCGGCTACCTGATCCTGGCGCCGTTCCTCTCTGATGCCGTCTTCGGCGCGGTGTTCGGACTTATCGCCGGCGCCATGGTCTATCTGGCGCTGGACGAACTGCTGCCCGCTTCGCGCGCCTACGCCAAGGGCCACGAGACCGTGTACGGAATGGTCATCGGCATGGCGGCGATCGCGGCCAGTCTCGTGCTGTTCCGCTAGACGTCAGAGCTGCCCCGCAAACCAGCCGCACTTCGTTGTGTTGCCTCCTGGAGGGCGAGCGGCGGCAAGCGGGCGTGAAAATTCACGCTGCGGACAAGCGGTTCACACGAAGCCGATAAATCTGCCGCAAAGCAGCGCGCCACTCCACAGCACGAGGGAGGCGGCCGCCAGGAGACGCAACCCGCTTCCGCCGCGCCTTTCGAGCTGCACGAACAGCAGCAGATTGAAGCCGGCGAGGGCGATCAGCCCGAGCTTCAGCTGGAAGACCGGCATGAACGCGTATTCGGATGCGCGGACGGAGAACAGCAGCAGGCCGGTGACCACCGCGCCCGCAAAGGCCACGAATGCGATCCGCCGCATCAAGACGATGAATGCCTTGCCGCCCGGCGGGCGCAACGCGCCGAGAACGCTGAGGTCGAGCAGGATCACGGAGGTGAACAGCCCGCCGATGGCGGCGATGTGCAGCGCGTTGACGATAGGGTAGGCGGCGAACGAGGCCTTGAGCAGGCGAACCAGGCCAAGCTGCTCGATTCCCTGCAGCAACTCCATTCGGGTCAGGCCGGCGGGACGCGGTCGGGATAGACGTCGTAGTTCTTGCCGTTGACCGTGATGCGCACGGCCTTCATCCGCTTCTCGTTGTGATCGATGGAGCGGTTGCCGATGGCGATCACTTCGTCGCCGGGTTTGGCGACGTCCTCGGTGAAGCCGGCGGCGATGGTGCGCGAGGGCGGAGCGAGCTCGACGCGCCAGATCTGGCCTTCGGCGTCGACGTCCAGCGTCGCATGCGGATTGCCGATGTAGATCTTGGTGATCTTGCCGGTCAGCTTGAACATGCCCTCCTCAGTCCACGACCAGCCATGATGGGCGAGGGCAGGGATTGCCGCTGTCACGAGAACGCCGGCGAGCGCGAGCCCGCGAAGAGAGATCATGGTTCACCTCCTGCCACCCACGGCCGCCAGACTAGGCCGATGGGCGGCGGGGTCAACTCACATAGGCATGAAGCGTCGTTGCGGTGCGCGATTGCGGCATATGCAGGCTTTCGGGGGTCGCTTCGCCCTTGCGGATCACGGATATCCAGGCATATCCGCGGTGCAGCCGAGCCTCGCGCGCTGCGCCGTTGCACCGCCGCGCAACGTCGGCGCTGACGCGGAACAAGTCCGCGCGCGGCGTCACATGGTAGAGGCGCAGCCACGCCTGGAGCGCGGTTTTCGACCAGACGGGCAGTTGCGCCAGATCGCCGAAGTCGACGACGTGAAGCTCGCCCTGCGGGGCCAGAAGGGTTGCCGCGTTGGCGATGACCGAGCGCCACTGCGGAATCATCGAGACAGCGTAGGAGATGAAGATGCGGTCGAAGGCCGCCTGCCCGAAGACGCGCGCCGGATCGAACTCGGCGGCATCGGCGAGCGCAAGGCGCGTGCGGGCGCGAAGTCCGGCGCGTTCGATCGCGACGCCGGCGGTTGACAGCATCTCGCGGGAGATGTCGACGCCGAAGAAGCTGGCATCCGGATAGAGACTTGCCGCGCGGACGAGGTTGCGACCGGTGCCGCAGCCGATCTCGAGCACCGTGCCGCCGGCCGGCGGCTTGAGGCCGGAGAGCATCGGATCGCGGCCGAGCAGATAAAACTTGCGAGTGAGGTCGTAGAAATGGCGCTGGCGCCGGTAGACGCGGTCCATCAGCACGGCATGCTCGACCCCGGCCGCCATGTCAGCCCCTCAGCACATAGAGGTGGAAGCCGCCATAGATCGACGAGCGATCGCGGGCGTGCAGCGCGAGCGACTCCGCCTGCCGATATTCCCAGCGTTCCAGCAACGTGTCCATCAGGCGGCCCGGCAGCAGGCTTTCGGCGGCCGCGGTGCGGAAGATCACGCGGGCGCCTGGCGCCGCGGTCCGCGTGATCTCAAGCCACAGGTCGTTGAGCTGTTCATCGGACATCCAGTCCTGGGCGTCGAGCAGCACGAAGCGGTCGACGCTCGCTACAGGCTTGCCGGACAGAAACTCGCCGAAGGAGGCGTTGGTGACGCTGAGGCGGTCGGCGCGGGCGCGCAACGTCTCGAAATGCGCGGCCTTCAGATAGGGCGGCAGTGGTCCCGCCGCGTCGTAGCGGCGGCCGAAGGCCTGCCAGGCGAAATAGTTCTCCGACAGTGGAAAGTCGCAGGCCAGCTTTTCGAGGCGCGTGCGCAGGATCGACTCCATGCCTTCGCCCGCAGTCGCCAGCGCATCGTATTGCTGAGGCGGGATGCCGAGCCCGTAGAGCGACGATTTTCGGCCGGTCAGCCAGCGGACCAGCCGCTTGTCGAACAGCGGCGCCAGATGGGTATCGAAGAAGGCGCGCTGCGCGGCAATATCCCTGGCTTCAAGCAGGTCGGCCGGATCGACGCCATATAGGCGGGCGACGCGATGCCCGGCGCCGATGAACAGGCCGAGCAGGCCGTGGCGATAGAGGCCGCGGTCGACAATGGAGACACGGCGGCGGCCGAACACGCTCCGCCCGTCCCAATAGGCGCGGCTTTCGGCGTCGAGCCGCCCCCGGATGTGACGCCGGTAGGCCACGGCGTTTTCCGCAGAGGGGTCGCCGGCGAAGAAGCGGAGAAAACTCTCATGGTCCGGCAAGGAGCCCAGGGCAGCCAGCTTGAGGCGATTGAAGGCGACATGGGTGCGGTTGAGGTCGACCGCCTCGATGCGGGCCGGGTCGGCCAGTAGATAGGAAATCGCGTTGCAGCCGCCCGACGCAATGGTGACGATGCGGTTGCCCGGCTCGATCGCCAGTGCCGCCATGTCGACCTCCGGGTCCTCCCAGATCTGGGCATAGACAAGGCCGCTGAACAGCTTGGCGAAGAGCCGTTCGCCGATGCCGGCCGGCGACAGGGCGGAGTTCCTGCGCACAGCCTGGCGCAGCCGCGCTGCCGCCTGCTTCCGCGTCGCCGATGGGGGCTGGGGCCATGTCGTCGAGATGGTGTTCACGGGGGTTCCTCCAACCGAGGTCTATGCTGCGCGGCGACGCCAGAGCGGGATTGCGGCCGCCCGCTGCCGGTTCAGTTCGCGGGAAACAGTCGACCACTCGATGATCTCGATGCGTCCGTCGAAATGCTCCACCGCCGCGGTGCAGCTTTCGACCCAGTCGCCGGTGTTGACATAGGCAAGGCCGCCGAAATCGCGGAGCGCGGCGCTGTGGATGTGCCCGCAAATCACGCCGTCGACGCCTTCGCGGCGGGCCTCGCCGGCCAGCGTCTCCTCGAACCTGCCGATGAAGTTGACCGCGTGCTTGACCTTGACCTTGGCCCAGGCCGACAGCGACCAGTAGGTGAAGCCGAGCCGGCGGCGCGCCACGTTGATGTGGGTGCTGAGCCAAAGCGCGATCTCGTAGGCCCAGTCGCCCAGATAGGCGAGCCACCGCGCATGGCGCACGACCACGTCGAAGACGTCGCCATGGATGACCAGATAGCGCTTGCCGTCCGCCGCGACGTGGATGTCGGTCTCGCGTATCTCGATGCCGCCGAAATTCATGCCGCAATATTCGCGCAGGAACTCGTCGTGGTTGCCCGGCACGTAGACGATCCGCGTGCCCTTGCGCGCCTTGCGCAGCAGCTTCTGCACCACGTCGTTGTGGGACTGCGGCCAGTACCAGCCGGAGCGAAGCCGCCATCCGTCGACGATGTCGCCGACCAGGTAGATCGTCTCGGCGTCGTGCTGCCTGAGGAACTCGAGCAGGGCCGCAACCTGCGCGCCCTTGGTGCCGAGATGCACGTCGGAAAGGAACAGGGTGCGGTACTTTCGCGTCCCGGTGTTCGTTCCTGAATCGGCTGGCGCGGCATTCATCATGCAGCGCCTTTGAGCAAACGTGCGTGACAGGCGGATGACGGGGACCGATGTGAGGTTTCACACTCGCAACATTGCTGCAGTTAAGCTATTCTCCTTGCGGCCATCGTCCGACGGCAGCGCTGGGCATGCGCCATACGCGACTTCGAGGTCGGAAAATGTCGGGCATCATGCATTCGCAGATCGCCTGGTGGGCGATCCTCCGCAGGTTTGCCACGCTAAGCGCGTTCGCGCTGGCGATGGGCGGCGCTCTTGTCTCAACTGCCGGCGCGGCATCGACATGGACGCTGGATCCTGCGCAGTCGACGCTCACCTACCAGTCGGTCAAGAAAAACACGATCGTCGAGACGAACACGATCCGGAACATCTCCGGCAGCATCGACACCGACGGATCGGCGACCATCACGCTTGATCTCAATTCGGTGGATACGGGCGTCGACATCCGCAACGTGCGGATGCGCTTCCTGTTCTTCGAGACCTTCGAGTTCCCCAACGCGACGATAACCGCCAAGGTAGACCCAGCGGCTTTCGCCGACCTGCCGCAGAAGCGCCGGATGGTGGTGCCGCTGCCGGTGAAGCTCTCGCTGCACGGCGTCGACAAGGAGATCACGGCGAACGTCGCGGTCACCATGCTCACGGACAACCTCGTGTCCGTCGCGTCTCACGCTCCGGTCGCCGTCAAGGTCGAGGATTTCGGCCTGCTGCCGGCGATCGAGAAGCTGGAACGTGCGGCCAATGTGACGAACATCGTGCCGACGGCCTCGGTATCGTTCGATTTCGTCTTCGGAACCGAGCCGGCGGCCAAGCCGGAGCTCGTCCAGGTCGCGGCGACGCAAACGACCGGACCGATCGCTACCGACGCGACCAAGACGGAGTATTCCCGCGAGGAATGCACCAACCGCTTTGACGTGCTGTCAAAGACGGGAGCCATCTATTTCCGTACCGGCAGCGCGCGGCTCGATCGGCAGAGCGACCACGTGCTCGGCAGCGTGCTGGACGTTGTGACCAAATGCCCCGCGCTGAAGGTCCAGGTGTCCGGGTTCACGGATTCCGACGGCTCCGACACCGAAAACCAGAACCTTTCGGAGCGGCGGGCCAATGCGGTGAGAGACTACATCCTCAACGCCGGCGTCGCCTCCGAGCGGATCGCCGCGACCGGATATGGAGAAGCCGAGCCGATAGCCCCGAACGACAGCGCCAAGAACAAGGCGCTCAACCGCCGCATCGAATTCTCGGCGACGGCGATGTCGAATTGAGGCTGCGCCGGGCATAATGCGATACGTGTCCACGCTTCTCTGCGCACTGGCGATGCTGTTGATCTCGGCGGCCGGGGCCGCGGCTGAGCGGCGCGTCGCGCTGGTCATGGGCAACTCTGCCTATTCGAATCTTCCCGTCCTCAAGAACGCGGCCGGCGACGGCAAGGCGATGGCCGAAAAACTGAGCGGCCTTGGCTTCGAGGTCGTTTCCGGATTCGACCTCTCCAAGAGCGAAACGCAGGCGACCATGGCGCGCTTCGCCAAGGTCGTGCGCGGCGCCGATATGGCCGTGTTCTTCTATGCGGGGCACGGGCTGCAGGTGTCGGGACGCAACTATCTGCTGCCGGTTGACGCGGTGCTGGAGGACGAAACCTCTCTCGATTTCGAAGCGGTGCTGCTCGATTTCGTGCTGCGCCAGATGTCGCGTGAAACGAAGGTTCGGCTGGTTTTCCTCGACGCCTGCCGTGACAATCCGCTGGCCGCGGCAGGCGTCGGTCGCCGTTTCTCCGATGCCGGCAAGGGCCTCGCCGAGGTGAGATTCGAGGACGGCGGCGACGGCACGCTGATCGCCTTCGCCACCAGCCCGAACGAGGCCGCCTACGACGGCAGCGGAGAGCATTCGCCCTTCGCCGCGGCGTTGCTGGACCATATCGGCGATGAGAACGTGCAGCTGACCACGGTGATGACCCGGGTCACCGGCGACGTCTACAAGGCGACCGCCGGCAAGCAGCGGCCATGGGTGAACGCGTCCCTCATCGACGAGGTGATGCTGAACCCCGTTGCGGCCAGCGAGCCGTTGATCGTCGGCACGGCGCCGGATGCCGCGGCGCCGGACGCCAGCGGCCAGGCGCTGCGGTCGGCGCAGGAGCCAGCGGCCTCCGCCGAGGGCGATCAGGTGGCGATGAACGCGCTGCGGGCGCAGATACCCAAGCTCGGCAGCGATGCGCCCATCAGCTTCGAGGGTAAGGTGGAGTTCGGCGACCCGGTGCTGGATGGCAAGAGCATCGCCGAACTGATCCAGGGCAAGCCGCGGTTCCCCCCGATCGAGGGGCTCGACAAGACGATCTGGGACAAGCACTGCGTGTCCTGCCATGGCTGGACCAAGGACACGCTGTGCGAGCAGGCGCGGACCTATGACGTGGACGACCTCAGGATCATGCGCTTGCCCCACCCGCTCGGCACCCATTTCAAGGTCGCGCTCGCCAAATGGGCGCATGGGGGCTGCAAGTAGGCCGTGCTTCTCGCCGAATCTCCATCAGATTGACTCTGTGTCCAAACCGCGTAAAAGCGCAGCGGACGACGGAGACCCTTATGCGCGGCCTGCTGATGGCGCTTTTTGCACTGGATTTCCCGGGCCATGCGGCCGCGGGCAGTGCTGCACGTCCCCGTTTCACCACCTCGGCCAAAACGACTCGTAAAACCACGACCACCAAAACGGTCTGATCTCCCTTGGCCAATCCGCCCTCTCCCCGGGTCCGGCCGGAGGGGGACGGGACCCGCGATGGTCGGCGGGTCTTCTCCAAGCCAAACCAGGTGGAGAGCGACAGGAGATTTTTTGCGATGGGTTTCAAGGTAGCGGTCGCCGGCGCCACGGGCAATGTGGGCCGGGAAATGCTGAACATCCTCGAAGAGCGAGGCTTTCCGGCAGACGAGGTGGTGGCGCTCGCCTCGCGCCGCAGCCAAGGTACCGAAGTGTCCTATGGTGACCGCACGCTCAAGGTGAAGGATCTCGCCACCTACGACTTCTCCGACACCGACATCTGCCTGATGTCGGCCGGCGGCAACGTCTCCAAGGAGTGGTCGCCCAAGATCGGCAGGCAGGGCTGCGTCGTCATCGACAACTCGTCGGCCTGGCGCTACGACCAGGACGTGCCGCTGATCGTACCGGAGGTGAACCCGGACGCCATTGACGGCTTCTCCAGGAAGAACATCATCGCCAACCCGAACTGCTCGACCGCCCAACTGGTGGTGGCGCTGAAGCCGCTGCACGACAAGGCAAAGATCAAGCGCGTCGTCGTCTCGACCTACCAGTCGGTGTCGGGCGCCGGCAAGGAAGGCATGGACGAGCTGTTCACGCAGACGCGCGCCGTCTTCGTCGCCGATCCGGTGGAAGCCAAGAAGTTCACCAAGCGCATCGCCTTCAACGTCATCCCGCACATCGACGTGTTCATGGAAGACGGCTACACCAAGGAAGAGTGGAAGGTGATGGCCGAGACCAAGAAGATGCTCGATCCCAAGATCAAGCTGACCGCCACCGCCGTGCGCGTCCCGGTGTTCATCGGCCATTCGGAATCGGTCAACATCGAGTTCGAGGAGCCGATCACCGCCGATGAGGCGCGCGATATCCTGCGCGACGCGCCGGGTTGCCTCGTCATCGACAAGCGCGAGAACGGCGGCTACATCACGCCGATCGAGAGCGCCGGCGAGGATGCAACCTACATCAGCCGCATCCGCGAGGACGCCACCGTCGAAAACGGACTGGCGATGTGGATCGTATCGGACAATCTGCGCAAGGGCGCAGCGCTCAACACCGTCCAGATCGCCGAACTGCTCATCGCGAAGGGCCTGATACAGCCGAAGAAGAAGGCCGCCTGAGCCGCCGGCGTCTTCCCTCCCCCTCGGGGGAGGGCCGATCCGCCTAGCGGACAGAGGTGGGGGTCGCCAGGGCAGTGTTTGACGTTCTCCTGCGTCGCGCGCTGCCTTGACCTGCTCCACGGCCATCTCCCCTTCACGGGAAGGCGTCGCGTTCCTAGGCCTGGGTTGCGCCGGCGCTCTCGGCCGCCATGGCCTCGAGCAGCCTCATCGCCTCGTCGGCCCGATCCGCCGGCACGAACAGATGGTCGTGATGATAGGCGGAGACCGGATTGACGCTTATTCCGGCTGCAGCGAGACGCGCAGTTATCGCGGCCAGGAAACCCACTGCCTCCAGAGACGAGTGGATCTGCAATGTGATCATGCGGCTGGGGAAAGTCGGGGACATTCCTGCGGCTTCCGCGCTTCCGGCAGACACGATCAACGTCATACCTTCTGCCTCGCGGAAGGACATCACGGGTTGGACGCCCTGAGGGATATCCCGGCCATGAGGCAGGATCGCAAAGACGAACTCGCCCGGCAGCAAGGCAGGCCGCATCGTCGCCAGAAGCCGTCCGAGATCCTTTTCACCACTCATCTGGCCAACTCCGCTATTGTCGGAACCCGAATGCCGGTTGGACGGTTGTCCTTCAACTCGCGATCGGAAACAATGCCGCGCTTACGCTCGATCAGAGGCCATGTCGCAAACCATCCAGGACCGGCGCGAACGCCAGAAGGCAGCCCAGCGTGACGAACTGCTCAAAGCCGCCCACCAGCTGGTGCAGGAGGACGGCTACGAAGGCCTGACAATCCGCAAGCTGGCCACGCGGGCCGGCTACGCGCCGATGTCGGTCTATTCCTACTTCGCCGACAAGCACGCGATCCTCGTAGCATTGGCCGAGGACCACTTCGCTCTGCTCGCCAGGCGGCTGAACCGGGACTTTTCCGTCGATCCCGTGGACGCACTGCGGGAGGGCCTCCTCGAATATGTCGACTTCGCCCTCGAGAGCCCCAACGAGTATCGCACGATCTTCATGTCGACCGAGATCGACAAGGATGCGGAGGAATTCGCGGAGAAGGAAGCCGGCAACCCGGCACTGCGGATCCTCATCGACCGTGTCGATGCGGCGGTTGCGGCAGGCAGGTTGCGCGGCGATACCCACGCCATCGCGACCATGCTGTGGACCGTCGCCCATGGGGCGATCTCTCTGCTGATCGCATTTCCCCACTACCCGTTCGGCGAACCGCGGCAGTACGCGGAACGCGTCATAGCGATCGCCCTGCTTGGCCTTTCCGCCGCCGAGGTCGAGCCGCTGGTGGACACCCTGCCGCACTGCTGAGCGCCCCCACGCCTCGATCTCCCGCCCTCCTCGGATCCACGTTTTCGTACGCGTACGAAAATACGCTTGACCTGTGCGTATCTGCCTCGTACATGTATTATGTATCGTACATGTACGAATGGAGAGATCCGATGAAGACGTCTGCTTTCCTCCTCGCCGCCTTGCTCGCAATTCCTGGCGCAGCCTTTGCGGGGGACCAGGCTGCCAAGACCTCGCTTCCGCCAAAGCCGGCCGTCGAGCAGAAGGCGGTTCTCGACTACAAGGCGACAGGTTCAGTGGTCCGGACGGAGCAGTCGACCGCCACGGGCGAAGCGGGCCGGCAAGGTAAGAAGCTCGGCATCGACGTCAGCCCGTGGATCATGCCGACATACAACTGACATTGTCGAACGTCAGGCGGGCGGCGCGAAACCAGCGCCTCCCTCCATCGATTGTGCGATGCGGAAAATGGGTTGATTGAGCCGTGGACGCGCTGTAAGCGAAACGCATGACCCATCTGCCGGACCGCCTCCTCACAGGCTATCGGAACTTCATGACCGGGCGCTATCAGTCCGAGAGTTCCCGCTATCGAAGTCTGGCGCGAGAGGGCCAAAAGCCGGAGATCATGGTCGTCGCGTGCTGCGATTCCAGGGCAGCGCCCGAGACCATCTTCGACGTCGGGCCCGGCGAACTCTTCGTGTTGCGAAACGTCGCCAATCTGGTGCCGCCCTACGAGCCGGACGGCGAGTATCACTCGACTTCGGCTGCCCTCGAATTTGCAGTGCAGAGCCTCAAGGTCCGCAATATCGTGGTGATGGGCCATGGCCGCTGCGGCGGCATAAAGGCCGCGCTTGCCCCGGAATCGGAGCCCCTTTCGCCCGGAGACTTCATCGGCAAATGGATGAGTCTGGTCGCGCCTTCGGCCGACGCGGTGTCGAAGAACACAATGATGACGGCGACCGAGCGCCAGACCGCGCTGGAACGCATCTCGATCCGCTTCTCGATCGCCAACCTGAGGACTTTTCCGTGCGTGCGCATTCTCGAGGAGAAGGGCAAGCTCTCGCTCCACGGCGCCTGGTTCGACATCTCGACCGGAGAGCTGTGGGTCATGAACCGCCAGACCGGCGACTTCGAACGGCCCGATATAGGCTGAACTGTCTGCTGGCAGAGGAACGGGCCGGCATCGCTGCAGGCCCGACCTGTTATCGGCGATAAGCGTGCTGCGGCCTTAGGCCAGCCTGGCGTCCAGCGTCACCTCGATGGCGCCAAGCGCCTTCGACACCGGGCAGCCGGCCTTGGCCTTCTCGGCCAGCTCCTTGAACTTGGCCGCGTCGAGGCCGGGAACGGTTCCCACCAGCGTCAGCGCGCTCTTGGTGATGCCGGTGCCCGGGATGAGCGTCACCGCGGCCTTGGCGTCGAGTTTCTCTGCGGGGGTGCCGTTTTCCGCCAGGAAGTGCGAAAGCTGCATGGCGAAGCAGCTGGCATGCGCCGCTGCGATAAGCTCTTCCGGATTTGTGCCCGACTTTCCGCTCTCGTCCTCGAACCGCATCTTGAAGGAATAGGGCTGGCTCTTGAACACCCCGCTTTGGAGGTCGATCGTGCCGGACCCTTCCTTGAGCGTGCCCTTCCAGACGGCTGAAGCTGTGCGATCCATGAGTATCTCCTTGGTTGTCGAAAACCGGGCCGGCGCCTGACAGATAGAGGCCGGCGATAGGGGGAACTATAGCGCGCCACGCGTGCCGTTCCATGGCCCAATTATCGGGAGGCGCAGCCGACGCCACGCCGGGATGTCCTGCTCGCTTCGGCCCTACGACCGCGCGGCGATCGCTGCCGCCGCTCCCGCCATCGTGCCGGCGCTGATACGGTTGGCGATGCGCATGGCGCGCGGGCTGCGGATCAGCCGCCGCGCCTGCGCCGCCGCGAGCACCCAGGTGCAGTCGATGGCGATGAGCACCAGCGCCATGGTCAGCGTCAGCTCGGCCCATCCGACGACCGTCACGCTGGTCAAGTCGATGATCGTCGGCAGCAGGGCGAGATAGAACATCATGATCTTCGGATTGCCGAGCGTGACGGCCATGCCGGTCAGGAACAGCTTCATCGGCGAATCCTCGCGCGGCAACTCGCTCTCGCTCACCGCGACCGGCGCCGTCCACATCTTCCAGGCGAGATAGACGAGATAGGCGATACCAGCCCACTTCACGGCGACGAAGACGATGTGGAAGGTCTGCGCGATATAGGCCAGCCCGAACACCGCCAGCGACAGCCAGATCGCCTCACCGATCCACATGGCCATCAGGAAGGGCAGCACGTCGCGAAAACCCTTGGAGATGACGCGGGCGACGAGCGCCGCGATGGAGGGGCCAGGCGAGCCCGCCGCGACCAGCAGCGCGCCGGCGAAGATCAGGAGAGAGGACAGTTCCATGGACGGCCTTTCCTTCCGTGTCGCGATCCCGAGGCCAAGCTCTACCACAAGTCCGCACGTTTCGCGCACTCCGGGTCGCCGCTGTTGCTGGATTTCGTAGGTCCAGCGACACGCGGCTCTCGACAGCTTGGGTTTGGCGGGCTGCAATGCAAGGATGCCCGAGCCTGGAGTTCGGGCACGCCGCGACGGCGATCGGCGGCGGGAACATGGAGAGGGGAGTTCTCGAATGGCGAAGAAGAAGGTCCTGCTTGCAGGCGAATCCTGGGTGTCGACGTCGACGCACATCAAGGGCTTCGACCAGTTTCCGACGGTCACCTACCACACCGGCGCCGACACTTTGCTCGAAGCGTTGAAGACGTCGGCCTTCGACGTGACCTTCATGCCCGCGCATGAGGCGCAGCGCGCCTTCCCGCAGACGATGGAGGCCTTGTCGGCCTATGACGCGGTCGTGCTGTCGGACCTCGGGGCGAACACGCTGCTGCTTCATCCGGACACCTGGATCCATTCGAAGCCGACGCCGAACCGCCTGCGTCTGCTGCGCGACTATGTGCATGCCGGCGGTGGCCTGCTGATGTTCGGCGGCTACTACAGCTTCCAGGGCATCAACGGCGGCGCGCGCTATCGCAAGACCCCGGTCGAGGACGTGCTGCCGGTTTCATGCCTGCCCGTGGACGATCGGGTCGAGGTCCCGGAGGGTTTCACGCCGGTCGTCGGCGGACCGTCAGACCACCCGATCCTGCGCGGGCTCGGCGCCGACTGGCCGATCCTGCTCGGCTTCAACGAGGTCGCCGTGAAGGACGGCGCCGAGGTGCTCGCGACCGTCTCGTCCGACTACGGCTCGCTGCCGCTGCTGGTGACGGGGCGGTCTGGCAAGGGCCGCACCGTCGCATGGACTTCCGATGTCGGGCCGCACTGGCTGCCGCCGCAGTCCTCCGCCTGGGACGGCTATCCAAGACTGTTCGGGCAGATGCTCGCCTGGGCGACGGGCGACGACTGAACGAGGTCGGACGGCGGGAGGGAGCGGTCCCCAAGGCAGTCGCTTGAAAGGCTCGCCCGGACGTACCTCCACCCCTACCCCTCCCCACAAGGGGGAGGGGGACGTGTTTGCCACCGTGCCCGGCCAAGATCATCGACGTTGCGCGCGGGACAAAGGCGCGGCAGGGCCCCCTCCCCCTTGTGGGGAGGGGTAGGGGTGGGGGTATTCGCTTCAAGCCATCGCCCTGGAGCGGTTCTCCCTCCGCTTGACAGGTCCGCGAAATTGCTCGCCTATGTACAGTTGTGCTCAAACCTGTCCTACAGGATTGGGCGCTCTGCACGGGAGGGCAGAGTGCAGCAGGCTCCGGAGGAGACGAGCCGCAGCCTGGTCAGCCAGGCCATCGGCGCCATCACGCAGCACATGCGCGCCCACGACCTCGGGCCGGGCGACCGGCTGCCGAGCGAATCCCAGCTGTCGCGCGAGATGGGAGTGTCCCGCACAGTGGTGCGCGAAGCATTCCGCTCGCTCGCCGCGATGCGCCTCATCGAACTCAGCGCGGGCAAACGCGCCGTCATCGCCGAACTGGACTACGGCGTCATGTCGCCCGTCATCGAGCATGGCGTGCAGACCGAGCAGATCTCGATCCAGCAGATCTACGACGTGCGGCGCACCATCGAGATGCGCACCGCGGCGCTGGCGTCGCTGCGAAGGTCCGAAGACGAGAGCGCCCGCATCCTTGCCCACACGGAAGGAATGCGCGCCAATTTCGAGAACCTCCCGGCGCTGATGGAACACGACCTCGCCTTCCACTTGGAAATCGCCAAGGCGGCGAGGAACCCCGTCTTCACGCTGATCGTCGGCGCGTTCGACGGCGTGACGCGGCAGACCTGGCCGATCGGCTGGCGCAGCCGCAGCCGTGTCGAGGACCAGTTGGCCATGATCGACCTCCACCGCGAACTGGCCGAGGCGATCGCCGCAGGCGACCCGGCCCGGGCGCAGGACCTGATGGCGAAGCACTTCGACCGCAGCGTCAAGGCGCTCGTCGACGCGGGCATGGCATGAGGGCGCCGCGATGAAGATCTCCCGGATCGAGACCATCCGCATCGACGAGCGCCCGAACCTGCTCTGGGTCCGCGTCCACACCGACGAGGGGCTGGTCGGACTGGGCGAGACCTTCTTCATGGCCGAGACGGTGGAGACCTACATCCACGAGTTCGTCGCGCCACGGGTCATCGGCCGCGACCCGATGCAGATCGACCTCCTGGCTTCCGACCTGACCGGCTATCTTGGCTTCCGCTCGACCGGCGCGGAGATGCGCGGCAATTCCGCCTTCGACATCGCGCTGTGGGATCTGTTCGGCAAGGCAACCGGGCAGCCCATCGCGCAACTGCTGGGCGGCTTCAGCCGGCAGGAGATCCGCACCTACAACACCTGCGCTGGCACCGAGTACATCAAGGAGGCGACCGGCCAGCAGGCGGCAAACTTCGGGCTCGGGAACAAGGGTTCCTACGACGACCTCAACGGCTTCCTTCACCGCGCCGACGAGCTTGCGCAGTCGCTGCTCGACGAAGGCACCACGGCGATGAAAATCTGGCCGTTCGACATGGCGGCCGAGAAGACGCGCGGCCAGTACATATCGAGCGCCGACCTGAAGGCTGCCCTCAAGCCGTTCGAGAAGATCCGCAAGGCCGTCGGAGACCGCATGGACATCATGGTCGAGTTCCATTCGCTGTGGCAGCTCCTGCCGGCGATGGAGATCGCGCGCGAGCTGGCTCAGTTCCGGACCTTCTGGCACGAGGACCCGATCCGCATGGACAGCCTTTCCAGCCTCAAGCGCTACGCGGAGGCCTCGCGCGCGCCCATCTGCGCCTCCGAGACGCTGGGCTCGCGCTGGGCCTTCCGCGACCTGCTGGAAACCGGCGCCGCCGGCATCGTCATGCTCGACGTCAGCTGGTGCGGCGGCCTCTCGGAAGCGCGCAAGATCGCCGCCATGGCCGAGGCCTGGCACCTGCCTGTGGCGCCGCACGACTGCACGGGACCTGTCGTGCTGTGCGCCTCCACGCACCTGTCGCTGAATGCGCCCAACGCGCTGGTGCAGGAGAGCGTACGCGCCTTCTACCGCACTTGGTACCGCGACCTGGTGACGGCCCTGCCCGAGGTGCGGAACGGCATGATCACCGTGCCGCCCGGCCCCGGGCTCGGCATGGAATTGAATCCGGAGATGGACAGGCTCTTCAGCGTCCGTCGACGATCAAGCGAGGCCACCTGACCGGGAGGGTCGGCGGCCAAAACACAAGTGGAGGAGAGCATGAAGAGACTGTTTGCAGTACTTGTCGCCTGCACCGCACTGGCCGGAGGAGCGCCGACCCCGGCAAGCGCGCAGGAACCGATGAACATCGTGTTCACGCACCATTCGTCGGCCTCAAACCCGTTCTGGCAGGCGGTGAAGAAGGGCTTCGACGACGCCTGCGCCAAGCTCCAGGCCAATTGCCAGATGATCTTCACCCAGACCGAAGGCTCGATCGAGCAGCAGTCGGCCAACATGCTGGCCGCGCTGGCGGGCAAGCCCGATGCGCTGATCACCTCGATCGTCGACAACAACGCCTTCGACCAGATCATCGCCGACGCCCGCGCCGCCGGCGTCACCGTCATCGCCTCCAACGTCGACGACACCGAAGGTGCTGCCGGCAATGCCCGCCAGGCCTTCATCGGCCAGGGTTTCATCCCTGCCGGCTATGAGCTCGGGAAGAAGATGTCCGAGTTCTTCCCGAAGGAGGGCAAGATCAAGGCGCTCGTCGGCGTCTCGGCGCCCGGCCAGAACTGGTCGGAACAGCGCGCCGCCGGCGTCATGAAGTTCCTCGAGGAGTACAAGGCGGCGAACAGCGGCCGCGAGGTGGTGATCGAGCGTCTCGACACCGGCACGGACGGCGCCGTCGTGGCCGACCGCGTCGGCGCCTATCTGGCCGCCAATCCGGACACCACGGTCTATTTCGACACCGGCCTGTGGCACGCCTATGTGGCGCAGGTGCTCGTCGACCGAGGCGTCGAGCCCGGCAAGGTGCTGATGGGCGGATTCGACATCGTCGCCGAGGTGCTGCAGCAGATGGAAGCCGGCTACATCCAGGTCCAGGTCGACCAGCAGCCCTACATGCAGGGCTTCATGCCGGTCATGGAGGCGTACCTCACCAAGACCGTCGGCCTGCTGCCGGCCGACATCGACACCGGCAAGGGCATCATCGTCAAGGAAGACGTGCCGAAGCTGATGGAACTCGCCAAGCAGGGCGTGCGGTAGAACCACGATCGCCCCCTCCACCGCCTGCGGCGGTCCCCCTCCCCCGCTGCGCAGGGGAGGAGCCGCGGCGGTACCGCTGGCACAACCTGGATCCTCCCCCGTTTTCGGGGGAGGGGGACCGCCGCAGGCGGTGGAGGGGGCGACCCTTCACATCCCGGCGGAGACACTCCTCCCCTAGCCCGGAGCCTTCATGAAGCGCCTCATGAAAATCTACCTGGAGAAGCCGGAACTCGCCGCTGTGGTGTTCCTGCTGCTCCTGCTCATCGTCTTCCAGTTCCGTTCGAACGGTGTGTTCCTCAGCACGCAGAACCTGCGCGGCATGCTGGGCCTGCTGCCTGAGATGGGGCTGGTCGCCATCGGCGTGACCCTCCTGATGATCTGCGGGGAGTTCGACCTTTCGGTCGGCTCGGTTTTCGCGCTGACCCCGATGACGATGGCGGTGCTGCTTGCCGCCGGCGTGCCCTTCGCCTCCGCCTTTGCCGCCGGCCTCGTCGTTGCGCTTCTCGTCGGCTTCGTCAACGGCTTCATCACCATCAAATTCGCCATACCGAGCTTCATCACCACGCTCGGCATGATGTTCGTCGCGCGTTCGCTCACCGTCGTGATCTCGGGCGGATTCCCACCGCTGATTCCGGCGAACGCGCTGCCCAAATGGCTCTTCACCATCTATGTCGGGCCGGGCGAGCTGTTCCGCATGTCCTTCTTCTGGTTCCTCGCCATCGCGATCCTGGTGTCGATGCTGATGTCGCGCACCAATTTCGGCAACTGGGTGCGCGCGACAGGCGGCTTCCTGCCGGCCGCGCAGTCGATGGGCATCCCGACGGCGCGCGTGAAGATCGCCTGCTTCATGATCTGCTCGCTGCTCGTCGGCTTCGCAGGCACCATCCAGGTCATGCGCCTCGGCGCGCCGCTGCCGTCGATCGGCGAGGGGCTGGAGCTGCAGGCGGTGGCGGCCGCCGTGATCGGCGGCACCTCGCTGATGGGCGGCGTCGGCACGATCCTCGGCGGCATCGTGGGCGCCGTCCTCATCCGCGTCATCGACAACGGCCTTGTGCTGTCCCAGGTCGACGCCAACTGGTTCAAGATGGCGATCGGCCTGCTGACCATCTTCGCCGTGGTGGTGAACGCGTGGATGCGCAAGCGGGCCCGCGCGATCAAGGTGGAGACCTAGATGACCGCCCCCATCATCGAGATCCGGAACCTGCAGAAGTGGTACTCGGGCGTCCACGCGCTCAAGAACGTCTCGCTCGACATCTACCCCAACGAGGCGCTCGGGCTCGTCGGCGACAATGGCGCCGGCAAGTCGACGCTGATCAACATCCTCTCCGGCACGCAGCGGGCGGACGGCGGCGAGATCAGGATGGAAGGCACGCCGGTCGACTTCGCCAACCCGCGCGAGGCGATGGAGCGCGGCATAGAAACGATCTACCAGTACAACTCGATGGTGCCGACCATGACGATTGCGCGCAACGTCTTCATCGGCCGCGAGCCGGTGAAGGCGTCGCTGTTCGGCATCGGCATCCTCGACCAGAAGAAGATGCGCGAGGAAAGCGTCAGGGCGATCGCCGACGTCGACCTTCACCTGCGTTCGCCGGACGCCCTTGTCGGCGAACTGTCAGGCGGCCAGCGGCAGGGCGTTGCGATCGCGCGCGCAATGCACTTCAAGTCGAAGGTGATGATCCTGGACGAGCCGACCAATCACCTGTCGGTGAAGGAGACCAACAAGGTGATCGGCTTCGTGCGCGGGCTGAAGGCGCAGAAGATCACCGGCGTCTTCATCAGCCACAACATGCACCACGTCTTCGACTGCTGCGACCGCGTCGTCGCCATGGCGCGCGGCGAGATCGTGCTCGACAAGCGCATCGAGGACACCAACATCGACGAAGTGCACGGGGTGCTGTGATGAGGCGCCTTTCCTCTCCCTCACGAAGTGGGGGAGAGGTGTCGAGGGCTTCAGCCCGAGACGGAGAGGGGGGCCTTCTTCGTCTCAAGCGGCGGCGTCCCCCTCTCCGCTTCGCTTCGCTCAGCACCTCTCCCCCACTTCGTGGGGGCGAGGATGGGCGATGGCTTCACCCGATCTTCGGGTCGAGCTCGCCGGACTTGTAGCGCTTCGCCATCTCGGAGACGGGGATCGACTTGATCTTCGAGGCATGGCCGGCGGTGCCGAACTCCTCGAAGCGCTGCTTGCAGAGCTTGGTCATCGCGACCATGGCCGGCTTCAGGTACTTGCGCGGATCGAACTCGCTCGGGTCCTCCGCCAGCACCTTGCGGATCTGGCCGGTCAGCGCCATGCGGTTGTCGGTGTCAATGTTGATCTTGCGCACGCCGTGCTTGATGCCGCGCTGGATCTCTTCGACCGGCACGCCCCAGGTCGGCTTCATCTTGCCGCCGTACTGGTTGATGATGTCCTGCAGGTCCTGCGGCACCGACGACGACCCGTGCATGACGAGATGCGTGTTCGGGAGCTTGCGGTGGATCTCCTCGATCACGTTCATCGCCAGCACCGCGCCGTCCGGCTTGCGGCTGAACTTGTAGGCGCCGTGGCTGGTGCCCATGGCGATCGCCAGCGCGTCGACCTTAGTTTCCTTGACGAACTTCACCGCCTCGTCGGGGTTCGTGAGCAACTGGTCGTGGGACAGCTTGCCCTCGAAGCCGTGCCCGTCTTCCTTCTCGCCCTCGCCGGTCTCCAAGCTGCCGAGCACGCCGAGCTCGCCCTCGACGGAAATGCCGCCGAGATGGGCCATGTCGACCACCGTCTTCGTCACGCCGACGTTGTAGTCCCAGTCGCCCGGGGTCTTGCCGTCGGCCTTCAGCGAGCCGTCCATCATCACCGACGTGAAGCCGGCCTGGATCGCCGTCATGCAGGTGCCCGGCTCGTTGCCGTGGTCGAGATGCACGCAGACAGGGATGTGCGGATAGATCTCGGTGACGGCGTCCATCATGTGCTTCAGCATGATGTCGTTGGCATAGGAGCGCGCGCCGCGCGAGGCCTGCAGGATCACCGGGGCGTCGACCGCGTCCGCCGCCTCCATGATGGCCAGCGCCTGCTCCATGTTGTTGATGTTGAAGGCGGGCACACCGTAGCCGTGTTCGGCAGCGTGATCGAGCAATTGTCTCAGCGTGATGCGGGCCATGCAGAAATTCTCCTCGGTATACAATCGAGGCACGCCATAGGGCATATTTCATCCCTCTTCCATAGAGCTTTTGAGCGCAGTCCGCTTGCGATCCGCCCCCGGCAGTGCGGACAGCCGGGGTTGCGGCCGCGCCGTGTTGGTGCGTAACTGCACCAGACCTGATGAGATGGGCCGTATCCGATGCCGACCTCCGAGGCTCTCTGGATAACAAGTCCCGGCAATTGCGAACTCGACGCGACAGGCTTCGAGACGCCCGCGGGATTTGTTGAGGTCGAGACGCTGTTCTCCGGGATCAGCCGCGGCGCCGAGGCGCTCGTGTTCAGGGGCGAGGTGCCGGAAACCGAATGGCAGCGCATGCGCTGTCCCCTGCAGGAGGGCGTGTTCGCCTTCCCAGTGAAGTATGGCTACGCGACGGTCGGCGTCGTCGAGGAAGGTCCCCACGAACTGCTCGACCGGACCGTCTTCGTGCTGCATCCGCACCAGGCGCGGTTTTCGGCGCCCGAATCCATGGCGGTCCCGCTCCCGAAGGAGGTCCCGGCGGCGCGCGCCGTTCTGGCAGCCAGCATGGAGACGGCGCTCAACATCGTCTGGGATGCGCGCGCCGCACCCGGTGACCGCATCGCCATCGTCGGCGCCGGCGTCATCGGCGCGCTGGCCGGATACTTGTGCGCCCGTATTCCGGGGACCGAGGTGACGCTCGTCGACAAGAACCCGATGCGGGCCGCACTGGCAAGCACGCTGGGTTGCCGCTTCGCGCTGCCGCAGGACAGCCCCGAGGATTGCGACGTCGTCATCCACGCCAGCGCGAGCACGGCCGGTCTGGCGACCGCGCTTGCCGCGGCGGCAATGGAAGCGCGGGTGGTGGAGGCGAGCTGGTATGGCGCGAACCACGTAAGCGCACCGCTGGGCGCGGCCTTCCACAGTCGCCGTCTGCAGCTCGTGTCGTCACAGGTCGGGCATGTTCCCGCCGATCGCCGCGTGCGCTGGCCGAACCGGCGCAGGCTGAAGACGGCGCTTGGATTGCTCGCCGACGCCGGGCTGGACATCCTGATCAGCGGGGAGTCGGAATTTTCGCGGCTGCCCGCGCGCTACGCGGCGATCCTTGCCGATCCCGCAACGCTCTGCCACCGCGTCCGGTACGGCAGGACCCAATGAAGGCGCAAGCAATGGTCGCAGTCGAGGTCCGCGACCACATCATGATCGCCCACAGCCTGGCATCGCCGGTGCTCGGGCCGGCGCAGGGGCTGCACGGCGCGACCTTCGTCGTCGACGCGGCCTTCTACACCGAGGATCTCGACGGGAACGGGCTGGTCGTGGATATCGGCCTGGCGACAGGCAGCGATTGCAAGCTACGGTTCGACGCCCATCCGCTTCAGCCAGTTCTTCCCCGTGCCGCGGCCGCGCAGGATCGCCAGCGGGTCCTCGGCGTCGAGGCGCGAGCAGATGCGGTAGACCTCCAGCGTATCCGCGCTCATCTCGCCGCGCCTGTAGAAGAACATCGCTGCCGCGTAGCGCGCCCGGCCGGACCACTCCTCGCCGAGCGGCGTGTTGACCAGCGCCCAGTTCTCCGCCACCTCCGCGTCACTGCCGGCGGCGGTCGCAGGCTCCTGGCCGCCCCGTCTCCTCTTCCGGTTCATCTCAGCGCTCGCCCGGAGGATTGGCAGTGCGGCGTTCGAGCTTGATGAAGGGCCTCGGCACGACCTTCGCCCGCTTCATGAGCTTCTGGTACTGCAGCTCGCGCAATGCGTAGATCTCCACCCAGAGATCGTCGGTCACGGCGTCGCCGAAAGGTCGCGCCAAGCTTGCGATGGCGATGTTGCGCTTCGCCATCGGCGACCAGATCGCCGCGCTGACCACCCCGGCTTCATGCACCTTGCGATGATAGACGATCGCGTGCTCGGCAGGAACGTTGCCCTCGATCTCCAGGCCGACCAGCACATGGCGCAGGGTGCGCTTCTGCCGTGCCTCGAGGATGGCGCGGCGTCCGTTGAAATGGCCCTTTCCGACGTCGACCATAAAGCCAAGCCCGATCTCGTCGGGCATGCGGACGCGGTCCTGCCGGAGCGCGTGTTCCGCGGTGACGAAATCCGCGTTGGCGACGATCAGCCCCGCCTCGATGCGGGCGCGGTTCAGCGCCGTGTAGCCGATGGCGCGTATGCCATGCAAAGCGCCCGCCTCGAACAGCCTGTCCCACAGCGACAGGGCATCCTCTGCCGGCACGAAAAGCTCGTAGCCGAGGTCGCCGGTGAAACCGGTGCGCGAGATCGTCACCGTCGCGCCGTCGTGGGAGAACTCCGCGAGGTCGAAGATCTTGAGCTTCTCCACTCCGGCGAACCCCGCATCGCGCAGCACGGCGTAGGAGGTCGGACCCTGCAGCGCGAGGCCGGCCACCTCCTCGGTTTCTTCTGCGATCTCGACGTCAAGACCTTCGGCACTGTCGAGCAGCCAGGGCAGGTGCCGCTCCTGGCAGCACAGTCGGAAGCGGGTCGGCGAGAGCCGGAAGAGCGTGCCGTCGTCCAGCACATGGCCCTCGTCGTCGCACCATGCGGTGTAGTGGACGCGCCCGGGCCTGAGCTTCGTCACGTCGCGCAGGGTGACCTTGTTGCACAGCGCCTCCGCGTCCGGTCCCTCGATCCGGTATTTCACCATCGGCGAGATGTCGAACACCGCCGCCTGGCTGCGGATGGCGAAATACTCGAGCTCTTCGTCCCACAGCGAATGCGGCGCGCGATAGCCGCCCCATGAATACCAGTCGTTGGTCCTGGCCAGCGCGTCGATGCGCGGCTGGAACGGCGTGCCCAGGCGGAGCGTGCGGAAGTGGAGCTGGGCGGGGGTGTGGGCGGTCATGAGAGACACCTCCTTGCCCTGCCGGTTCCCCCCTCTGGCCTGCCTTCTCCCTTGTAGCCGCGGGCAACGAAACGACAGGTGGACACCGCCTTCCCCCACTCCGGCCCTTCGGGCCACCTCTCCCCCCTCCGGAGGGAGAGCAAGGGAGCGCGACAGGCCGGCCGGCGCTTCCTCTCCCCCGTCGATCGGGGGAGAGGTGGTCTGCAAAGCAGACCGGAGTGGGGGTCGACTGCTGGGTCCACAATGGTCGTCCTATGACGAGGCATACTCTCCGAGGCAGGAAAGCCGAACGTCATCACCCCTTCCTCCCCAGTACCCGACGCGCCGCATTCAGCCCCGGCACGCCCGAAATCCCACCTCCCGGATGCGAACCCGCGCCGCACAGGAACAGTCCCTCAACTGGCGTCTCGTAGCCCGACCAGCCGGACACCGGGCGCGACATCAGCATCTGGTCGGCCTGCAGCTCGCCATGGTGCCAGTGGCCGCCGGGCATCAGGTAGCGCGCCTCGATGTCGGCGGGCGTCAGCAGTTCCGAGTGCAGCACCGACGCGCCGACCCCCGGCGCATGCGCCTCGAGCTGCGCCATGATCGCGGCCATGAGCTTCGGCTTGCCCGTCTCCCAGCCCTCCTTCAGCGCATAGGGCGCGAACTGCACGTTGGCGGAAAGCACGCACTTGCCTTCCGGCGCCAGCGAAGGATCGATGAGGCTGGGCAGCGTGATCTCCATCACAGGCTCGGGCGAAAACTCGCCGTACTTGGCCGGGTTGAACGCGCGCTCGACATGGTCGGCGGAGGGCGCGATCACCAGGCGCCCGGCACGGAACTGCGACGGCAGTCCCGGGAACTCGGGAACCCGGTCGAGCGCAAGGTGCAGCTTCGCCACGTTCCCCTTCATGCGGATGTTCTTCAGCTTGCTCACGAAGCCGGTGTCGAGCTGGCGCGCCCCGACGAGTTCGAGGAAGGTTGAGCGCGGATTGATCGCCGAGATCACGGTCTTCGCGCTCACCTCCTCTCCCGAGGCGAGCGCCACGCCGGTGGCGCGCCCGTTTTCGACGAGAACGCGTTCGGCGACGGCATTGCAGCGGACAGTCACGCCCGCCGCGGCGGCGGCCGAACGCAGCGCCTCGACGACCGCACCCATGCCGCCCTTCGGCACGATGCATGCACCCGGCGCCCCGGCGATCTCTCCCGCCAGCCGATAGTAGAGGCCGAGCAGCGACGTCGGCGAACGCGGTCCGAGATGGCTGCCGAGCACGGCGTCGAAGGCGAGCAGGCCGCGCAGGCGATCATCCGTCAGATGCTCGTCCAGGACATCGGTAACGTTCATCAGCAGCATGCGCAGGAAGTCGCGCATGTCCTCGCGGCCGAGACGCCTGAGCGAGAGGCCGATTTTGGCCAGCCCCGCAGTCTCGCCGAGCGACATGCCCCACAGGTCCGGAGGACAGCGCGCGAGCAGTGGTTTCAGGATTCCCGCATAGCGGATCAGTTGCGCCCGCAGTCCCTGCCAGGCCTTGTCTTCCGCGGCCGTCGCCCCGGTCAGGCTCTCGCCATAGGCGCCGTGCAGCGTCAGCGGCGATCCCGTCGCGGAAAGGACAGCCGTGGGCGCGGCGTCGGCCATGCGCAGGCGCAGGCCATGCGCCTCGAGATCGAGCGCCCGGACCACCTCCGGGTGGAGAAGGGTGAGCACATGCGCCGTCGAGGCGCGGAACCCGGGCGCGAATTCCTCCGTCCACGCCGGACCGCCCAGAAACTTTGCTGCCTCCAGCACGACCACCTTGCGCCCGTCCTTGGCCAGCACGGTGGCTGCGACCAGGCCGTTGTGCCCGCCGCCGATGACGGCGACGTCCCAGATGGCATCACACGACGTCATGGGCAGGGCTCATGTGACGCGCGGGCCTGGCTAGGTCGCGCAGGATCTCGGCGGCGGCATTGCGCCCCGGCGCGCCCATCACGCCGCCGCCCGGATGGGTAGACGAGCCGCACATGTAGAGGCCGCCGATCGGCGAGCGGTACTGCGCATAGCCGGGCACCGGCCGGTTGAAGAGCAGCTGGTCGAAGGTGAGCTCGCCCTGGAAGATGTTGCCCTCGGTCAAGCCGACCTCAGCCTCGATCTCGCGCGGCGTTCGCACCTCCATGTGCACGATGCGATCCCTGAAACCCGGCGAATAGTCGGCGATCTGGGCGATCACGCTCTCGGCGAAGCCGTCGCGGTCGGCGGCCGTCCATTCGCGCCCTTCGACCTTGGGCGGCGCGTATTGCACGAAGCAGCTCATGAAGTGTTTTCCGGGTGCGGCCATGGTCGGGTCGAGCGTCGTCGGGATCACCATGTCCAGGAACGGGTCGGCCGACCAGCGGCCCGCCTTCCAGTCGTCATAGGCGCGCTCCATGCGCTCCACCGAGTCGGTGAAATGCATGTCGCCGCGCAGGCAGGGCGAGTCGGAAGGCAGCGCCGGGAACTCCGGCATCGAGTCCAGCGCGATGTTGACCTTGCCCGACGAGCCGCGGATCTTGAAGTTTCTTACCCGGCGCAGGAAGGTCGCCGGGAGCTCCCTTTCCTCGACGAGCTTCAGGAAGGTGCGCTTCACGTCCGCGTTCGAGACGACCAGCTTGCCGAAGACCTCCTCGCCGCCGGCCAGCACGACTCCCTTCGCGCGACCGTTCCTCACCAGCACCCGTTCGACCTCCGCTCCCGTGCGGATAGTGCCGCCCGAGGCGCGGAACGAATCCGCCAGCGCCTTCGTCACCGCCCCCATGCCACCGCGGGCGTAGCCCCAGGCGCCGACGGACCCGTCCACCTCGCCCATGTAGTGGTGCAGCAGCACGTAGGCGGTGCCGGGCGACATCGGGCCGAGCGCGGTGCCGATGATCCCCGACAGCGCGAAGTTCGCCTTGATGACGTCGGTTTCGAAATACTCGTCCAGGAAATCCGAGATCGACATCGTCCAGAAGCGCAGCGTCAGCGCCATCTCCTCGGCCTTCATGCCGGCGAATTTTCTGACGAGGAAGATCAGCTCGCCGATATCGCGCGGCCGGAAGCTGGTCGGGTCCGGCGCCGTGCGCATCAGGAGCGGCTGGATGAAACGGCACTGTCGCGTGACGTCGCGGGCGTAACGCTCGTAGGCTTCGGCATCGCGTTTCGAGAACCGCGCGAACTCGCGCCGGTGCGCATCGTGGTCGCGGTAGTTGGCGAGATAGTCGCCGTCGCGGGTGAAGACCGCGCCGCCCTCGTAGGAGATCACCTGCAGGCCGAAGCGCGGCAGTTCGAGGTCGCGCATGATCTCCGGCCGGAACAGCGAACAGACATAGGAGCAGTTCGAGTAGAGGAAGCCCGGTGCGAGCTCGCGGCTGGTCGCCGCCCCGCCGACCCAGTCGTTCTTCTCGACCACCAGCACATCCAGCCCCGCCCGCTGCAGGTAGCAGGCGTTGACCAGTCCGTTGTGACCGCCGCCGATGACGATTGCGTCCCAGGTCTTCATGTCCCGAGGGTCCTTCCCCTGCCGAGAATTTCGCACGGATCATAAAAGTTTGTCCAGCCGTATTGAATGAACGTTCAACAAATTCGCGTTGCGTTCCGTAACGGATGCGCTAGGCTTCGTCAGCCAAAGCCGCGGTTGGAACGCAGCACCGATGACGACCGGCGCCGGACCAGAGTACGACGACACCGCCATCCGTTTCCTGGAGGCGCTGTGGGGCGAGGGCTATTTGTCGCCCGGAGGATCCGAGGAGGTCGACCGCGTCGTCGAGGGGCTGCACCTTGAGGCGAAGCACATCCTCGACATCGGCTGCGGCGCAGGCGGCATCACCCTTCATCTGGTCCGGCGCCATGGCGCGGGGCGAGTGACCGGCTATGACGTCGAGGCGCCGGTCATCCTGGCCGCGCGCCAGCGTGCGTCCCGGTCGGACATGGCGGACAGGCTGGATTTCGTGCTTGGCGCGCCCGGAGCCCTTCCCTTCGTGGACGCGCAGTTCGACATGGTCTTCTCCAAGGACGCGATTCTGCACGTGCCCGACAAGGACGCGCTGTTCACCGAGGTGTTCCGCGTGCTGAAGCCGGGCGGCGTCTTCGCCGCGAGCGACTGGCTGATCGGCCATGACGGACAGCCCTCCGCGGAGATGATCGCTTACGTAGCAGCTGAAGGCCTTTCCTTCAGCATGGCTTCGCCCGCGCGCTACCGGCTGGCGATGGAACGCGCCGGCTTCACAGACATTTCCATCTCGGACCGCAACGGCTGGTATCGCACAGCCGCACGCGCTGAACTGGATCGCCTCAAGGGCCCGCTCTACGGGAGCGTGTGCGCGGCCGTCGGGAAGGAATATGTCGACAAGAACATCCGCACCTGGGAAGCGATGCAGAAGGTGCTTGACAGCGGGGAGCACCGGCCCACTCATCTGCGCGCATGGAAGCCGGGGCGGTAGCCGGCCATGTGGAGATCGCCGGGGCAGATGAAGACGCCAGCGCCGAAGACGGCAGCCGAACCGGACGCCAGGCCCGACGCCGAGCGGCGGGGCCGCAAGGCGTCGAAGGAAACCCGCCGCCAGCAGCTCATCGAGGCGACCATCGACTCGCTTGCGAAGCGCGGCTACTCCGAGACGACCATGGCCGACGTCGCCGACGGCGCCGGCCTGTCGCGCGGCATCGTCAACTTCCATTTCGAGAGCAAGGAGAAGCTGCTCGTCGCCACGCTGCAGTACATGGCGGACGAGTATGCCGCGCACTGGCGCGCTGCGCTGCTCAAGGGCGGCACCGAGCCGGCCACCCAGCTCATGGCGCTGGTCACCGCCGACTTCGACCGCACGATCTGCAACAGGCGCAAGCTGGCCGCCTGGTGCGCCTTCTGGGGCGAGGCCAAGTCGCGGCCCACCTACCAGGCGCTGTGCGGCGCGCGCGACGAGGCCTACCAGCTGCAGATCATCGAGATTTGCCGCCGGCTGAAGGACGAAGGCGGCTACGCCTACGATCCGTTCACGACCGCGCTCGGGCTGAGCGCGATGCTGGAGGGGCTGTGGCTGAGGCTGATGATGGGCACCGAGGAGGTGACGCGCGAGATCGCGCTCCGCGCCGCGCACGAACATCTCGCCTCGGTCTTCCCGCGACACTATCCACGCACGACGGCGCGGCAGATCGAGATCGCATAGCCAGGAACGGGGGGAGGACCGAGATGGCCGGCTTGACGCGACGCAGCACGATAACACTGGCGCTGGGTGGCGCGCTGGCCGCCTTCGTTGCGGCCGGCGCAATCGCCGAGGACGCCGAACTCGTCATCTTCGACTGGGCCGGCTACGAGGATCCCAGCTTCTTTCCGAAATACGTGGAGAAGAACGGCGACACGCCCACCTTCACCTTCTTCGGCGACGAGGACGAGGCGTTCGAGAAGGTCCGCTCCGGCTTCAAGGCCGATCTCGGCCACCCGTGCTCGCAGAGCGTGGTCAAATGGCGCGAGGCGGGGCTGCTGCAGCCGCTGGACACCGCGCGTATCGCCGGTTGGAACGACCTCGACCCGAACATCACCGGGATGAAGGACCTGGTGACGTCGGACGACGGCAAGGTCTGGTTCATGCCTTGGGAGTGGGGCAATTCGCTGCTCACCTACAACACGGAGAAGGTGCCGGCCGAGGATCTGAAGTCGCTCAAGATCCTCGCCGACCCGAAGTACAAGGACCGCGTCTCCGTTCCCGACAATGTGGACGACGCCTATGCGCTGGCCAGCCTCGCCATCGGGTTGAAGGACTGGACGCAGATGACGGACGATCAGTTCAAGCAGGCGTCCGACTTCCTGCGCGAGGTTCACAAGAACGTTCGCCTCTACTGGACCGACAACACCGAGATCGTGCAGGCGATGGGTGGCGGCGAGGTCGATCTCGCCTGGGCATGGAACGACGCCGCCGCGCAGCTCCAGCTGCAGAGCGTCCCGGTCCAGGCCACCCGCGACACCGCCGAAGGCGTTTCGACCTGGGTCTGCGGCTACGTTCTCTACAAGGATGCGCCCGGCAGCCTGGACAAGGCCTACGACTACCTGAGCGCCATCAACACGCCGGAGGTGGCGAACTTCCTGCTGTCGGACTGGGGCTACGGCCACTCGAACGCCAAGGCCATGGCGACCATCGATCCGAAGGTGGTGGCGGAGAAGGGCTACGCCGACGTGGACAAGTTCGTCGACAAGACGCTGTTCCAGTCGCCGCTCCCGACCGACCTGAAGCTCAAGATGATCGCCGAGTTCGAGAAGATCAAGGCGGGCTATTGAGCGGGCAGAACGTCGATGTGGCGGTGATCGGGGCCGGCTTCGCCGGCCTCGCCGCCGCCCTCGAACTCCAGCAGTCCGGGGTCGATTTCATCCTCCTCGAGGCGCGCGACCGCGCCGGCGGGCGCGTGGAGGCGCGCCGCAACGGCCTCGGCGAGCTGATCGACACCGGCGGACAGTTCCTGTGCGAGGACATGCCGGAACTGATGGCGCTGGTGCGCCGCAGCGGCCTGACGCTCGTCACCACGCCGGTCGCGGGCGCCTTCACGGTGCAGCCGCCGATGAGCGGGGTGGCGGCCGAGCGCAGCTATGCGGCCAGCATGGCGATCCGCGACCGCATGAACCTGATCGATCCGAAGGACCCGGCAATCGCCGGATTGAGCGTTGCCGACTGGCTGGCGCGCCAGGACGTGTCCGCTGACGCCAGGAGCGGCTTCCAGTCGATGATCGAAGGGCTCTGGTGCCAGCCGATCGAGCGTATCCCGCTCTGGTATCTCATCGACAACGACCGCCGCGTAACCAACGAGATCCCCGAGCTGCAGTATTTCGTCGGCGAAACCATGCAGGCACTGGCCGACCGCCTGGCCTCCGCGCTCGGCGAAAGGCTGCGGTTGTCGACCGCCGTGACCTCGGTCGGGACTGGCTCCCGCGGGGTGCGCATCAATTGCAGCGGAACCGTGCTGCATGCCCGCCGCGCGCTCGTCGCCGTGCCGCCGGTCGCTGCCCGGCAGATCCGCTTTCAACCGCCGCTGCCCGACAGGCTGCAGCAGGCGCTGGACGCATGGAACAGCGGCACGGTGATCAAGGGGCTGGTGCGCTACGCGACGCCGTTCTGGCGCACGTTGGGGCGCAACGGCATGGTGATGTGGCGCGACATTCACGGCCTCTTCGCCTGCGATGCGAGCCACGACGACGGGCATCCGGCGCTCGTCGTCTTCATCGCCGGGCCGCTTGCCGAACGCTGGCGCGGTCTCGGCGGGGAGCGCCTCGCGATGGAGATCAGGTCGCGGCTCGCCGCCGCCCTCGGCCCGGAGGCGGACCAGGTCCTCGACATCACCTTCCGCGACTGGTGCGGGGACCGCTGGAGCGGCGGCGGCTATTCCGACATTATCGTCGACGCCGCAACGACCGACGCCGAGGACGTCCTGCGCGAGGGCGCATGGCCGATCCTCTTCACCTGCTCCGAACTGTCGCCATCCTTTCCGGGTTACGTCGAAGGCGCGATCGTCGCCGGTCGCGCAGCCGCCCGGCGCCTGCTGGACGAAACGTCAACGACAGGGCGGTGAGCGTAGGGCAATCGCTTGAAGGGATCGCCCGGACATACCCCCACCCCTAACTCCTCCCCACAAGGGGGAGGGGGAAATCCTGTCTCGCCTTGGTCCAGAGCGATACGTCGATGATGTTGGCCGGGCATGGTGGCAAACTCGTCCCCCTCCCCCTTGTGGGGAGGGGTTAGGGGTGGGGGTAACCCCTTCAAGCGATTGCCCAGGAGGTAAGCGCCGCCGCTTGCGCCCAAGTGCAGCCTCAGACCGTCTGCGTCACCTTGTTGAGCAGCGCCGGCGCGTCCGGGTTCTCCCCGAGCGAGACGGACAGCGCCTCGACGAAACGGTAGAAGCTGACCACCCGGCAGATCGGGTTGAGCAGCGGGTTGCTGGCGTCCACCACCGGCAGCTGGCGTTGCGCACCGGCCTTGCCGCCCGCCACGAACACCGACGCGCCGGCGCCGGCCAGGTTGGCCGCGGCTTCCGCGATGCTGGTGTCGGTCTCGTCGCCATTGGCGAACACCAGCGCCGCGAAACGGTCGCGCGCGAGCGCGATCGGGCCGTGCCGCACCTCGGCCGCGCTGTAGGACTCGGCGTGCAGCCTGCATGTCTCCTTGAGCTTCAGGGCCGCTTCCCCGGAAACGGCGAGCCCGGGGCCGCGCCCGATGGTGAACAGCGAGTGCGCCGCCGCCACCGGCAGCGCAGCCGCACTCCAGTCGCACTCCAGTGCGCCCGACAGGGCTTCGGGCAGGCGCCGCAGCGCCTCATGAAGCTCCTTGTCGTCGCTCCAGTAGGCGACGACGCTGGCCAGCGCGACCAGCGACGCGACGAAGGACTTGGTCGCCGCGACCGCCTTCTCGGGTCCCGCCTGTAGGGGCAGCACGCTGCCCGCGGAACGACCTACCGGCGAGTCCGCCACGTTGAGCAGTGCGACCGTACGCGCGCCGCCTGCAGCCGCGCGCTCCTGCAGGCTGACGAGGTCCGGGCTGCCGCCCGACTGCGACACCGTCAGCAGCACGCCTTTGCCGAACTTCAGCTCGGCATTGTAGACGGAGGCGACGGACGGGCCGACCGAGGCGACCGGAATGCCGATGCGCTGCTCTACCAAGTATTTGAAATAGGTGACCGCCTGGTCGGAAGACCCGCGCGCGCAGGTGACCATGAAGGGCGGCGCATCACGGCGCAGCCGCTCGCCCTCCTCGCGGTAGGCGGCAGGCTCGGCGATCTGGCGCGCGGCCACCTCCGGGATCTCCCGGATCTCGCGCAGCATCTGTGTGGTGGTCACATTCATCTCCCTCTGGAGCCGGGCGCAGACAGTGTCCAACCCACTGCCTCTCATGACCCGGAGGCCCTGGGCGACCCCGGCATCGCCGTTTCAATATGAGCAAAACGATCCGCTGTCGACCGGGCCGCCTAGGACGCCCGCTCCAGGATCTCCTTCAGCGCCGCGCCGAAGCGGCGCACGTCTTCGAGCGTGTTGTAGTGCACCAGCGAGGCGCGCACTGCGCCGCTGTCCATCGAGAGGCTGAGCCGCTTCATCAGCCGCGGCGCGTACATGTGCCCGTCGCGGATGGCGATGCCGCGCGCCGCCATCTCCTCCACGATCATCTGCGGCGACAGCTTGCCGATGTTGAAGCAGAAGGTCGGCACGCGCTCGTCGATCCGTTCTTCGTCGGCGACGCCGTAGATCGTGGCGCCGCACTCCTTCAGCACGCGCATCATCTCGCGGGCGAGATCGATCTCGTAGGCGCGGATCGCTCCCATGCCGGCGACTATGTTGTCGCGGCGCGTGCGGTTGTTCTGTGGCGCAAAATTGCGGCCGACGGTTTCCAGGTAACGCACGGCGGCGTCCATGCCGGACACGTTCTCGTAGATGAAGGTACCGGCCTCGACCTTGTAGGGCGGCTCGTCGGGGATAAAATCCTCGCGGAAGGTCGGCAGCCGCTTCAGCGTGTCGTAACGTCCCCACAGGAAGCCCATGTGCGGCGAGAAATTCTTGTAGCCGGAACAGACGAGGTAGTCGCAATCCCACGCCTGCACGTCGATCAGGCCGTGCGGGCCGTAGTGCACGCAGTCAAGGAACACTTCCGCGCCCGCGGCATGCGCGATCTTCGCGACCGAGGCGACGTCGACGATCGAGCCGATCGAATGGGCCGTCACCGTGCAGGCAACCAGGCGCGTGCGCTCGGAGACGAGCGGGCGCAGGTCGTCGACATGCAGGTTGCCGTCCTCGCGCATGCGCCACCACTTGAACTTCGCACCGAGCGGCTCCAGCGCCAGCCAAGTGGCGATGTTGGCGTCGTGGTCCATGTCGGTGACGATGATCTCGTCGCGCACGTCATCCTTGGAACCCGCCAGCATCTGGCCGATGCCGAGACTGACCAGCCGGATGAAGCTGGTCGCGTTCATGCCGAAGCAGATCTCTTCCGGGCGGTAGGCATTGATCAGGATGGCAACGCTCTCGCGGGCGTCGGCGACGGCCTGGTCGACCTTGACGCTGTGCGGATAGCGACCACCCCGCTGGACGTTGAACTCGACCAGATGACTGGTCACCGCGTCGAGCACGCTCTGCGGGATCTGGGCGCCGGCGGCGTTGTCCATGAAGACGAACGAGCCGGCGCGCTGCAGCGCGGGGAACTGCGCGCGGACTGTGTCGATCGGGAATGATGAGGCATCAGATGGGGCGGCTGGACGCTGGTTCACGGTTCTGTCCTTAAATTCTGGGCTAGATGGAGATTGCGTCGGAGCAGCGAGCGCAGTTGAAGTCCCCCTCTCCGTCTCGGGCTTCGCCCTCGACACCTCTCCCCCACATTCGTGAGGGAGAGGACGGTAGCCAAGCTGGACACCCGTCCTCTCCACCCGGAACGGGGGGAGAGGTGTCGTCGCGAAGTGGCGACGGACAGGGGGAGATCAAAGGCACGACCTTTCAACGATCGAACTGAAATTTCACCGCGCAGCCGCCTTCGCGCGCTTCTCGATGTAGCCGACCAGGCGGACCATCGGCCAAAGGAAGGCGAGATAGACGAGTGCGGCGCCGATCAGCGGCGAAGGGTTGGCATAGAGGGCCTGGGCGTCGTTGGCCTCCTTGAGCAGTTCGGGCAGGGCCACGGCCGATGCCAGCGACGTGTCCTTGAACATCGACACGCAGTTGCTGGTGGTGGGCGGAATGACGAGGCGGATCGCCTGCGGCAGCACGACCTTGCGGAGCGTGAGGACGAACGGCAGGCCGAGCGCCTGGGCGGCCTCGAACTGGCCCTTCGGGATGCTCTCGATGCCCGAGCGGAACACCTCCGCCGAATAGGCGGCCAGCACGAGGGAGAAGGCGAGTACCGCCGAGGACCAGGACGACAGCCGGATGCCGACGAAGGGCAGCGCATAGTAGATCAAAATCAGCACGACCAGGATCGGCATGGCGCGGAAGATGTCGATGTAGACGATGGCAAGCAGCCGGATCGGCTTCGGCGCATAAAGGCGCACGAGGCTGACGAGAAGGCCTGCCGGCACGCCGATGCCGATGCTCATCAGGCCGAGCAGCAGCGTGTTGAACAGGCCGCGCATGAGGGCCGGAAAGGCCGAGAGCATCACCTGGCCGTTGAAGAAGGTGTCGAGCAAAGTCATCGGCGTTCCCGGCAAGGTTGCGTTGCGAACTGCTGAAACGATCGTGCCGGCGGTGAGCCGGCACGAGGAAGCCTGTCATGGTGGTCCTATCAGGCCTTCGGCAGCGGCGCTTCCGTCACCGTCGAGGACCCTTCAGGGGCATCCGCGCCGAACCACTTCTTGTGGATGGTCTGGGTCGTCCCGTCTTTCTTCATCTCGGTCAGCGCATCGTTGATCTTGCCGAGCAGCGGGTGGTCCTTGGTCATCATGAGCCCGTACTGCTCGCCGGTCTTGATGCGATCGACGACCGCCAGGCCCTGCATCTTTGTGAAGGCGTACTGCATGCCGGGGATGTCGCTCACCACGCCGTCGACGCGGCCGGCATTGAGGTCGAGCAGCACGTCCTGCTGGGTGTTATAGCCCTTGATCTCGGCGAAGCCCTGCGCGGCCTGGTTCTCCTTCGACCACTTCTCGCCGGTCGAGCCGGACAGCACGCCGACGATCTTGCCCTTGAGGTCGGCCAGGGTCTTCACCGAACCATCGACCTTGGCGGCCACGCCCATGTCGGAATCGTAGTAGGGCTGCGTGAAGGACTGCGAACCGAGCCGCTCCTTGGTGATCGTGATGGAGGAGATCGCCACGTCGATGCGGCCCGAGCTCGTCGCAGCAAAGAGCGGCTGGAAGTCGAGGCCCTGGATGTTGACGGTCATGCCGAGGCGCTTGGCGGCTTCGGTGACCATGTCCACCTCGAAGCCTTCGAAGTTGCCGCTCTCGGCCTTGAACTCGAAGGGCGGGTTGTTCGGATATGAACCGACGTTGAGCGCCTCCTGGGCCACGGCCGGGCCGGCGGCCATGCCGATCACGGCGGCGAGGACGAGCAGATTGCGACGGGTAAAGTTCATGTTGGTTTCCCCTTGTTGTCGTTCCGGACGGATCTCCCACCCGCCCGTTTCGTTGCCGCCCGCGCTGCGCGCGGAGCGTCAATTCATCGCATCGAGCATCCGATCGAGCGCAGTCTCGATCTGCGTCGCGTCGCGGCAGACGCACATGCGCAGGAAGGCGTTCGCCGCGTCCCCGAAGAGGTAGCCGGGCGCCAGCCCGACCTTGGCCTTCTCCAGGATGTCGGCGCAGGCCTTGCGCGCGTCGTCTTCCCCTTCGAGCGCGAAGAAAGCGTACATGCCGCCGCGCGGCTTGGTCGGGAGGATTATCCCGGGAATCTGCGCGAGCTTGTCATAGGCGAGGTCGAGGCCGGTCTTGACCCTCTGCCGGATCTCGCGGACGAGCGGCTCGCCCTGCCGGATGGCGGCCGTCGCGCCGGCCTGGATCGGGCCGGAGGTGCCGCTGTTGATGTACTGGGTCATCGCGCCGAGCTGGTCGGCGACGCCCGAGGGATGGGTCAGCCAGCCGATGCGCCAGCCGGTCATCGCCCAGGCCTTCGAGAAGCTGTTGACCGACAGCACGCGATCGCCGTCCTCGGCGATCTGCAGGATGGACGGAGCGACGTCGCCCTCGAAATAGAGCCGGCCGTAGACCTCGTCGGAGATGATCCAGATGCCGGTGCGGCGGCTGAACTCGAGCAGCGCAAGCATCTCCTCGCGGCTCGCCGTCCAGCCGGTCGGGTTGGACGGCGTCGACAGGAAGATGGCGCGTGTGCGCGCGTCGCAGGTCGCGAACAGCCGGTCGAGGTCGAGGCGCCAATCGCCCTTGAAGTCGAGCGAGAAGGGCCGCGGCTCGCCGCCGATCAGGTGGATCGCATTGTGGATGTTCGGCCACTGCGGCGCGACATAGACGACGTTGCTGCCGACATCGACCAGCAGTTCCAGCGCCAGGTAGAGCGCCTGCATGCCGCCGGGCGTCACGGTCGTTCGCGAGATCGGGATCGGCTGCCCGTGCACGCGCGTCTGGTACTCCTCGAGCGCCTCGTTGAGCGGCGCATGGCCCCGCATGTCCGGAATGTAGAAGGTGAGCCCGTCGTCGAGCGCCGCCTTGGCGGCATCGCGGATGAAGGCGGGGGTCACCATGTCGCCCTCGCCATACCAGAGCGCGATCACGTCGCCGAGCTCGCGGGCTCGCACGGCCATCTTCGCGATGTTCTCGGTATGCATGTCGCGGATCTGGGCGCGGGTACCTTCGAAGGCGTAGCGCGCCTTGGCCACGGCAGATGACTGGGGCGGCATGTACGACAACGGCTGAGCCCTTCGTATCCGGAACGTTTAATGGTGCCGCCGGGCCCTCGATGCGTGGACGCCACCGACGGCAAAATGCTATCCGAAGCGCGGACGTTTTCAAGGCAAAAGTTTTAAGCTTAAAAAGATTCGACGATCGGCCGGCCCCCGGGCATCGGGTTGTCGGCCCCGCCCATCACGTCTCCATCGCCTCGGATGCCTCCGCCCTGGCGGCCGCCACGCCTGCGCCGAGCAGCATCGTGTCGCTCGCGAGAATGAAGAAGCTCGCGCCTTTCGCTGCCCAGCGGGCAACATCCTGCGGCGTCTTGCAGAAGATGCCGGCGGCCTTGCCCTGGGCAAGCGTGGCCGCGATGATCGTCTCAATCGCCTGTCCGAGCTTTTCCGCGCCGGCCGCCCCGATCGCGTCGATCGACACGGACAGATCGCCGGGACCGATGAAGACGACGTCCACGCCCTCCGTCGCCGCGATCTCGCCGGCGTTCGCGAGGCCTTCGGCCGTCTCCACCTGGACCGCGACCACGGTCTCCGCATTCGCCCGCGCCAGATAGTCCGGGATGCGGTAGCCATAGCCGCCGGCGCGGCCCGGTCCGACGCCACGCTCGCCGAGCGGCGGGTAGCGGCATGCCTTCACCAGGGCCGCAGCCTGCGCGGCATTGCCGACCCGTGGGATGACCACCCCGCACGCGCCCGCGTCCAGAACGGCGGCGATCGCCTCCGGGCCGTGGCCCGGCACACGCGCCATCGCCGGCACCTTGTGGACTTCCGCCGCGCGGATGAGATCCTCGATGTGCCCGCGGCTGACCTGGGCGTGCTCGCAGTCGATGCACACGAAGTCGGTGCCGGCCTGCGCCGTGACCTCCACCGAGACCGGATGCGGGATCGCCGTGAAGGTGCCGATCACCCTCGTCCCGTCGAGACACCTTGCACGCAGTCCGTTCATCCGAGCCCCCTTTGGAAACGAAAACCGCCGGTGGCATAGCGACAAACCGGCCTTGTGCGAAGCGGCGGAAGCTATTTCAGGCTTGAAATATTCCATGGCGGTCGTAGCGTGCGGCACGTCCAGGGATCACGACATGGCACGACAGCATCCGCTCAAGGGTCCAAACCGCCTGAAACTCGGCGTCTTCTCGACCAATGCCGACGGCGGGCTCGCCATCACCGACGTTCCGGAGCGCTGGCTGGCAAGCTGGCAGGACAATCTGACGGCAGCGCAGATCGCCGATCGCGCGGGGCTCGAGTTCGTGCTGCCGATCGCGCGCTGGCGCGGCTTCGGCGGCAAGAACCGGGTCCGCGAGTGGTCGTTCGAGACCTTCACCTGGGCCGCCGGGCTGGCGGCGGCGACCGAGCGCATCGGCCTCTTCATGACGGTGCACGTTCCGCTGGTGCACCCGCTTTATGCAGCCAAGTCGCTCGCCACAGTCGACCATATCAGCCAGGGACGTGCCGGGCTCAACATCGTCTGCGGCTGGAACCCCAAGGAGTTCGGCATGTTCGGCACGCCGCTGGTCGAGAAGGGCTACGACCAGGCGACCGAGTGGCTGGACATACTGGAGCGGCTCTACGCGTCGGACGAGCCCATCGACCACGACGGCGCCTACTACCATCTCAAGCAGGCGGTCAGCCGCCCCGCCAGCCTGCAGGCGCCACGGCCGGTGACGATGAATGCGGCTTTCGGGGGGCCGGGACGAGATTTTGCGGCGGCCAAGTGCGACTACCTGTTCACCACCTTCTCCGAGATCGCCGACGCCGGGAAGCACGTCGCCGACATCCGCGAGCGCGCCGAAAGGAGTGGCCGCGACGTCGGCGCCTACACCGTCGCGCATGTCGTCTGCCGCGAGACTCGGGCGGAAGCCGAGGCGTATTACGAGCGCTACGCCGTCACCATGGCCGACCATGCCGCCGTCGACGAGCACATGGCCGGCAAGAAGGAGTTCTCGCAGTCGCACGACCGCCACGCCTACGACCGGTACCGGCAGCGCTTTGCCGGCGGGGCGGGCAGCTATCCGTTGATAGGCACCCCGCAGCACATCACAGACGACATGGTCGCGATCGCCGGGCAGGGCTACGAGGGCATCGCCCTGTCCTTCGTGAACTACACGCAGGAACTCCCCTATTTCTGCGACCGGGTGCTCCCTCTGCTGCGCGAGGCCGGACTGCGGCAGTAGCGGCGGTCCTGTCGCCCCGCCCTTCGGGCGTCAGTCGCCCCGGTCGCCGCCGCTGTCCACGGTGAGGAGGCTGCCCGCACCCAGGTTGCGGGTCCGATGGGTGGCGGCAGTGCGTGCCGCCTGCTCGTAGATGCCGGTCATCAGGTCCAGCGTATGGGCCGCCGCCTCCAGCCGCTTCGCAAGATCGGGCATCCGCTCCACCGCGTCGATCAGGAGGTCGGCGCGCACGTCGGCATAGCGGTCGGTGACGCTCCTGCCGAGCGCCGTCGTCTCGTAGGTGACGCCCGAGCGGCCGCTCCCGCTGCGCACGACCAAGCCGCCCTTGATGAGCTTGCGCAGGCTGTACTGGATGTTCGGGATGTCGTCGCGGTTGGCCATGTGGGCGAGGTCGCGCACGCTCTTCGGCCGGTCGTTCATGCGGATCATGTGGAGCAGCGCGTTCTCGGGTCCGCTTGCCGCGAACTCGACCACCGACGCGAGGCACTCGGCCTGCCAGTGCCCGAACGCCTCGAAGCAGCGGATCAGCGCGTATTCGATGTCGGCGACACTCATTTCCTGCGGTGTCCGCGCAAGATGCCAGGAACGGTCGAGCATCTTTGCATGATGGTTGTCTGTCGTTCGACGGTTCACGGCGGGTCTCCTCGCCGCGACCATGCAATAGGGACGCCCTTGCGTCCACATTCAAGTTAGAATAGACTTTCTATCATAAAATATAAGAGAACTATTGGGGCACACTGAGGAGATACGCGATGCAATCGCCACGGAATCGCATGTTCAATCGGGACCAGTTCCTGCTTGGAACCTTCGCATCGAACTGTTCCGGCGGAATGACCGTGACGAAGCTTCCGGAGCGCTGGAAGAGTTCGTGGGAGAACAACCTGAAGCTGGCGAAGCTGCTCGATGACGCAGGCATCGACTTCATGCTGCCGATCGCGAGATGGATCGGCTACGGCGGCGAGACCAACTTCCACGGCAGCGTGCTGGAGACGATCACCTGGGCCGCGGGCCTGTTGGCGCGGACGCGCGACATCACCGTCTTCGCCACCATCCACACCGCCGCCAACCACCCCGTCGTCGTCGCCAAGCAGCTCGCCACCATCGACCAGATCAGCGGCGGCCGCATCGGCCTCAACATCGTCGCCGGCTGGAACAAGCCCGAATACGAGGCGCTGGGGCTCAGCCTCCCGGACGATCACGAGACGCGCTACGGCTACGCGCAGGAGTGGTTCGACGTCGTGCGCGCGCTGTGGAGCCGCGAGGAGGCGTTCGACTGGGACGGCAAGTTCTTCCAGCTGAAGAACGTGCTCGGCGACCCGCGCCCGGCCACGCAGGTGCCTATCATCAATGCGGCAGGGTCGCAGCAGGGCCGCGGCTTTGCCGTCAACAATGCCGACTTCCTGTTCACCCCGGCGATCGACCTTTCCCGCTCCGCCGAAGAGATTGCGGCGCTCAAGCAGCAGGGCAGTGATGCCAGGCGCGATATCGACGTGCTGACCTTCTCCCATGTCGTGTGCCGTCCCACCGAGAAGGAGGCGACCGACTATCTCGCCCATTTCGGCAAGACCCACGCCGACTGGGATGCGGTCGACAATCTGGTGCGCCTGCAGTTCGCCCATGCGCAGTCCTTCCCGCACGACCTCCTCGCGCTGATCCGCGACCGCATGGCGGCGGGCCATGGCGGCTTCCCGCTCACCGGCACGCCCGAGCAGGTCGCCGACGGCATCGCAGCACTTCATGCGGCGGGCTTTCGCGGCACGACGCTGTCCTTCGTCGACTATGTCGAGGAGTTCCCCTACTTCCGGGACAACGTGCTGCCGCTGCTCGAAGAGCGCGGCATCCGCATGCCGGCGGCATCGGCCGCGGTGGCGGCATAGCACCGTGAGCGCTCTGCCCGAGGCCTACGTCGACATCGCCGACTTCCGCGCCGCGATGCGGCAGATCGTCGGCAATGTCAGCGTCATCACGGCCGGCGTCGGCGAGGACCGGTCCGGCCTGGTGGTGATCTCGATGGTGTCGCTTTCGGCCAACCCGCCGAAGGTGATCGCCTGCGTCAACCGCGCCTCGTCGACCTGGCCGATCATCGAGCGCTTCGGCCATTTCGGCGTCAGCTCGCTGGCGGCCCATCACCAGCCGGTGGCGGAGCGGTTTTCCGGCTTCGGCGGCATCAAGGGTCCGGATCGCTATCACGGGGCCGAGTGGATGACGCTGAAGACCGGAGCTTCGCTGCTGAAGGACGCCACGGCGGTCTTCGACTGCCAGCTGGACGAGATGATCGATCGCGGCTCGCACTCGATCATCGTCGGCTCGGTCGTTGCGGTCGACACCCACGAGCGCAACGAGGCGCTGGTCTATTGGCGCGGCGGCTACCGGCCCCTGCACCTGGAAGATTGAGCGCGACCCCCGTTTCCGACGCGAGGTCGCGGCCGGGGTTGAGGATCGCTCAGGATGTGACGTCCTTCCGGCTCGCCTCGTAGCGCGCCTTGGTCTCCGCGTTCATGGGATAGAGGCCGGGCAGGGGCACGCCACGCTCGACCTCGCGCATGATCCACTCCTCCATGCGTTCCTGTTCGGGCGCCTCGGCCAGCACATGATCGAGTAAGGCGGCCGGGATGAGCACCGCACCGTCGTCGTCCACGACGACGATGTCGTCAGGGAACACGGCGACGCCGCCGCACGAGATCGGCTCCTGCCAGCCGACGAAGGTCATGCCGGCCACCGAAGGCGGAGCTGCAGCGCCGCGGCACCAGATCGGCAGGCCGGTGCCCAGGACGCCGGCGATGTCGCGCATGACCCCATCGGTCACCAGACCGGCGACGCCACGCTTCACCATGCGCGCCGCGAGGATGTCGCCGAATATTCCGGCGTCGGTCGTGCCCAGGGCGTCGGCGACGACAATGCAGCCCTCGGGCATCGCCTCGATGGCGGCGCGTGTCGAGATTGGAGAGGCCCAGCTTGCCGGCGTCGCCAGGTCCTCGCGGGCCGGCACGAAGCGCAGCGTGAAGGCCGGGCCGACAAGCCGCTTCTGCCCCGCACGAACCGGCATCGTGCCGCGCATCCAGACGTTGCGCAGGCCCTTCTTCAGCAGGACGGTGGTGATCGTCGCGGTGGAGATCTTGCTGAGCACGTCGATCTGGGCCGGGGTCACGGTCATGATGCCTCGCAAACTGACTGGTTGCGGGCGTATCACGCTGGCGCAGCGGCGGGCAATAACGGAGTGGACAAAGACGCGGACCGGGTGCTTATCGGGCCGGGCGACTGTCCGAATGGGGAGACCGAGCGGCGGCGATTCCCGACACGTCGCCGCCCGATGACCAGCGGCAGGACTGGAGAAGGAAATGATCTCAGACGTCTTGGTGCCAGCCGGCGGGCAGTCCGAGTTCTGGACGGAAGAGCGCTGCTTCATCTCGGAGCTGCACAATTGCCCGCAGTCTCCCGAGGCATCGCTTGCCGTGGCGCGGGTGGAGGCGGGGGTGACCACCCAGCTGCACCGGCTGGACGGGGTCACCGAACGCTACATCCTGCGCCAGGGCGAGGGCATCCTGGAAGTTGACGGCGTGAGCCAGAGGCTCGTCGCGGGAGATCAGGCCATCATTCCCGCCGGCGCTTCGCAGCGCATCACCAATACCGGAGCCGGCGACCTCGAGTTCTACTGCCTGTGCACGCCGCGCTTCCTGCCCGAAAGCTACGTCAATCTCGAAGGCGGGAAGGAGCCCTGACGGCTGCCCCGCTGTTCCCGCGGCCGAGGCGGGGCAGGGCCGTCCCGCGAACCTCGGCGTCTGACTTCGGCGCGCCACTGAGACTTCATGCGCGCCAAAAGGGCGAAGCGCCGAACGAACCGGGAGAGGTCGAACGGCGCTCCGTTCGAGCCGGTCCTCAGTAGACCACCACGCTCCTGATCGACTTGCCCTGGTTCATCAGGTCGAAGCCCTTGTTGATGTCTTCGAGCGGCATGGTGTGGGTGATCATCGGGTCGATCTGGATCTTGCCCTCCATGTACCAGTCGACGATCTTCGGCACGTCGGTGCGGCCGCGTGCGCCGCCGAACGCGGTGCCCTTCCAGGTGCGGCCGGTGACCAGCTGGAACGGCCGCGTCGAGATCTCCTGGCCGGCGCCGGCGACGCCGATGATGATCGATTCGCCCCAGCCGCGGTGTGAGGCTTCGAGCGCCTGGCGCATGACCTTGGTGTTGCCGGTGCAGTCGAAGGTGTAGTCGGCGCCACCGATCTGATCGGCCCCGCGCTTGGTCATGTTGACCAGATAGGGAACGATGTCGCCGTCGACTTCCTTCGGATTGACGAAATGCGTCATGCCGAAGCGCTCGCCCCATTCCTTCTTGTCGTTGTTGATGTCGACGCCGATGATCATGTCGGCGCCGGCGAGACGCAGGCCCTGGATGACGTTGAGGCCGATGCCGCCCAGCCCGAAGACGATGGCGGTCGCGCCGATCTCGACCTTGGCGGTGTTGATGACCGCGCCGATGCCGGTGGTGACGCCGCAGCCGATGTAGCAGATCTTGTCGAAGGGGGCGTCCGGGTTGACCTTGGCCAGCGCGATCTCGGGCAGCACGGTGAAGTTCGAGAAGGTCGAGCAGCCCATGTAGTGGAAGATCCTGTCCTTGCCGATCGAGAAGCGCGACGAACCGTCCGGCATCAGGCCCTGGCCCTGGGTCGATCGGATCGCCGTGCAGAGGTTGGTCTTGCGGCTGAGGCAGGACGGGCACGAGCGGCACTCCGGCGTGTAGAGCGGGATGACGTGGTCGCCCTTCCTGAGCGAGGTCACGCCCTTGCCGACGTCGACCACGACGCCTGCGCCCTCATGGCCGAGGATGGCGGGAAAAATGCCTTCCGGATCGGCGCCGGACAGCGTGAACTCGTCGGTGTGGCAGATGCCGGTCGCCTTGATCTCGACCAGCACCTCGCCCTCGCGCGGACCTTCGAGGTCAACCTCCATGATCTCCAGCGGCTTGCCTGCGGCAACGGCGACGGCGGCGCGAGTCTTCATGTCATCCACTCCTCAGAATTCGTCGCGGGTTGTGAAGCACACCCTGTCCGCGGCATCAACCCGGCCGATTGTACACAGGGGGTCGGATTGATGCTTTCGCTCAGGACTGGGAGGCGCGAAAATCGATCCGGCCCTTTTCATTCGCAAGCCGCGCCTGCTAACTGCGGTTGCCGCCAGGAGGGACACAATCGCGACATGAAGGCACCAGACCAGCATCAGGCTTTTTCGGAAGATGGCGATGTTCTGGACGGCTTGCGCCGCCTCGGCCTTCTCGAGGATAGCGAACGCCCGGAACTGACGCCCCTGACCGGCGGCGTGTCTTCAGAAATCTGGAAGGTCTCGTCGGCACGAGGAGAATTTTGCGTGAAGCGGGCGCTGGCGCGCCTGCGCGTCGCCGCCGTCTGGGAAGCGCCGCTTGAACGCAGCCATTTTGAAGCGGAGTGGATGCGCGTCGCCGGCTCGATCCGCCCGGACAACGTGCCGGAGCTGCTTGCCGAAGACGTCGCAAGCCACCTCGTCGTGATGCGCTTCCTGCCGCCGGCGGACTATCCGCTGTGGAAGGCCCAACTGCGCGACGGCCATGCCGATCCGGCGTTCGCCGCAAAAGTGGGGGAGGCGCTGGTCGCGATCCATGCCGCCACGGCGGACGACCCGGCGATAGCTGCCCGTTTCGCCACCGATGCGGCCTTTCACGCCATCCGCCTCGAGCCCTATCTCGAAGCTACGGCCTCCAGGCACGAGAATGTCGCCGACCGCCTGTTCGAGCTGTCGCGGACGACGGCCGGAACGAAACGCTGTCTCGTGCATGGCGACGTCAGCCCGAAGAACATCCTGGCCGGGGCAGGCGGGCCGGTCTTTCTCGATGCCGAATGCGCCTGGTTCGGCGACCCCGCCTTCGACCTGGCCTTCGTGCTCAACCACCTGCTGCTGAAATGCATGTGGACGCCTGCCGCAGGCGAAAAATTCCTCGACTGCTTCGCCGCGCTGATCGCCGCCTACGTTGCCGGGGTGACATGGGAACCGGCTCAGGCTCTCGAAGAGCGCGCCGCCGCTCTGCTGCCCGGCCTCATGCTGGCGCGCATCGACGGCAAGTCGCCGGTCGAGTACATCACCGCGGAGGCCGACAAGGACAGAGTTCGCGGCTTCGCCATTCCCCTGCTGCAACGGCCTGCAACGACGCTGGCCGACATAGCCGCCGCGTGGCGGCTGGAGATTTCCAGATGAGCATGAACATCGAAACCGTGACCGGACGGCGGGTCTGGGATTCGCGCGGTCGCCCCACCGTAGAGGTCGACGTCACGCTGGCCGGCGGCGCGCGCGGACGCGCCATAGCCCCGGCGGGCGCCTCGACGGGCTCAGGAGAGGCTGTCGATCTGCGCGACCGCGGTGCGAGCCAGAGCGGCATGGATGTGACAAGGGCGCTCGCCGGCATCGCGGACGAGATCGCGCCGGCGCTTGCCGGGATGGATGCCGCAGACCAGGCGGCTGTCGATCGGCGTATGATCGACCTCGACGGGACGCCGAACAAATCGCGCCTCGGCGGCAACGCGCTGATCGCAACCTCAATGGCGGTCGCCCATGCCGCAGCGGCGGGCGCAGGGTTGCCCCTTTGGAGGTATCTCGCCGGCGACAACGCGCCCGGCGCGCTGCCGCTGCCCGAGATCCAGATCTTCGGGGGCGGCGCGCATGCCGGCAGGCGCATCGACATCCAGGACCTGATGGTGATCGCGGTCGGGGCTTCCGATTTCGCGACCGCGCTCGACTGGACCGCGGATGTGTACCGCGCGGCGGGCAAGCTGATGGCTGAGAGGGGCAAGCTGTCCGGCGTCGCCGACGAGGGCGGTTTCTGGCCGCTGTTCGATTCCAACGAGGAGGCGCTGTCCACGCTGCTCCGGGCCATCGAGCGCTCCGGCCATCGGCCGGGCGAGGACGTCGCCATCTCGCTCGACATCGCGGCCAGCGAGTTCGGCGAGAATGGCAGCTACCGGCTCGACCGCGAGAACCGCACGCTCGACCGCGCCGGAATGGCGGACATGCTGCTCGAATGGACGAAAAGGTACCCGATCGTGTCGATCGAGGACCCGCTGGCCGAGGACGACGAGGCCGGGCTGGTGGAATTCACCCGGGCGGCGGGGCCGACGCTGCAGATCATCGGCGACGATTTTCTGGTCACCAATGCCGCCCGTGTCCGTCACGCCGCATCGGTGGGCGCCTGTAACGCGGTGCTGATCAAGCCCAACCAGGCCGGTACGCTGACCGAAACCAGGGCGGCGCTGGAAGCTGCCCGCGAGGCCGGCTATTCCGCGGTCGTCTCGGCCCGCTCAGGCGAAACCGAGGACGTCACCATTGTTCACCTCGCCGTGGGTTGGAACGTGCCGCAACTCAAGGTCGGGTCCTTCACGCGCTCCGAGCGGATGGCGAAGTGGAACGAGGGTCTGCGCCTTGCCGAGCAGCTTCCCACCGGGGGGGAGCTGCCGCCCCGCGCTTCGCTGCCCTGGAAGGTCTGAGCCGCTTCCCCACCCTCGGATTTCCCTGAATTTGGAGCGTTTCAGGGATTCCGACGGCCTTCGGCGCTCGATTTTAGGCATTCTCGCCGACGATAAACAATGTCACATTGCGCGCCGGCAGCCGGCCCGCGCCGGCCCCTCGACATAGTCGTCTCGCAAGGACAGGGGAACGAGAATGAGACATTTCTGGAAGGCGACTCTCGCGGCCGCCGCAGTGGCCTTGGCCGCCGGCACGGCACAACTGCAGGCTGCCGAAAAGCTCTTCGTCTACGTGTCGCCCGACGCCATCGGCGTGAATGCATTTCTGAAGCTGGGCCAGACCGGCATCGAAATGGCCGGGAAGAAGTACGATGCAGACGTGAAGACGTTCGAATCGAAGACCGCGGCCGATCGGCTCGAGAACGTGAACGCTGCGGTCAATGAGGGCGCCGACATCGTCGTGGTGCTCGGCTTCGAGTTCAACGACATCATCAAGGAGGTCGCGCCGACCGCGCCGGACATCCAGTTCCTGATCGTCGACCAGTGCATCGAGGATCGCCCGGACAACGTCCATTGCGCCGTCTTCCGCGAGTACGAGGCCAGCTACCTGATGGGCGTCGCCGCCGGCATGCTGACGAAGTCGGACAAGGTTGGCGTCGTCGGCGCGCTCGATATCCCCTTCCTGCACCGCTACACCGACGGCTATGCGCAGGGCGTGAAATCGGTGAAGCCGGACGCCACGGTCGATATCCGCTGGGTGGGCGGCGAGAACCCGTTCGCCGACCCGGTGCGCGCCAAGGAGCAGGCGGTCGCCATGAATGCGGCCGGCGCCGACTACATCTACACCGCCACCTCCGGCGGCGACTTCGGCGTGTTCGAGGCGGCCAAGGAGAAGGGCTTCAAGGTGTTCTCGGTCGACGTCAACCATTGCCCGCAGGCGCCGGGACTGATCGTCGACCAGAGCCTGAAGAAGGTCGACGTCGCGCTCGAGACCGCCGTCGGCGCGATCCTCAACGGCGAGAAGAAGGTGACCATGGCGCTCGGCATCAAGGAAGGCGGTGTCGGCGCCATCGGCCTGGACGACGCGGTCATGGCCGACAGCAAGTGCCTGATCGCCGAGCATCCCGACGTGGCCAAGAAGATGCGGGAGGTCGCGGCGAGCATCGCCGACGGCACGCTCAAGCTCGAAGACCCGATGTTCGCGAAGTAGCATTGAAGCTGCATCTGACGCACGTGGCATCGCCCCCTCCACCGCCTTCGGCGGTCCCCCTCCCCCGTAAACGGGGGAGGATCCAGGTCGTGCCGGTGGTACCGCCGCGGCTCCTCCCCTGCGAAGCGGGGGGTCCGAAGGACGGTCGAGACGCGTGGCTCGGCCCGGCCGGGGACCACGCGAAGCGTGGTGGAGGTGGCGTCTGCAACTTCCTCGAAGCTCCCTGACATGCGCGCTGCCCTGAAGAACATCCGCGTGACGTTTGGACCGCTGGTCGCCGTCGACGACGTTTCGTTCGGCGTCGCTGCCGGCGAGATCCATGCTGTCGTGGGCGAAAACGGCGCCGGCAAGTCGACGCTGATGAACGTCCTGTTCGGTCTCATCAAGCCGGATGCGGGCACCATCGAGATCGACGGCGACGAGCGTGTCTGGCACTCGCCGCAGGACGCGATCGCAAGCGGCCTCGGCATGGTCCACCAGCATTTCATGCTGCAGGAAGAGATGACGGTTCTGGAGAACATCCTGCTCTGCGGCGAGCCGGTGAATCGCTTCGGCTTCGTCGACTTCAAGGCGGCCCGGAAGCAGATCGAGCAGGGCTTTGCCGGGCACGGCATCTCGATCGACCTCGACGCCCGCGTCGGCGACCTCGCGGTGGGCCAGAAGCAGGTCGTCGAGATCCTGAAGATGCTTTACCGCAACGCCAGGCTCCTGATCCTGGACGAGCCCACGGCGGTCCTGACGCCGCAGGAGAAGAACCGCCTGTTCGGCATCCTGCGCAGCTTCGCCGCAGCTCGGAAATCCATCATCATCATCACCCACAAGCTGGACGAGGTGCTGGAGATCGCCGACCGCGTGACCGTCATGCGCGGCGGCCGCATGGTCTGGTCCGGCCCGCTCATGGACACCTCCAAGACGCGCATGGCGCGCGAGATCGTCGGCGGCGATCTGCCTCCGCCGCTGAAGCACGAGCCGAAGGAACCGGGGGAGGTCGTGCTGTCCGTGCGCGGCCTCGCCGCCCGCGGCCATATTCCGGTCGGTCCGGTCGACCTCGAGGTGAGGGCGGGCGAGATCGTCGGCATCGCCGGCGTCAGCGGTAACGGCCAGGCGGAACTCATCCAGGCGCTCACCGGACTGCGCACCGTATCGGCGGGAGAGATCGCGCTCGCCGGCACCCAGATCGAGACGCTCGACGTCGCCGCGCGCCGGCAGGCGGGGATGAGCTACATCCCCGAGGACCGGCAGCGCGTCGGCCTGGCGCTCGGCGCCAGCGTAGCTGAGAACGCCAACGCCGGCCGCGACGACCGTGCCGCATTCTCGCGCGGACCGTTCCTCGACCGTGCCGCAATGGCGGAATTCGCGCGCGGCCTGATCGAACGTTACCGGATCAGGGTGCGGGGTCCGCGCGCGCTGGCCTCCACCATGTCCGGGGGCAACAAGCAGAAGCTCGTGGTCGGCCGTGAACTCGCGCGCGGGACGCCCCTCGTCATCGCCGAGAACCCGACCTGGGGCGTGGACATCGGCGCCATCGAGCTGATCCATGCCGAGCTCATGCGGATGCGCGACGCCGGCCATGCCGTACTGCTCGTCTCGACCGAACTGGACGAGGTCCTGCGCCTCTCCGACAGGGTCCACGTCATGTATGCGGGCACCTTGTCCGAGAGCATCCCCGCCGCTGAGGCCGACCGCAACCGCGTCGGCCGGCTCATGACAAGCCGCGCGGAAGCCGGCAGGACGGCGGCATGACGGAGCGCAATCGCATCGGCGGCGAGCTGCTGCCCTGGATCGTTACGCTCGCCTGGATCTTCGCGATCCTGTTCGGGCTGATGCTCTTGGTCTCCGCGCCGTTCGGCACGGCCATCCAGGGCTTTCTCGACGGCGCATTCGGCGGCCGTCGCTTCGCTTTCCTGATGGCCACGCTTTCCCGCGCCACCCTGATCGTGGGCATGGCGCTGTCGGTGATGCTCTCCTTCCGCGCCGGCCTGTTCAACATCGGCGGCGAAGGCCAGCTGGTGGCGGGCGGCCTCGTGTCGGCACTGGTTGCCGTGCTCCTGCCGGGCCCGCCGCTGCTGGTGCTGGCCGTCGCGATGCTGGCCGGTATGGCCGCCGGCGCGGTCTGGGCGCTGCTGGCGGGTATCTTGCAGATCTACGTGGGCGTGCCCCTGCTTGTCGGATCGCTGCTCCTGAATTTCCCGATCCGCTACATCGCGTCCTATCTTGTGGCGCATCCCTTCCGCGACGTGGAGTCCGGCATGGTCCAGTCGCATCTGGCGCCGCAGGGGACCTGGCTGCCCTACTTCCCCGGCGTGCGCCTCGACATCGGCATCCTCTTCATCGTCGCCACCAGCATCTTCGCCATCGTCTACAGCTACACGACCGTGCACGGCTATCATTCCCGCATGAACGGCCTGTCCGGCGACTTCGCCCGCGCCGTCGGCCTTCCGGTCAGGCGGCTCACCCTGCAGACGCTGGCGATGAGCGGCGCTATCGCCGGACTGGTCGGCGCGATAGCGGTGTTCGGCATCCACCACCGCTACATCGACGGCATGCTGGTGCAACCCCTCTATGCCTGGACCGGCATCATCGCGGTGCTCCTCGTGGGCATGATCCCATGGCTGGTGCCGCTCTCCGGCTTCTTCTTCGCCGCCATCCAGACGGGCGCGGCCGGCATGGAGCGGGCAGCCGGCGTGCCGAAGGAGATCGCGCTGGTGATGCAGGCGGTCATCATCCTCTTCGTCGCCAGCCGCGTCTCGGGCGCGCTGCTGCAAGGGACCAGGAAGGGGGAGGACGACGGTGCTTGACCTCTTCGCCGACGCCTCGTTCCTGGCCTCGATCCCGCGCTTCGTCACGCCGATCCTGCTTGCGGCCCTCGGCGGCGCCATCTGCGAGCGGGCGGGCGTGTTCAACATCGGCTTGGAAGGTATGATGCTCACCGGCGCCTTCTTCGCCGTGCTCGGCGCCTATTTCGGCGGCTCGCCCTATCTGGGCGCGCTGGCCGCCATTCTCGCGGGCATGGCGATGGGCGCGATCTTCGCCGAGTTCAATGTGCGCCGGGGCGGCGACGCAATCGTGGTGTCGATCGCCATCAACCTGCTTGCCGCCGGCATCACCACCTTCCTGCTGCGCGCCATATTCGACGTCGCCGGCGCATTCCGCGACCCCGCCATCGCCGGCTTCCGCCCCATCCACATCCCGGCCATCGCGGACATCCCGGTGATCGGCCCGATCCTCAGCGGCCAGTCCATTCTGTTCTACCTGGCGCTGGCGCTCGTCATCGCGCTCCACGTCTTCTTCGCGCGCCACCGTCTCGGCCTGCGCATCCGCGCCGCCGGCGAGAACCCTGCAGCGCTTACCGCTGGCGGCGTGAGCCCGCAGCGGGTCCGCCTTGCAGCGCTGCTGATGTGCGGCGCGCTTTGCGGGCTTGCCGGCGCGCAGCTTTCCATCGCCAACGTCAATTTGTTCGTCGAGAACATGAGCGCCGGACGCGGCTGGATCGCCGTTGTCGCCGTGCTGCTGACGCGCGGACGCCCCTTGCCGCTGTTCCTTATCGCGCTACTGTTCGGCGCGGTCGACAGCCTGTCGTTCCGGGTGCAGGGTTTCGGCCTGCCGCAACAGTTCACCGACATGATGCCGTATCTTGCCACGCTCGTCGTGCTGACCATCCTGTCCTGGGTGAGGTTGAAGCGCAGCGCTTGAGGAGACCAGCTTGACCGATCTGATCATCCGCAACGCAACCGTCGTCACCTGCGATCCAGCCGGGACGGTGATCCCGGACGGCGGCGTGGCGGTCGCGAACGGCCGGATCACGCATGTCGCCTCCTCGGCCGATCTCGCCCCGCTGGCCGCCAGCGCGAGACAGGTGATCGACGGCTCCGGCCATATCCTGATGCCGGGCATCGTCAACACGCATTGTCACGCCGCCGACAGCCTGTTCCGCGGACTGGTCGAGAACCTGCCGCTGGAGCCCTGGCTCCAGACCGTGTGGAAGGCGGAGGGCGCGATCCTCAATCCCGACACGTCGCGGCTGGGCAGCGTGCTCGGCTTTGCCGAACTGCTGCTGTCCGGCGTCACCACCGTCATGGACATGTTCTGGTATCCGTTCGAGACGGTGAAGGCGGCGCGCAGCGTCGGCATCCGCGTCTCGACCGGCGGCATCTTCTTCGATCCCGCCGGGGTGACCGCTCTCGCGGTGGACAAACGCGTGGCAGAGGCCGAGCGCTTCTGCGAGACGTTCAAGGACGCCGACGACGTGCTGCCGGCGGTGCTTCCGCACGGCGCCTACACGGTCGGGCCTGAGAACCTGAAGAAGGCGAAGGCGGTCGCCGAAAGACATGGCGCTCTGTTCTGCACGCATGCCGCCGAAACCCGCGCCGAGCAGGCGGACGTCACCGGCCGCTACGGTCGCACCATCATCCGCCACCTCGACCACTATCGCCTGCTCGATCAGCGGACGGTGCTGGCGCACTGCGTGCATCTGGACGACGAGGAACTGGACATTCTTGCCCGCACCGGCGCGTCCGTCGCGCACAATCCGATGTCGAACATGAAGCTCGCCTCGGGGTTCGCCCGCATCCCCGAAATGCTCGACCGCGGCATCACCGTGACGCTCGGCACGGATGGCGCAATCAGCGGCAACGATCTCGACATGTGGATGGGGCTGCGGCTGGCCGCGACGCTGCACAAGGGCTTTACCGGCCGGGCCGACGTGATCTCGACGCGGCAGGCTCTCGACATGCTGACGCTGAATGGCGCAAGGGCGCTGGCCGCTTCCGACCGCATCGGCAGCCTGGAGGTCGGCAAGTTCGCCGACATGGTGATGGTCGACGTCAAGCGGCCGCATGCCGTGCCGCTGTTCGACCCGATGACGCATCTCGTCTATTCCACCGCCAAGTCGGACGTGCGCCAGGTGTTCCTCGGCGGCGAGCAGGTCGTGACGGACGGCGAACTGACGAGGCTCGCCATTGCCGACACCATCGCCGAGGTCGAGCAGTTGACGCCCAGGATCAAGGCGAGCATCGCATGATGAGGACGGTTGACCTGAGCGCGCCCCCTCCACCGCCTTCGGCGGTCCCCCTCCCCCGTGAACGGGGGAGGATCGAGGTGGTGCCGGCGGCTCCGGCGCGGATCCTCCCCTGCGAAGCGGGGGAGGGGGACCATGCAAAGCATGGTGGAGGGGGCGGCGTATTTCCTATTTCTCAAGGGTGCTTATCATGAACCCCACCATCTCCGACCGCCTCGCCCACGCGCATGCCTCCATCGCTTCCCGCGTCGGCGCGCCCTGCGACATCGCCCTCATGCTCGGTTCCGGTCTCGGACAACTGGCCGACGCGGTGAACAAAGCCGTCGTCATCCCCTATGCCGAGATCGACGGCTTTCCGGTTTCGACGGCCCCCGGCCACAAGGGCCAGCTCGTCATCGGCGAGCTGTTCGGCCGCCGTGCGGTCGTGATGCAGGGCCGCCTGCATGTCTACGAAGGCTGGCAGCCACGCGATATCGCGCTTGCGGTCTATCTACTGAAGAAGCTGGGGGCGGGCACGTTCGTCGTCACCAACGCCTCGGGCGGACTGAATCCGGACTACCTGCCGGGCGACGTCATGCTGATTGAGGATCACCTGAACTTCACCGGAGAAAGCCCTCTGATCGGCCCGAACGACGACGCGATCGGCCTGCGCTTTCCCGACCAGTCGCGCCTCTATGACCCGGACCTGCGCGCGGCTGCCATCGCCGCCGCATCCCGCGCCGGCGTCGGGCTGCGCCAGGGCATCTATTGCGGCCTCAAGGGACCGGAACTCGAGACATCGGCGGAGCGCCGCTTCTTCCGCATGGCGGGAGGCGACGCGGTCGGCATGTCGACGGTCATGGAGGTGATCGCGGCCAACCATGCAGGCATGCGCGTGCTCGGCTTTTCGGCAATCGCCAACGCCGCGACCGGCGGCCCCGACCAGCAGCCAGACACGATCGAGTCCGTGGTGGCCGTCGCCGCCGCCTGCGGCGTCAAGATCGAGGCTGTGCTCCGCGAGCTGTTACCGACGCTGCCGCGGGGCGCGTGATCCAGGGCTCCGGAGAATGCGTGTGAGCGAACCCGTCCCCGCAGTAGCGAGCCTGCTCGACCTCACCGGCCGCACCGCGATCGTCACCGGCGCCAGCGGCGGCATCGGCGGCGGCATTGCCCGCCGCTTCGCCGAGGCGGGCGCCAATGTCGTCTGCCACTACAACGGCAATCGCGAAGCGGCGGAGCGCGTCGCGGAAGCGATCCGGGCGGCGGGCGGGGAAGCGTCGGTGCATCAGGCCGACATTTCCACGGGAGAGGGCGCGGCAAATCTCGTTGCCCATGCCCTCTCCGAGTTCGGCGGCGCCGACATCCTGGTCAACAATGCCGGACAGCAGCCCATGCAGATGCTGGCCGACATGGGCGAGAGCGACTGGAACGCCATGATGGCGGCCAACGTCACGGGACCGTTCCTGCTGGTCAGGGCCTTCGCCGAGCAGTTGCGCAAGGCTGGAAAGCCGGGCGCGGTCGTCAACATCGCCTCTATCGAGGCGCACAATCCGGCGCCGGCGCACGGACACTACGCGACGTCCAAGGCAGCACTCCTGATGTTCACGAAGGCGGCGGCGCTGGAATACGGGCCTGCCGGGATCCGGGTGAACTCGATCTCGCCGGGCCTGATCCACCGCGACGGCATCGACGAGGGTTGGCCGGAAGGCGTGGCGCGCTGGAAGGCGGCCGCGGCACTGACGCGGCTCGGACGTCCCGACGACATCGCCGACGCCGCGCTGTTCCTCGCCTCCGACGCCGCGCGCTGGATCAGCGGCGCGGATCTCGTCGTCGACGGCGGCGTCAGCGCCCGCCCCACCTGGTAGAAAGCGGCCGCACCGTCAGATGTCGACGGCGGCGACATGCCTTACTAAATACGAACCTACGGCTCGGCGAACGAATTCAGGGAAGAACGGCCATGCATGTCGGCGACAAGCACTACAGGACCATCTGGCTGAACGACGACGGAAAATCCGTCGACATCATCGACCAGCGGTGGCTGCCGCACGAATTTCGCATCGAGACGCTCGGCACCGTCGATCAGGTCGCCACGGCCATTCGCGACATGTGGGTGCGCGGCGCGCCGCTTATCGGCGCGACGGCTGCCTATGGCGTGGCGATCCAGATGACGGTCGATCCGTCGGATGCCGCGCTCGACCGCGTCTGGCAGCAGTTGCACGAGACGCGCCCGACTGCCATCAACCTGCGCTGGGCGCTCGACGACATGCGCAAGGTCCTGCGTCCGCTGCCCGCGGGCGAGCGCGTCGCGGCGGCCTACAGGAGAGTGGCCGAGATCGCCGACGAGGACGTCGAGATCAACCGCTCGATAGGCAGGAGCGGGCTGGAGATCATCAAGAAGATCGCGGCCAGGAAGAAGCCGGGCGAACCGGTGAACATCCTTACCCACTGCAATGCCGGCTGGCTGGCGACGGTCGACTACGGCACCGCAACCGCCCCGATCTACCTGGCCAAGGAAGCCGGCATCCCGGTCCACGTCTATGTCGACGAGACGCGCCCGCGCAACCAGGGCGCGCAGCTCACCGCCTGGGAGCTCGGCGGCGACGGCGTGCCGCATACGCTGGTCGTGGACAACGCCGGCGGCCACCTCATGCAACGCGGCATGGTCGACATGGTCATCGTCGGCACCGACCGCACCACCGCCGACGGCGACGTCTGCAACAAGATCGGCACCTACCTGAAGGCGCTCGCCGCCCACGACAACGGCGTGCCCTTCTATGTCGGCCTGCCCTCGCCGACCATCGACTGGACGGTCCGCGACGGAGTCAGCGAGATACCGATCGAGGAGCGCTCGGCCGACGAGGTCAGCCTCGTCCAGGGGCGTGGGCCCGACGGCAAGACCGTGACCGTGCGCATTTCGCCCGAGAACACCGGAGCGGCCAATCCGGCATTTGACGTGACACCGGCACGGCTGGTCACCGGCCTGATCACCGAGCGCGGCGTCTGCGAGGCATCGCCCGAAGGTCTGCTGAAGCTGTTTCCGGAACGCGCAGGTCGCTGAGTCCGTACCGACGGCTCGGCTCCCCGCGGCCATTCATCACCTGCGGGTTAAGTAGAGGGGCGCAAACGTCATTTTACTTAACCGAACGCGTGTTCCAGGATGGCGTGGAGGTCATCGTCGCCGGCTGAGGCGACGGATGGGCTCGCCTGCCTGACGGATTTCGACCCCGGTATCGATCCGTTCACGGTGAGTGAGCGGGAAGAGGTCTTCGGGAATGCGCACGCAGGTCGCGATCATCGGCTCCGGCCCGTCCGGCCTCCTGCTTGGACAGTTGCTGTCCGGCGCGGGGATCGACAGCGTCATCCTGGATCGCGCGAGCCAGCAGCACATCCTCGACCGTGTTCGCGCAGGCGTGCTGGAGACTGGCACGGTCGGCGTCATCAACGACGCCGGAGCGGGCCGACGCCTCCATGCCGAAGCCCTGATCCATGGCGGCTTCTCACTCGCCTTCGACGGGCGCGACCATCGCATCGACCTAGCGGACCTGACCGGCGGCAAGCACGTGACTGTCTACGGCCAGACCGAGGTGACGCACGACCTCATGGACGCGCGCGAGGCGTCCGGTGCGCTCAGCATCTACGCGGCGGACAAGGTCGAGCCCCACGACTTCGACACCAGCGCGCCATTCGTCACCTTCGAGAAGGACGGCGTCACGCAGCGCATCGACTGCGACTACATCGCCGGATGCGACGGCTTCCACGGGGCCAGCCGGCAGGCCGTGCCAGATGAGGCGATCCGGACCTACGAGAAGATCTATCCCTTCGGTTGGCTGGGGCTCTTGGCGGAGGTGCCGCCGGTCCATCACGAACTGATCTACGCCAACCATCCGCGCGGCTTCGCGCTCTGCTCGATGCGCTCGCCGACGCGGAGCCGCTATTACATCCAGGTCCGGGAGGGCGAGAGCGTGGCGGCGTGGAACGATGCCCGCTTTTGGGACGAGCTGCGCCGCCGCCTCCCGGCGCATCATGCCGAAGCGGTCGTCACGGGACCTTCGTTCGAGAAGTCCATCGCGCCGCTTCGCTCCTTCGTGGCCGAACCGATGCGTTTCGGCCGGCTGTTCCTCGTCGGCGACGCCGCGCACATCGTACCGCCGACCGGCGCAAAGGGGCTTAACCTCGCTGCCAGCGACGTCCACTATCTCTTCGAGGGCCTGCGCGACCATTATCGCGACCGCTCCGATGCGGGACTGGATGCCTATTCCGAGCGGGCGCTGGCGCGCGTCTGGAAGGCCGTTCGCTTCTCCTGGTGGATGACCACCATGCTGCACCGCTTCCCCCAGACAAGCGCCTTCGACCAGAAGGTGCAGGAAGCGGAACTCGACTACCTGACCCATTCGCGGGCAGCGGCGACGGTGCTGGCAGAGAACTACGTCGGCCTGCCCTACTGAGCGACGCCCTTGGCCGCCTCGCGGATCGTCTGCACGAGGAGGTCCATGGGCAGCGACAGCGGTGCGTCGGTGCGCATGGTCAGCCCCACCGGCCCCTTCGTCTCGCTGGTGTCAATCGGCAGCGTGGCAAGTACGCCCTCGGCGATATCGTCGGCGACGACGCCGAGCGAGATGATCCAGACGGCATCGCTGCTGCGCACGAAGGCACGCCCGAACGCATCGGATACCGTCTCGATCTGGTTGGGAAGGCTGGCGACGCCGTTGGCGATCAGCAGTCTCTCCACGAAGGGCCGGATGATCGAGCCGCGCGTCGGCATCAGCACGACGTGCTGTTCGAGCTCCGCAAACAGGGAGCGCTCCGGCCTGAGCAAAGGATGCCCCGCACGCACGACGAAGCGCACCTCCTCCGAATAGAGATGCTCGAACGAGAAGCCCGCCATCTGGTCCGCCGCCGCGAGGCGCCCGACCACCAGGTCGAGATCGCCGACGCGCAGTTGCTCGAGCAGCACGGCATTCTCGCCGGTGACGATCTTGACGCGGCTTCCGGTGCCCTCTGCGAGGAAGAGCGACATCGCACGCGGCATGATGCGCGTCGACACTGTCGGCAGCGCGCCGATGCGGATCGGGGGTGCTGCGCCAAAGCGCTCCGCCGAGACGGAATCGATACCCTGCCGAAGGGCCGTCAGCGCGGCACCGGCATGGCGCAGGAACACCTCGCCATAGCGCGTGACCCGGATGCCGCGGCCGTCGCGCTCGACGACATTCACGCCGAGCACCTCCTCGAGTTCGCGGATGGTCTTGGTGACGGCGGGCTGGCTGACATGCAGTATGTCGGCCGCCTTCATCACGCTCTTCTGGCGCGCCACCTCGACGAAGGTCTGCAGATGGCGAAACTTGATCCGCGTATCCATGCCCAATCGCATAACCCCGAAGTTAATGAAACGCCCAGAAATATCATTTTACTTAACCAATTCAACGTCCCATGCTCGTTGTCGGCGTCATTGGTCGCCCCGGCCGCGCGGCCGATCAAGACGGCCACGCGCCGCTGAGCCATCGAGGAGTTGCCCCATGTCCGAGGACCCCCCCCGGTCCCAGCTCTACCGGCAAGGCATGGTGACGCGCCGCATGGTGCTGGGCGACGAGCATGTCGACAGGGCGCAGTCGGCGTCGACCTCATTCGACGGCCCCTTCCAGGAACTCATCACCGAAGCGGCGTGGGGCAGCGTGTGGTCGCGGCCGAACTGGAGCAAGCGGGAGCGTTCGATCGTCACGATCGCCCTGCTCGCCGCACTTGGCCACGACGAGGAGGTGGCGATGCACGTGCGCGCGACGGCGAACACCGGCGCCACACGCGAAGACGTCGGCGAAGCGATGCTGCATGTGGCGATCTACGCCGGCGTGCCGGCGGCCAATCGGGCGATCCGCATCGCCAAGCAGGTGTTCGAGACGCTCGATGCGGGGAAGGCTGCGTGATGACGGCCGGCGCATCCGACAGGGACGAGCAGCCAGGCGTCTTCCTGCCGCGCGACAGGAGCGTCCATCCGCCGGCGCTGACGCCCGGCTATCGCAGCACGATGCTGCGCTCCCCACGGCAGCCGTTGCTGTCGCTCGGCGGCACCCTCTCAGAGATGACCGGTCCGGTGTTCGGCCACTCCATCCTCGGTGACCTCGACGGCGACCTTACCCGCAACTTCGCCCGCCCCGGCGAATCGACCATCGGCGAGCGCATCATCGTTCATGGCCGGGTGCTCGACGAGGACGGACGACCGGTGCCGAGCGCGCTGCTGGAGGTGTGGCAGGCCAATGCCGGGGGCCGCTATCGTCACAAGCGCGAGGGCTACCTCGCGCCGCTCGACCCGAACTTCGGCGGATGCGGGCGCGTCATCACCGCCGAGGACGGAAGCTACACCTTCCGCACCATCAAGCCCGGCCCGTACCCCTGGCCGAACGGCCCGAACGACTGGCGTCCGGCACACATCCATTTCTCGGTGTTCGGTCATGGGTTCGCCCAGCGCCTGATCACCCAGATGTACTTCGAGGGCGACCCGCTGATCTGGCGCTGCCCGATCGTCGCCAGCATTCCCGACAAGTCGGCCATCGAGCGTCTCGTCGCGCTGCTCGACATGGACAACACGGTCCCCTTCGACGCGCGTGCCTACAGGTTCGACATCGTGCTGCGCGGCCGCGGCTCCACGCTGTTCGAGAACCGGCTGGAGGGCAACTGATGACGGACCGTCCCGAGCGGTTGCACGAGACTGCCTCCCAGACGGCTGGGCCCTACGTGCATATCGGGCTGATGCCCAATTCCTGCGGTATCCCGGGTATCTATCCCGTGGACCTCGGAGCTTCGCTTGTCGACGCCGAAACGGTTGGCGAACGCATCACGGTGCGCGGCAGGGTGATCGACGGCGGCGATCAGACCGTGACCGACGCGGTCGTGGAGATATGGCAGGCGGATGCGAACGGCTTCTACCCGAGCCCGGTTGAGACGCGAGGAACTGCCGATCCCCATTTCGCCGGCTGGGGGCGCTCCGCGACGGACCCGGAGACCGGCGTCTTCGCCTTCGACACCGTCAAGCCCGGGCGCGTCCACCACTCCGACGGCACGCTGATGGCGCCCCACATCTCGGTCTGGATCGTCGCGCGCGGCATCAATCTCGGGCTGCAGACCCGCATCTACTTTGCCGACGAAGCATCGGCTAATGCCGAGGATCCCTTGCTCGCTCGCATCGAACCGCCCGAGCGTGCCAAAACGTTGATCGCATCGCGCCAGGGTTCGGTCTATAGCTTCGACATCCGCCTGCAAGGCGACGGGGAAACGGTGTTCCTCGACATGTGACGGGAGGGCGTGGATGGCATCTGGCGAGCGATCTCCATGGGACGGGTCGCGGCAGTGACGTTCTCCGCCTTCGACCACCTGCTGCTCGGCGGCCTCCTTGGTGACGAGGAGATCGCGGGATATTTTGCGGCCGAGGCCGAGATCAGCTCCATGCTTGCCTTCGAGGTGGCGCTCGCCGAGGCGGAGGCGGCATGCGGCATCATCCCCAAGTCGGCAGCCGAGGCGATCAGCGCTGCGGCCGCCGCCTTCTCCCCCGACATGGACGCAATGCGGCGCGCCACGTCCGTCGACGGCGTGACCGTGCCGGAGTTCGTCCGGCAGCTGCGCCGGGCGGTCGGCGGCGAGGCCGCGCAGCATGTCCATTTCGGCGCCACCAGCCAGGACGTCATCGACACCGGCCTGATGCTGCGGCTCGTTCCCGTCCTCAACATTCTCCGGAACCGGCTGTCGATCCTTCTCGCCGTGCTGCAGCAGGTCGAGACGCGCTTCGGCGCCAATGTGCTGACCGGACACACCCGCATGCAGCCTGCCATCCCGATCTCGGCGGCCGATCGCATACGCGCGTGGCGCGAGCCGCTCGTCGACGAGGCGGAACGGCTCGCGGCGTGGATCGCCGACCGCGCCGCCATCCAGTTCGGCGGTGCTGCCGGAACACTCGAAAAACTCGGCGACAAGGCGGCGGCCGTCCGCGCCGGGCTGGCGGAAAGGCTCGGGCTTGCCGACGCGCCGCAATGGCATAGCCAGCGTGCGCGCCTGGTGGATCTTGCGAACGTGCTGTCGATGATCACGGGCGGCCTCGGCAAGTTCGGGCAGGATGTCGCCCTGTTGGCGCAGGGCGGCAGCGAGATCGCGCTTGCCGGCGGCGGCGGCTCGTCGGCCATGCCGCACAAGCAGAACCCGGTTGCCGCCGAGACGCTGGCCGCGCTGGCGCGCTTCAATGCGACCCAGTCGTCGGCCATGCACCATGCGCTCGTTCACGAGCAGGAGCGCTCGGGCGCGGCATGGATGCTGGAATGGATGGTGCTGCCGCAGATGGTCTGCGCGACGGCGGCGGCGCTGCGCCACGGCGTCGAGCTCGCGGGCAGCATCCGACGCCTTGGAAAGAGCGATGATGCATAATCCCGGGATTATGCAAACGCCCCCGGATTTCATTTTTGCATTACCGAACGGTATGGCAAGGTTCGCAACCGGCTGTGGTTTTCCTGGGGAGGAAGCGACGCGGCCAAGGGAGGTAACATGAAACGTCTGCTGCTGGCCGCATGCGCGGCCCTGGCGCTCAGCGCCGCTGCCCAGGCCGACACGGTGAAGGTCGGGGTGATCGGACCGTTTTCGGGACCGTTCGCCCTGCAGGGCAAGAACTTCAAGGCGGGCATCGACGCCTACATGGCGATGCACGGCGCAACGGTGGGCGACGACACCGTCGAGATCATCTACCGCGACATCCCTGCGGCCGACCCGGCGCAGTCGAAGGCGCTCGCGCAGGAGCTGGTCGTCAAGGAAGGCGTGCAGTATCTCGCCGGCTTCTATTTCACCCCTGACGCGATGGCGGCCGCGCCGCTGCTCGAGCAGGCCAACGTGCCCATGGTGGTGATGAACGCGGCGACGTCCGCCATCGTGACCAAGAGCCCGTTCGTCGTGCGCACCTCCTTCACCATCTGGCAGAACGCCTCGCCGATGGCCCAGGTGGCTTTCGAGGGCGGAGCCAAGAAGATCATCACCGTTGTCAGCGACTACGCGCCCGGCCACGACGCCGAGGCCGCGTTCAAAGCGGGCTTCGAGAAGGCCGGCGGCGCGATCGTCGAATCGATCCGCATGCCGATGTCGACCAACGACTTCGCCCCGATCATGCAGCGCATCAAGGATTCCGGCGCGGAGGGCGTGTTCGCGTTCCTGCCTTCGGGCCCGCCGACGCTCGGCTTCGTCAAGGCCTACAACGAGAACGGGCTGAAGGACGCCGGGATCAAGTTCTTCGCGACGGGTGACCTGACGCAGGAATCCGACCTGCCGGCGTTGGGCGACAGCGCGGTCGGCCTACAGACGACCTTCCACTATGCCGTGTCGCACGACTCGCCCGAGAATAAGGCCTTCGTCGAGGCGGCCCAGAAGGCGATCGGCAACCCCGCCGAACTGTCGTTCCCGTCGGTCGGCGCGTTCGACGGCATGCACGTGATCTACAAGATGATCGAGGCGACCGGCGGCGCGCAGGACGCGCAGAAGGCGGTCGATGCCGTCAAGGGCCTCGCCTGGACGAGCCCACGCGGCCCCGTGTCGATCGATCCGGAGACCCGGCACATCGTCGAGAACGTCTACCTGCGGGAGGTCGCCAAGGCCGAGGACGGCACCTACTACAACAAGGAGATCCGGACCTTCGAGAAGCAGGGAGATCCTGGACTGGCGGCTGCCAAGTAGGCAGGCGCGGCTGACAGGCCGGGGACTGCATCCGCAGCACCGGCCAGCACGCGCGAACGCAAAGCCCGTTCCGCCCAGGGATTGGTTTCAGTTGCCCAGTGGGGGGCGCATGCCGGCTGCGTGAGCCAGGAGCAACCTGGCCGCGCAGAGCCGGCAAGGCAATTGCGAGACCGCGCTCCAGGTCGCACGACGGAGGAGAGAGACCGGACAGGCCCGCTTCAATGACCTCCAGCGCTTCACTTCCCGCTCACAGCGCGTAGAGTACCAGTCCGGATCCTAGGCAGCCCGAACCATGCAAACCATCTTGAGCGTCGCGGTCGATGCGCTTGCCTACGGGATGGTGCTGTTCGTTATCTCCATCGGCCTGTCGGTCACGATGGGCCTGATGCGCGTCGTCAATCTGGCCCATGGCGCGTTCGCCATGATCGGCGGCTACATCGCATCCTATGCGGCCCAGTCGCTGGGCCTCGGCTATGCCGTCGCGGTCCTGCTCGCCGTCTTCGGCACCATTGCCATCGCGATACCTATCGAGCGCTTCCTCTACCGCCGCATCTACGGCGCGCCTGAATTGACGCAGGTGCTGATGACCATCGGCATCACCTTCTGCGTTATCGGCATCGCCAACTATGTCTTCGGCCCGACGCTGAAAACCATTCCGCTGCCGCAGGAGCTGCGGGGCTCCGTCGACCTCGGCTTCCGATCGATCGGCGCGCACCGGGTCTTCGCCATCCTGTGCGGACTCGGCGTTGCGGCGGTGCTTTGGTACGCGATCGAGCGGACGGCCTTCGGCGTGAAGCTCAGGGCTTCGGTCGACAACGCCGCCATGGCGGCGGCGCTCGGCGTGCGCACCGAGATCGTCTATGCAGTAAGCTTCGCCGCAGCCGTCGGCCTCGCCGCGTTCGGCGGCGTCATCGGGGCCGAGCTGCTGCCGGTCGAGCCGTATTATGCGCTCCGCTACATGGTGACGTTCCTGGTCGTCGTCTCGGTCGGCGGGGCCGGCTCCATTCCCGGCGCGCTCGTCGCATGCCTGCTGCTCGGCGGCATCGATACGGCCGGACGCTACCTGATGCCCGAGTTCGGCGAGTTCTTCTTCTATCTCGCCGTGATCGCAATCGTCTGGGTGTTCCCGCGCGGCCTCGCCGGGAGGGCCGGCTGATGGCAGTGGCTTCCGAAGAGGATCGTCTCGCCGCCTCCGCCCGCGCGGGCGGGCTGCGCGGCGGCGTCATCGGCCTCGCCCTGATCCTGGCCCTTGCCGTGGCGGGCTACTTCCTGTTCCCCAACAACCTCGCGCTGCTGACGCGCATCGTGGCCATCGCGCTGCTGGTCCTCTCGCTCGACCTGGTGACCGGCTATTGCGGCGTCGCGACGCTCGGGCACGCCGCCCTCTTCGGCGCGGGTGCCTATGCCGCCGGAATAGGCGCGGCCCATTTCGGCATCACCGACCCGCTGCTGATGACGCTCGCCGGCATCGTCGGCGGCGCCGTGGCGGGCCTGGTCAGCGGCGTCGTCATCCTGCGCGCCCACGGGCTTCCGCAGCTGGTGCTGTCGATCGCCCTGATCCACCTCTTCCATGAACTCGCCAACAAGACCACGTCGTGGACGGGCGGCAGCGACGGCCTTGCCGGGATCACGCCCGATCCGCTGCTCGGCATGTTCGCCTTCGACCTATGGGGCCGCACCGCCTATTGGTACGGCATCGCGCTGCTGGTGCTCGTCTTCGTGCTGCTGCGCATCCTTGTGCGGTCGCCGTTCGGCATGCTGTGCCGCGGCATCCGGGAAGACGCGCTCCGGGTGCGCGCGATCGGGGCGTCGCCGCACGCGGCGCTGATGAAGATGTACGTCATCTCGGGGGCTGTGGCCGGAGCTGGCGGGGCGCTCAGCGCGATCTCGACGCAGGTCGTCGGGCTGGACAGCCTGTCCTTCACCCTCTCGGCCGAGGCACTCGTGATGCTTGTCCTGGGCGGAACCGGCTCCCTCTACGGCGCGCTCGCCGGCACCGTCATCTTCATGCTGTTCGAGGATTTCGTTTCGGCAGCGAATCCTTTCCACTGGCTGACTTTGGTCGGCGCGCTGTTGATCCTGGTCGTGCTCTTCGCTCCCAAGGGCCTCTACGGCACGGCCGCCGAACTCATCTCGCGCCGCAAGGAGGCCCGCGGATGAGCCCGATCTTCGAGGTCCGCAAGCTGAACAAGGCCTTCGGCGGGCTGGCGGTGACCCGCGACGTGAGCCTGTCGCTCTCGCCCGGCGACCGGGTGGCCCTGATTGGCCCAAACGGCGCCGGCAAGACCACCTTCGTCAACATCGTCACCGGAACCCTGAGGCCCGATTCGGGCGAGGTCCTCCTCGGCGGCGAGACCGTTACGAAGGTCGGCCAGGCGGCACGCGTCAAGCGCGGCCTGGTACGGTCCTTCCAGGTCACGCGGCTGTTCCACGACATGAGCCCGGCCGAGCATGTCGCCCTGGCGATCCTGCAGCGGGAAGGCCGTGCGGGACGCATGTTCGGTGATTTCCGGGCAATGCCCGAGGTCATGCAGGAGGCGAACGCGCTCCTGGCGACGCTCGGGCTGGAGGCGCAGGCGCACCGGAAGGTGCGCGAGATCGCCTACGGCCAGCAGCGCCTGCTCGAAATCGCGCTCGCGCTGGCGCTGCGGCCGAAGGTGCTGCTGCTCGACGAGCCGGCGGCAGGCGTCCCGCAGAGCGACACCGCGCGGATCGAGGCTGCCCTTGCGGGCCTGCCGCCCGACCTGGCCGTGCTGATGATCGACCACGACATGGACCTCGTCTTCCGCTTCGCGAGGCGCGTCGTCGTGCTTGCGGCGGGCGCCGTCATCTTCGACGGCCTGCCGCATGACGTGACGCGCGACCAGCGCGTGCGCGAAGCCTATTTGGGGAGTTACGCCGGTGCCGGCCGCGCAGCTTGAGGTGACCGATCTCGTCGCCGGCTACGGGCCGACGCGCGTGCTCGACGGCGTGTCCTTCGCGGCGCCCGCCGGGTCGCGGCTTGCCGTGCTCGGCCGCAACGGCATGGGCAAGACGACGCTCCTGGCGACTTTGGCCGGCCTGACGCGCCGCCTCGAAGGGTCGATCCGTCTCGGCGACGAGGATTTCACACGGCTGGGCACGGCGGCGCGCGCCTTGAAGGGGCTTGGTTACGTGCCGCAGGCGCGCTGGGTCTTCCCCACCCTGACGGTCGAGGAGAACCTGTTCGTCGGACTCAAGGGAAGACCGAAGGGCGCGATCGAGGAAGCATACGCCATGTTCCCCCGGCTGGCGGAGCGTCGCGCCAATCTCGGGTCACAGCTCTCCGGCGGCGAACAGCAGATGCTGTCGACCGCGCGCTCGATCCTAGGAAGGCCATCGGTGCTTCTGCTCGACGAACCGCTGGAGGGGCTGGCGCCGGTGATCTGCGAGGAACTGATGGCGGCGTTCTCCCGGCTTGCCGCCACCGGGGAAATGACACTCGTGCTGGTCGAACAGCGCATCCAGAGCGCGCTGGATTTCGCGGACCACGTGATCGTGCTGGAGCGCGGACGCATCGCCTGGTCGGGCAAGCCGGCCGAACTGGAGGCAGATCACGCAGCGGTGGAGCGGCTGCTGGGGGTCGGCGGGCTGCATTGAGGGCGCGGTGCACCCCTCCCCCTTGAGGGGAGGGTGGTCGCGAAGCGGCCGGGTGGGGTGATCGCGGCAGTGCTCGACCTTTCCCAGCGCCGGCGTGTGGCCGCGGTGACCACACCCGTCCAATCGCCTTTGGCGATTGTTCACCCTCCCCTCAAGGGGGAGGGGGAAACTCAAACCCTCTCCAACGCCACCGCGATGCCTTGGCCGACGCCGATGCACATGGTGGCGAGCGCCAGCTTAAGGCCGCGCTCCCGCAGCTCCAGCGCGGCCGTCCCGGTGATGCGCGCGCCTGACATGCCGAGCGGATGGCCGAGCGCAATGGCTCCGCCGTTCGGGTTGACGTGCGCCGCGTCCTCCGCGATGCCGAGTTCGCGCAGCACCGCGATGCCCTGCGAGGCGAAAGCTTCGTTCAGTTCGACGACGTCGAAGTCCGTCGGCTTAAGCCCGAGCCTGGCGCACAGCTTCCGGGTGGCCGGCGCCGGGCCGATGCCCATGATGCGCGGCGGCACGCCGGCAGTCGCGCCGCCGAGGATGCGCGCGATCGGGGTCAGGCCGTGCTTGCGCGCCGCTGCCTCGGAAGCGACGATGAGGGCGGCCGCACCGTCATTGACGCCCGACGCATTGCCCGCGGTCACCGTACCGCCGACCTTCTTGAAAGGCGTGCCCAGCTTTGCCAGCGCTTCCAGCGTCGTGCCGGCGCGCGGGTGCTCGTCCTTCTCCACGACGATCGCGTCGCCTTTGCGCTGACGGATCGTTACGGAAGCGATTTCTTTTGCCAGCCGGCCGTTGGCCTGCGCCGCGACGGCCTTCTCCTGGCTGCGGACTGCAAAGGCATCCTGATCCTCGCGGCTGACCGAAAACTCCTCGGCGACGTTCTCGCCGGTCTCCGGCATGGAGTCGATGCCGTACTGGGCCTTCATCAGCGGATTGACGAAGCGCCAGCCGATGGTGGTGTCGTGGATCTCCGCGTGACGCGAGAAAGCCGTGTCGGCCTTCGGCATGACGAAGGGCGCGCGGCTCATGGACTCGACGCCGCCCGCCAGCATCAACTCGGCCTCGCCCGCCTTGATGGCGCGGGCGGCGGCGATCACCGCATCCATGCCCGAGCCGCAGAGCCGGTTGATCGTCGTGCCGGGCACCTCGGTGGGCAGGCCCGCCAGCAGCAGCGCCATGCGTCCGACATTGCGGTTGTCCTCGCCTGCCTGGTTGGCGCAGCCGAAGATCAGGTCGTCGACGGCGGCCCAGTCGACCGACGCGTTGCGCTCCATCAGCGCCTTCAGCGGGACGGCCGCAAGATCGTCAGGGCGCACGCTTGACAGGGATCCGCCGAAGCGGCCGATTGGCGTGCGCACATAATCGCAGATGAATGCTTCGGTCATGCCTATGCTGCCTTGTTCGGAGTGCCGGCATGCGCCGACTTGGTGCGGGCCTGCAGGTCACGCAGTGTCTTCAGCTCCAGCGCCGTGGGCGCCGGCGTTTCCTCAAGATGGTCGGCGAACTTCACGGTCCAGCCGCACGTCTCCTGCACCTTGTCACGGCTGACGCCCGGATGCAGCGAGACGACGGTGAATTCCCTGGTTACCGGATCGGGCTTCCAGATCGCGAGGTCGGTGATGAGCAGCGTCGGTCCCGCCGTTTCGATCCCCAGTCGCTGGCGATGGTCGCCGCCGTCGCCGTGGCCGAACGAGGTGTAGAAGTCGATCTTGTCGACCATGCCGCGCTTCGACTGCGCCATGGTCACATATATCTGCTGTGCCGAGGTCGCGATCTCGGGTGCGCCGCCGCCGCCGGGAAGGCGGGTCTTTGGATGGGCATAATCGCCGATGACAGTGGTGTTGATATTCCCGAACCTGTCGATCTGCGCCGCCCCCAGGAAACCGATGGTGATGCGCCCGCCCTGCAGCCAGTAGCGGAACATCTCCGGCACCGACACCGTCGTCACCGCGGTCTCGCACAATTCGCCGTCGCCGATCGACAGAGGCAGCACGTCGGGCTTGGTTCCTATGGTTCCGCTTTCATATATCAAGCATATATCAGGTGCATGGGTCAGCCGTGCGACGTTGCAGGCAGCCGAAGGGGCGCCGATGCCGACGAAGCATACATCGTCGCCACGGAGCGCGCGCGAGGCCGCAATCGTCATCATCTCGCTCGGGGTGAAATCGACTGGCTGGCTCATTTGGCGCTCCTCAGATGCGCAACGCGCGCGGCAAAATCGTCGGCGCTCTTCTCCATCACATTGGCCTGCATCCACGCCTGGAAACGGTCGCGGTCCGCCGCGATCTCGTCCCATTCCAGATAGGCGGCGTTGTCGCGCGCATAGTAGCCGTGGGTGTAGGAGGGATGCGAGCCGCCGGGCACCACCGCGATCGCCTTGATCGTCCAGGCAGGCAGGATCGTCAGGTTGGGATGCAGGCCCTCGAAATCGTCGACGACCTCCTCCACCGTCACCACTGCGCGCTTCGCCGCGAGCACGGCCTCCTTCTGGATGCCGATGATGCCCTCGATGAGCACGTTGCCCTTGCGGTCGGCCTTCTGCGCATGGATGAAGGTGACGTCGGGCCGGATCGACGGCACGGCGGCGAGTTTTTCGCCCGTGAACGGGCACTCGACCCATTTGATGTTCGGGTTGACCTCTGCCAGCCCGGCGCCGCGATAGCCGCGAAAGATCGCGCATGGCAGGCCCGCAGCCCCCGCCTCATAGGCGTTCGCCATGCCTGCGTGGCTGTGCTCCTCCACCTCGACCGACCGCGGCCAGCCGTTTTCGATCGAGTCGCGGGCTCGCCTGAGCAATCCGACGCCGGGATTGCCGACGTAGGAAAACACCAGCTTTCGCACCATGCCCATGCCGACCATCTGGTCGTAGACCAAGTCCGGCGTCATGCGGATCAGCGTGAGGTCCTTGAACCCCTGGCGGATCGCCTCATGCGCGGCGGCGGTCGGTATCAGGTGGGTGAAGCCTTCGAAGGCGACCGTGTCGCCGTCGTTCAGGTTTTCGGCGACCGCCTGTTGCAGCGCCATGAACTTCGCCATGTCCGCGCTCCTTCTCAAAAGTTCGTATTGCGAACAGATGTTTTATATGCGATACATGCGTACATGCCTACAGAAATCGAGTCAACTGACAATTCATCGCCGGACCAGGCGCGCGACCTCGTGGGATCGCTCATCAAGGGCCTGTCGGTCATGGAGATCCTGGCCGTACACCCGCAGGGGATGACGCTGACCGAGATGGCCGAGGAGACGGGGCTGACACGCGCCGGCGCGCGCCGCTTCCTGCTCACCCTGACGGCGAGCGGGTATGCGCAGCAGGACGGCCGCCGCTTCACGCTGACGCCGAAGCTGATCTCGGTGGCGCGCAGCTGGCTGGGCCGCGCATCGCTGTGGACCTATGCCGAACCCTTCATGCGGGAGGTGTCGGAAGCGCTGAACGAATCCTGTTCGGCCGCGGTGCTGGCGGGCGAGGACGTCGTCTATGTCGCCCGGGTACCGGGCCGGCACATCGTCAGCATCGCGCTCAGCGTCGGCACGCGCCTGCCGGCCTACTGCACCTCGATGGGCCGCGTCCTGCTGTCGGACCTGGACGATGCCGAACTCGAACGCTTCCTTGCAGCGGCAAAGATCGAGCAGCGCACTGCAAAGACGATCACCAACCGCACCGCATTGGCAGATACGATCCGCCGCGCCGGCACACAGGGCTACGCGATCGTCGACGAGGAGCTGGAACCCGGATTGCGCTCAATCGCCGTGCCGATCCGCAACAGGAAGGGTAGGATAGAGGCGGCGATCAACGTGTCGACGCAGTCGGCTCGCCTGTCAGTCGCCGAAATGCGAACGGAAATCCTGCCGCATTTGCAGACGGCAGCCGTTCGCATCGAGGCATTCTTCGCTGTCGGCTAGGCCGCGAACGCGAAACGAATGTGCCGGAAGATCCGGCGGGCTACGCGTCGCCGCTCAGCCTCTTCAACTGCTCGGCAAGCGATGCGACCTGCTGCTCGAGGGCGGCGACACGCGTCTCGAGATCCTCCGGATAGGCGCTGACGGCCGGCCGGATGGCTGCCGGCTGGCTCGACACCTCCACCGGGCCGGAAAGCAGGTGCGCATAGCGCTCCTCGCGCTGGCCGGGCCCGCGCTCGATCAGCTGCACCAGCGGCGGCCTGCGGCCGATCATCAGGTCGAGATTGCTGCGAACGTCGTCGATCGAGGAGAACCTCGCCATGCGCTCCGCACGGGCGAGCAGTTCGTGCGCCGTCTGAGGGCCGCGCAGGATCATCAGGCCGAGCAGGGCGATCTGCGCCTGCGTCAGCGAGAAGCGCTGCGCGAGCAGATGCTCGTAGCGCTCGACGCGCGAGGCGAAGGCCTGCCGCACCAGTCCCTTCTGCTCCAGCGTCGAAAGCGCGCGCCGCACATCCACCAGTTCCAGCGCCATCACAGGATCGCGCGCCGTCTTCTGATTGGCGGCCGCATGTGCGCCATTGAGCGTCAGCGGATAGACGTCCGGCGTCAGCTCCTTCTTCTCGACGAGACAGCCGAGCACGCGGGCTTCGATGGGGGTGAGGAGGGGGAGGTCAGGCTGATCGGTCATGGTCCGCACGCACTACACGAGAGACACCGGCGCGGGCAAGTCGCGTCAGGCCCGGCGCTGGCGTCGGCCGCCACGCGAAGACTGGACAGCTCGCGAAGATGTGATCTGATGCGGCGTTTCTCTTGCAGGAGGGGTGCAATGTTCTTCGGGGTTTCCACGCTTCAGACATTCCACGTGCTCGTCAGCCTTGTCGGCATCGTCAGCGGACTGGTCGTCCTCTACGGCCTGCTGACGTCACAGAGGATGAGCACGCTCACCGCAATTTTCCTGGCCACGACGCTGGTGACCACGCTCACCGGGTTCCTGTTTCCCATCACAGTCTTCACGCCTGCGCTCGGCGTCGGCGTCATCTCGACGCTGGTGATGATCGTCGCGCTTCTGGCGCGCTATCCGCGCCGGATGCGGGGCCCCTGGCGCGCGATCTATGTCGTGACCGCTGTTCTGTCGCTCTACCTGAACGTCTTCGTCCTGGTGGTACAGCTGTTCCTGAAGGTTCCCGCCCTCAACGCGCTGGCGCCGAACGGATCGGAACCGCCCCTCGCGGTCGCGCAAGGGCTGGTCCTGCTCTTCTTCGTGGTCACCGGCTACCTTGCGGTGCGCCGGTTCCACCCGGTCGGAGCGTTCGGCCGCGCAGCGGCCCAGGGCAATCCCTAGACCCTGCGCTCCACCATCATCTTCTTGATCTCGGCGATCGCCTTGGCGGGGTTGAGGCCCTTGGGGCAGGTCTGCGCGCAGTTCATGATGGTGTGGCAGCGATAGAGGCGGAACGGGTCCTCGAGATTGTCGAGGCGCTCGCCCTTTGCTTCGTCGCGGGAATCGATCAGCCAGCGATAGGCCTGCAGCAGAACGGCGGGGCCGAGGTAGCGGTCGCCGTTCCACCAGTAGCTCGGGCATGACGTCTGGCAGCAGAAGCACAGGATGCACTCGTAGAGGCCATCGAGCTTCTGCCGGTCCTCGTGGCTCTGCAGCCATTCCTTGGCCGGCTCAGGGGAGACGGTCTTGAGGTAGGGATCGATCGAGGTGAGCTGCGCGTAGGGCACGGTGAGGTCGGGCACGAGATCCTTCACCACCGGCATATGCGGCAGCGGGTAGACTTTTACGGCCCCCGAAATGTCGTCCATGCCCTTGGTGCAGGCCAGCGTGTTGGCGCCGTCGATGTTCATGGCGCAGGAGCCGCAGATGCCCTCGCGGCATGAGCGGCGCAGCGTCAGCGTCGGATCGACCTTGTTCTTGATCCAGAGCAGCGCGTCGAGAACCATCGGCCCGCAATCGTCGAGATCGACGAAGTAGGTGTCGATGCGGGGGTTCTCGTCGTCGTCCGGCGACCAGCGGTAAATCCGGTACTCGCGCAGGTTCTTCGCGCCTTCCGGCTTCGGCCAGGTCTTGCCGGGGCGGATCTGCGAGTTCTTGGGAAGGGTGAGTTCGACCATGGTTCCGTCCCTGCCTCAGTAAACCCGCGCCTTGGGCGCGATTTTCTTGGGGTCGATACCGCCCTGTTCCACCGGCAGCATGGTTTCCGTCTTCACCGGCCTGTAGTCGAGCTTGACCTTGCCGTTGGCATCCACCCAGGAGAGCGTGTGCTTGCGCCAGTTGGCGTCGTCGCGGGAGGAGAAATCCTCGCGGGCGTGCGCGCCGCGGCTCTCCTTGCGCGCCTCCGCGCCGTAGACCGTGGTGATGGCGTTGGCCATCAGGTTTTCCAGTTCCAGCGTCTCGACGAGGTCTGAGTTCCAGATCATCGAGCGGTCGAACACCTTGATGTCCTTCAGCTCGCCCCAGATTTCCGAAATGCGCTTGCAGCCGTTCTCCAGCGATTCCTGCGTGCGGAAGACGGCGGCGTCGTCCTGCATGGCGCGCTGCATCTTCTCGCGAAGATGGGCCGTCGGCGTCTTGCCGTCGGCATGGCGCAGCCGGTCGAAGCGATCCATGATCTTGTCGACCGCGGCCGTGTTGAGATCGGGGACCTTGCTCTCGCGGTCCACCACCTCGCCCGCCTTGATGGCTGCGGCGCGGCCGAAGACGACCAGATCGATCAGCGAGTTGGAGCCGAGGCGGTTGGCGCCGTGCACCGATGCGCAGCCGGCCTCGCCGACGGCCATCAGGCCGAGGATCACGCGGTCCGGATCGAGCGGGGTGGGGTTCAGCACCTCGCCCCAGTAGTTCGTCGGGATGCCGCCCATGTTGTAGTGGACGGTCGGCAGCACCGGGATAGGCTCACGCGTCACGTCGACGCCGGCGAAAATCTTCGCGCTCTCGGAGATGCCGGGCAGCCGCTCGTGCAGCACCGCCGGATCGAGATGGTCGAGGTGCAGGAAGATGTGGTCCTTGTTCTTGCCGACGCCGCGCCCGTCGCGGATCTCAAGCGTCATGCAACGCGAAACGACGTCGCGCGAGGCGAGGTCCTTCGCCGACGGCGCATAGCGCTCCATGAAGCGCTCGCCTTCGGAGTTGACGAGGTAGCCGCCTTCGCCTCGCGCGCCCTCGGTGATCAGGCAGCCCGCGCCGTAGATGCCGGTCGGGTGGAACTGGACGAACTCCATGTCCTGCAGCGGCAGGCCGGCGCGCGCCACCATCCCGCCGCCGTCGCCGGTGCAGGTGTGGGCGCTAGTCGCCGAGAAATAGGCGCGGCCGTAGCCGCCGGTCGCCAGCACGACCATCTTGGCCGAGAAGCGGTGAATGGTGCCGTCGTCGAGGTTCCAGGCGACAACGCCGGTGCAGGCGCCGTCTTCCATGATCAGGTCGAGCGCGAAATACTCGACGAAGAACTGCGCGCTGTGGCGCAGCGACTGGCCGTAGAGCGTGTGCAGGATGGCGTGGCCGGTGCGGTCGGCGGCAGCACAGGTGCGCTGCACGGGCGGGCCGTCGCCGAAGTTCATCATGTGGCCGCCGAACGGCCGCTGGTAGATCTTGCCTTCCTCGGTGCGGGAGAAGGGCACGCCGTAGTGCTCGAGCTCGTAGACGGCGGCCGGCGCCTCGCGCGCCAGGTACTCCATGGCGTCGGTGTCGCCCAGCCAGTCCGACCCCTTGACGGTGTCGTACATGTGCCACTGCCAGCTATCCGGGCCCATGTTCTGCAGGGAGGCGGCGATGCCGCCCTGTGCCGCGACGGTGTGGGAGCGCGTCGGGAAGACCTTGGTGATACAGGCCGTCTTCAGACCCTGCTCGGCCATGCCGAGGGTCGCGCGAAGTCCGGCCCCGCCGGCGCCGACCACCACCACGTCGAACTTGTGGTCGACATAGTTGTAGGCCGCTCCGGCCTTCTTTTGTGCGTCAGCCACGCCTCAGCCTCCGAATGCGATCTTGAGCAGCGCGAACACGCAGGCCGCCGCGACAACGGCGGTGAAGAAGGTGTTCAGCACGATCAGCGCGAGCTTGTTGCCCTCGCTGTGAACGTAATCCTCGATGACGATCTGCATGCCGAGGCGCATGTGGTAGAGCACCGAGAGCACGACCAGGATCATGACGAGCGCAACGAATGGCTGGCCGAGCGCGGCGCGCACCTCGGCATAGCTCGCCCCGTTCAGGGAAATCAGGAACCCCACGAAAAACAGCATCAGCGGGATGTTGGCGATGGCCGTGACCCGCTGCCGCCAGAAATGGCCGGTGCCCTCGCGAGCGGAACCCAGTCCGCGGACCTTGCCGAGCGGAGTGCGCATGTCGCTCATGATCAGAAACCCCTCGCGGCGTAGCCGGCGATCCAAACCAGCACGGTGAGTACGATCGAGCAGACCAGGGTCGCCCAGGCGATCTTCGACGCCGTCTCCTTCTCGAGTCCGGCTCCGGTGTCCCAGATGAGATGACGGATGCCGCCCATCATGTGATGGAAGAGCGTCCAGGTGTAGCCGAACAGGATGATGCGACCGAACCAGCTGCCGAAGACCGCGTTGGCGATCTCGAATTGGCGCTCGGAGCTGGCGGCGGCGATGAGCCACCACGCGACGAGCAAGGTGCCGAAGTAGAGCGCGCCGCCGGTGATGCGATGCACGATCGACATCGTCATCGTGATCGTCGGACGATAGATCGAAAGGTGCGGCGATAGCGGTCGCTGGCGGGTGGCTGTGGATCTGCTCATGGCTCCCCCGGGATTGATGTCACGAGTATCCGCAGGACGGCATGGATGTTCCGTCTCGCAACCCAGGACGATGGCGTTCTAATGCGGTTTTTGCAGTGCGTCAAAGCCGAAAAATCATTCAACTATAGTGATTTACTCTGCACGCGGCGGTGCGGCGCACTTCAATCGATTTGACGTCGTCGCCCCTTGCGGGCGTCGGCCGCCACCGCCGCCCGTTAATCACAAATCGGCACCGTTGCCAACAAATGCTGCCAGCCCCTTAACAAACGTTAACAAAAGGTTAATTTGTGCGGGGAGGCCGCGGCTTCTGATTTGGGAGATCGCTGATGGGTTCGTTGAAGGTTGCGCGTAGTTTCAAGGCTGGCTTGCTGTTCGCCTGTGTGGCCGGCTTTGCCGGTCTTGGGACGCCCGCTCTGGCGGGCGAACGTCTGCGAGATCACGTCTACTCCGATTCGTACGGCAACCTCGTCGTCTACAGCAGCGCCGGCTACAAGCGCATCGTGGTTGGCCAGGGGCACTTGGCAAAGAAGCTGGCGGCCGAGACCGGCGCAGCCCTCGGCGAGCCCAAGGTGGTCTATCTCGACGAGAACGACGCATACTATGTGGCCGACTGCTACCGGCCACCGGTGTTCGTGAAAGGCCGCAGCTACATGTACGGGCTGGCCGATGGCGAAATGCCGGTCTTGTCCGGGTGCGCGCGCCGGTAGCGGCTAGTCCATGACCAATCGCGGCGGACTCGCCGTGACCGTCCGCTCCGACACTCTTACACAATCCCTGCCGCTGCGCTTGGCGGCATAGAGCGCCGCGTCAGCGCGGCGCATCATGTCGTCGGCCCGTTCTCCCGGCGCGAGTTCCGCCACGCCGAAACTTGCCGTGAACCGACGGTCCTCCGGCAGGCCGTCGATCTGCATGGCGCTGAAGGCCGTGCGCGCGCCCTCGGCAAAGAGGCGGGCCGCCACCAGGTTCGTCCCCGGCAGCATGATGGCGAATTCCTCGCCGCCGATGCGCCCCGCGATCTGCGCATGGGTGGCCGCTTGCTGCAGGAAGCGCGCGAAGGCGACCAGCACCTGGTCGCCCGCCGCGTGACCGTAGCTGTCGTTGATCGACTTGAAGTGATCGAGATCCGTGATGACCAGCGAAACCGGCATGCCCTGCCGCAGCGCGCGTTCGACGGCAAGAGACGCCCGGCGTTCGAAACCGCGCCGGTTGTGCAGGCCCGACAGCGTATCGAGCTCCGACTTTTCCGTTGCTTCCTGCAGGATGTCGCGGACGAGCACGACCATCGCCGACAATGCGATCGCGATGGCGAAGACGGTTCCGAGCGCCTGCGACACCATCGCGTAGTTGCTATCGAGGTAGGCGCTCGGGTTCTCGCCCCAGCCGCCGACCGCATGCGCGATGAAGGGCTTTGCCATGAAGTGCAACGCACTGAAACCGAGCAACGCCGCCATTGCATAGTCCATCTTGCGCTTTCGAGCCGAAACCAGCACGACGGCCACGGCAATCGCCTGCATCGCAAAGTATGGCGTCTGGTAGGCGATCATGCGCGTCAGCGAGTGGCGGGGCAGGCCGTCGACGAGTACAGTCGCCAGAGTGCCGAGCAGGACGATCGCAAGCGACGCCACGAACGGCTGGCGAACCTGATAGCGGCAGGCAAGGCCGATGTTGAACGCGCCCATGCCGAGCAGCAGCGCGGCGGCCCCAGCCGCGACGACCGGCGGAGAGCCATTGATCCAGCGCACGCTGAACTCGATCAACGAGTAGGTAATGCCGAACAGGTAGGCCGCCGCAAGCCACCGACCCGGCTCGCGGGTCCTGTCATAGGACGCGATCGCCAGGAAAGCCGCAGCCATCACTCCGGCAACAGCCAGATTGATCGCCAATATGAAAATCGCTCCGCCCATTCCATCCGACCGATTTTGGGAGGTAAAAATCACATCCACGCGAAAAAGCCGTTAACGCGAGACGTTGAAGAGCCAGCGGAGCGACACAAGGCGCAACTATTCGGAGCGGACTGCCAGGGCAAGACGGCCGGGGAGAGCAGCGTCCCCGTCGTGCGTGGAGAGTTTGACCCTGTCGCGTCCGTTCCGCTTCGCCTGATAGAGCGCCTCGTCGGCGCGGCTTACCATGGAGGACAGTGTCTCCTCGCCGTCCTGGACGGCGACGCCGAAGCTGGCAGTAAGCCGGGCACGGTCAGGAAGCCCTTCGATCGTGGAACCGCCGAAGGACGCCCGTACGCCTTCGGCGAAGAGACGGGCTGCTGTCATTCCGGCTGCGGGCAGGAGGATTGCGAATTCCTCGCCGCCGATTCGGCCCAGCACGCATCCGGAACCGGCCATCTGACGCAAGTGATCGGCGAAAGACATGATCGCCCGGTCTCCGGCTGCGTGCCCATAGGTGTCGTTGACCACCTTGAAGTGGTCCAGATCGCACAACACCAGCGACATCGGCACGCCGCGATGCCGATTGGCCGTGAGCGCCTTCGCGGCACGGGCTTCGAAGCCCCGCCTGTTCAACAGGTCGGAAAGCGGATCGGTGTGGGATTCGGCCTGCAATTCCTCGACGAGGGAAAGCGCCTTGGAAACGATCAGGCTGACCGCGATAAGGACGGACAGGACCGCGTGCGACAGCATCACCGTCGTCCAGTAGGCGGATTGATGGAAACCGACGTCGCTGCGATAGGGGCCGTCGAGGCTGATCACAATCAGCGTGCGCACGAGGAAGTTGAACGCGGCGAGGATGGCGACGCCGTACAGCACCTTGTCGATGAAGCCCTTCTTCGCAACGGCGCGGAGCTCGAAGGCGGCGACAAGAGCGATCCCGCCCAGCGCAAAATTGATCGTCAGTATGCGCCAGGTCAGGTCTGGCATGACGAAGGTGAACCACAAAACCGCGGCGAACCCGCCTCCGGTCAGGACCGTCAGGGCAGCGACGGGAACCCGGCGACCATATCGCGCAATGATAGCCCCCGCTAGGCATGACACCGCCACGAGGAACAGCGCATTGGATAGAAGCCTCGTCGGCAGGAGACCTGCCGGCAAGGTGAAATACTGCAGGAGGAAGGCGACGGCTGCCGCCGCGTAGCCGGCCGCTACGACCGCCACGTGGCGATGCTCGCGCTGGTTCAGCCATAGCACGAAGAATGCCGCCCCGAGAACGAACGCAATCGACGGGTTCAGCAGCGCGATATAAAGTCCGTTCTCCAAAACCCTCCGCCCCGTCAGCTTACCTTGCGGCACAACTTAGGGGCGAGACGGAAACAAGCGGTTAAGCCCGTCGGAAAATGCCCGGGTTGGGCGGCCGACACTGGGGCCGCCCGGAAGCGTCACTTCCAGTCGCGGATGTCGACAAAGCGACCGGTGATCGCGGCAGCCGCCGCCATCGCGGGCGACACCAGATGGGTGCGGCCCTTGAAACCCTGGCGGCCTTCGAAATTGCGGTTCGAGGTCGAAGCGCAACGCTCGTAGGGCGCCAGTCGATCGTCATTCATGGCAAGGCACATGGAGCACCCGGGCTCGCGCCAGTCAAAGCCGGCTGCGATGAAGATCTTGTCGAGGCCCTCGGCTTCCGCCTGCTCCTTCACCAGGCCGGAGCCCGGAACGATCATGGCGTTGACCGTCGGAGCGACCTTCTTGCCGTCCACCACCTTGGCGACGGCGCGCAGGTCCTCGATGCGGCCATTGGTGCAGGAGCCGATGAAGACGCGGTCCAGCGTGATGTCGGTCATCTTCGTGCCGGCCGTGAGACCCATGTACTCCAGGGCGCGCTTCTTCGAGTTGCGCTTGTTCTCGTCGGCGATCTCGTCCGGGTTCGGAACCACGCCGAGCACCGAGACAACGTCCTCGGGCGAAGAGCCCCAGGTGACGATCGGCGGCAGCTTGGCGGCGTCGAGCACGACGACCTTGTCGAAATGCGCGCCTTCGTCGGACTTCAGCGTCTTCCAGTATTCGAGCGCCATGTCCCACGCCTTGCCCTTCGGGGCCCGCGGCTTGTCCTTGACGTAGGCGAACGTCGTCTCGTCGGGGGCGATCAGGCCGGCGCGGGCGCCGCCCTCGATCGACATGTTGCAGATCGTCATGCGGCCTTCCATCGACAGCGCGCGGATCGCCTCGCCGGCATATTCGATGACGTAGCCAGTGCCGCCGGCCGTGCCGATCTCGCCGATGATGGCGAGAACGATGTCCTTGGCGGTCACGCCGAGCGGCAGCTGGCCGTCCACACGCACCAGCATGTTCTTGGCCTTCTTCTGGATCAGCGTCTGGGTGGCGAGCACATGCTCCACCTCCGAGGTGCCGATGCCATGCGCCAGCGCGCCGAAGGCGCCGTGGGTCGAGGTATGGCTGTCGCCGCACACGATGGTCATGCCCGGCAGCGTGAAACCCTGCTCGGGACCGACGATGTGGACGATGCCCTGGCGGATGTCGTTCTCGGAATAGTACTCGACGCCGAAGTCGGCGGCGTTCTTGGCGAGAGCCTCGACCTGGACGCGGCTTTCCTCGTTCTTGATGCCGTGCTTGCGGTCGGGCGAGGTCGGCACGTTGTGATCGACCACGGCCAGCGTCTTCTCAGGCTGGCGAACCTTGCGCCCGGACATGCGCAGGCCCTCGAATGCCTGCGGGCTCGTCACCTCATGCACGAGGTGACGGTCGATGTAGAGCAGGCAGGTGCCGTCGTCCTGACGATCGACAACGTGATCGTCGAAAATCTTGTCGTAGAGGGTGCGCGGTGCGCTCATTTGCGTAAATCCGTCGATATGGAGAGCAGGAAAGGCAGTGCGGCATGGCCGCGGGGCGGCGATCAGCTAAGTCGGCTGGTCAGCGCGCCGGAAATCCGCGCAAAGAAACGTGCCGGCAGGCGCTTCTTGTCCTGCAGCACGAAGCCCTTGTAGGCGGGATCTCCGAAGAGTTCTTCCATGGCTGGGTCCATACCAGCCTTTTGCGCGCTCGGCAATTGAGAGCGGTGCGCCGAGGGCCCCTCCGCTCACGCGCCCTTGCTTGGCTTCATATGGGACGGATCGTCTGCGTCCGGAGCGACACGCTGCTCGGAAGCGGCGCCCTTCTCGCCTGGAGCGCCCTCGTGGCGCTTGTCGTCGCTGATGTCGAGCTTGACCTCCAGGACGTGCAGCAGCCCCAGCACGATCAGGACCAGCAGGGTCCCGAGCGCCGCGATCTGCCAGTAGCCGAATCCCGCAGCCAGGCCGATCGCGCCCGCGAGCCACATTCCGGCGCCCGTGGTGAGCCCCTGCACCTCGCCCTTCGAGAACATGATGGTGCCAGCGGCGAGAAATGCGATGCCGGCAGTGATGGCCTCCACGGCCCTGATTGGGTCAAACCTGACAGCGCTTTTCACGTCTTCCAGCTGGAACATCGGCGCATGGGAGATCTCGATGGTGAGTATGCCGAACGTAGCGGCTGCAACGCAGACCAGTATGTGCGTGCGCAAACCCGCGGGGCGGCTGCGCCATTCACGCTCCAGGCCAATCAGCCCGCCGAATAGCGCGGCGAGCAAAAGCCGCGCCACGATGACGGGAAACGAGGTGAAGGTCGGATGACCGAATTCCTCGACGATGGATTCCATGAAGCGCCCTCGACTGCCTGCCGTAACGCCGGCGTCCATCCGAGGTTCCACGGCGGGCGCAGCGACGACACTGATTCCGATGGCCGGCCTGCAGGCAGGCCGGCCTATTGTCCCAGCTGCGTCCCGGACGCGGGCCAACGGCTTGACAGGCGGCTTTTGAAGCGGCGTCCTTGCCCACGATTCGACCGAGATCGCGCGCACAGGGAGAGACCTCATGAGCGAAGTGACAGTCCGCCCCCTGGAGCAGGAGGATCATGCCGCATGGCGCGAGCTGTGGACGGCTTACCTTACCTTCTACGAGGCAACCGCCCCCGAAGAGGTCTACAGGTCGACGTGGGAGCGGCTGTTCGCGGCAGGAGAATTCGAGCCGAAGGGCTTCATCGCGCTGCTGGACGGGAAGCCGGCGGGGCTCGTCCACTACCTCTTCCATCGGTCCTGCTGGTCGATCGAGGGCAACTGCTACCTGCAGGACCTCTTCGCCACCCCCGCAACGCGCGGCAAGGGCGTCGGCGCGCAGCTCATCGACGCCGTGAAGGCGGCCGCCGCCGAGCGCGGCGTCAGCAACGTCTACTGGATGACGCACGAAACCAACGCGACTGCACGAAAGCTCTACGACCGGGTCGCCCGCCGTACGGGCTTCATCGAGTACGATCTGCTCTAGCGGGGTCGGGCGTCGGCCATCTGGCCGTGCCCGCATGAACGACGCCCGGCGAAGTTCGCCTTCAGCCGTTCGCCGAGAGCCATTTCCGCCACGTCTCCTCGCTGCCGTGGAAGACATTGAGATCGATCTTGCCCGTCACGCCGTGCGAAAGCCCGGAGCCGGAATACTGCCAGAACACCCACTTGCGGTTCGGATAGACCTTGGACGGGTGGGCCGCCACCGAACGCAGCCAGAATGGATGGTTCGGGAATTCGCCCTCGAGGTTGTCGCGGTAGAAGTCGGGCGCCGTGTAGATGATCGGACGCTGGCCGTAATGGGCTTCCAGCTTGTCCATGAAGACCTGCATCTTCTCCAGGACCACCGCGCGCGACAGGCGCCGCTTGCACTTGGATTCACCGTTGTATTCGACGTCGATGACAGGCGGCAGCGCGCCTTCCACCTTGGGCACGTTGCGGATGAACCAGTCGGCCTGCTCGCCGGCCGTGCGGCACCAGTAGAAGAAATGGTAGGCTCCGCGCTTCAGTCCGGCCTCGGCGGCTCCCCGCCAGTTCTTCCTGAACATCGGATCGAGGTGGTCGCCGCCGTCGGTCGCCTTGATGTAGGCGAAATTCGCCCCTTGCGTGCGCAGCTTCGCCCAGTCGATCTCGCCCTGCCAGCGTGAAACGTCGACGCCGTGAACCGCCAGCTTCTTGGGCGACTTCGGCCCGAAGTTGATGGGCTTGGCGTCGCGGAACTGGCGGCTGTAGATTTTTCCGGAGGCGAACGGCGATGCCTTCGGTCTATCCGGCGCCATCAGCGCCAAGGGCCTGGCCGAGGGCACGGCCACTGCCTCCGACGGAAGCACCCGTGCCACGGCGAGTTCCGGAGCCGGGGCTGCGGCGACGGATACCGCCGGTTGCGGCTCCTCGCGGCTGGCAACGCCGACGTCCACAGCCGGAACCGGGCCGCTCGGCCTGATGATGGAGCTCGTCGTCTCCAGCGATGGCGTCTGCGGCAGAAGGTCGCTGAGGCCGACGCTTGAGGAGCAGCCGGACAGAGCCAGGCAGACGAACAGGATGGAAGGCAGGCCTGAGAAACGCATGGAGCCCCGTACGCATGAACAAGACGGACTGGCCCTAGAATCCAACCCCCCCAGGCGCCACCGGGGAATTGCTAACAGGAGATTACCAATAAAGACTGAATCCGATCTTTACCTTGATGTGTGGCCGGGGCGCACCGTCGCGACGGCCTTGCCATGACACGCCGGCGCGGCGCAAAGTGCCAGGCATGTTCATCCCGTTCTTCCTCGAGCTGAAAGCTGCGCGCGTTCCGGTTTCGCTGCGCGAATATCTGACCCTGCTGGAGGGACTGGAGGCCGATCTGGTCACCTATGACGTCGAAGGCTTCTACTACCTTGCCCGCTCGGCGCTGGTGAAGGACGAGCGCCACATCGACCGGTTCGACCAGGTGTTTTCCCACGTCTTCAAGGGCGTCGAGGCGCTGTCCGGCGAAGCCGCGATCGACGTTGCGGCGCTTCCGGAAGAGTGGCTGCGGCGGCTCGCCGAAAAGCACCTGACGGAGGAGGAGAAGAAGCTTGTCGAGGCGCTGGGCGGTTTCGAGAAGCTGATGGAGACGCTGCGCCAGCGCCTGGAGGAGCAGAAGGGCCGCCATCAGGGCGGATCGAAGTGGATCGGCACGGCTGGAACCTCGCCTTTCGGCGCCTATGGCTACAATCCGGAGGGCGTGCGCATCGGCCAGCACGAAAGCCGCCACCGGCGGGCCGTAAAGGTGTGGGACAAGCGCGAGTTCAGGAACTTCGACGACGCCGTCGAGATCGGCACGCGCAACATCAAGGTTGCGCTGAAGAGGCTGCGGCGCTGGGTGCGCGAGGGTGCGGACGAGGAACTCGACCTTCCGGGCACCATCCACGCCACCGCCGAACATGGCTATCTCGACGTCCAGACCCGCCCCGAGCGACGCAACGCCGTCAAGCTGCTGATGTTCTTCGACGTGGGCGGCTCAATGGACGACCATATCCACACCGTCGAGGAACTGTTCTCGGCGGCGCGGGCGGAGTTCCGGCAGCTCGAGTATTTCTACTTCCACAATTGCCTCTACGAGGGGGTGTGGAAGGACAATCGCCGCCGCCATTCCGAAGTCATTCCGACCTTCGACGTGCTGCGCAAATACGGCCACGACTACAAGGTCATCTTCGTGGGCGATGCGGCGATGAGCCCTTACGAAATCATCTCGCCCGGCGGCTCCGTGGAGCACTGGAACCAAGAGGCGGGCAGCGTGTGGCTGTCACGGGTGCTCCAGCAATGGCCGCATGCGGTCTGGCTCAACCCCACCGCGGCCAAGCACTGGAGCTACACGCACTCCACAGGGCTGATCCGGGAGATCTTCGGCGATCGCATGTATCCGCTGACGCTCGCCGGACTGGAGGCCGCCACGCGGGAATTGTCGCGGCGGCACTGACGCTCAGATCAGCGTGGCGACGACCAGCCAGGCCGCCGCACCCAAGGGCGCAAGCTGGGCGACCCAGCCGCCGGCGCGATCAGAGGTCCGCCAGACGGCAAGGAACAGGAAAAAATTGTAGGGCAGCGGCGCGAGGTGCGCAGCCAGGCTCACTGCGAGCGAGAAGCCAAGGCCGAGCAGGGCAAGCGCCAGGAGCGTCGTGGCCAGGTTGATAGCGGTTCCGACCACCGCCATGTCGCGCCAGAACAGCGTCCCCAGGGCGACCTCGCCGCGCCAGCGCGAGCGGAAGAAGCCGACCGGGGCTCTTCCGTCTTCATTCGGCGATGGAGCGGCGGACAGATGGTCCATGTCGCCTCAAACGGGCCTGCGCGCGCAGGCGTCACTTGCAGTTATGTCACGTCAAGCGCGGCCTGTGAAAGCGACAGCAGGAACATCAGGCTCTACGGAACCCTGTCGAACGCGGTGATGCCGCCCTCTGCCTCCAGGCGGGCGATCCGCTTTGCCTCCGAATCGGTGAACTTGAGCCGGACGCCGATGCCGCCGCCATTCTCCTCGAGGAATACGGCGCCGAATTCTTCCAGCGCTCCCTTGAGCGCGGCGACGATGGGCGGCTCCGGCTCGTCGATCTTGCGCTCGAAGTTCTCGATGACCGCTTCATCCACTCCGGAACGGCTGGCGAGCTTGCCACGGGTAACTTCGACGAGCGCGCGACCTGCGCGGCATTGGGAGCCGGTGATCATGACAGGCCTCCTGTTTGCGGAGCCAAGGAGCGAAACCGATTCAAGCGATATGCTTGCTCAAGATAGATAACCGGGTTCGCGGCAGCGGCAAACGAAAATCGAAGTCGCGGGACGGGCCGCCTGGCGACGGCGCGTTCCGCATGCGACCCGGAGATGATCAGACCATTCCGAGCGCGGCCTTGTAGAGGTCGAGAATCGACTCTTCCTCTTCGCGCTCGGCCTGATCCTTCTTGCGCAGCCTGACGATGGTGCGGATCGCCTTGGTGTCGAAGCCGTTGCCCTTGGCTTCGGCATAGATGTCCTTGATGTCGTCGCCGATCGTCTTCTTTTCTTCCTCCAGCCGCTCGATGCGCTCGATCAGCGCGCGCAACTGGCCAGCTGCAACGGTCTGGCTGGTTTCGGTGATTTCATCCGCCATCAGGATCTCCGGAATGTGTTTGGATGGGGCGACTCGGGGGACGCCAATTCGGCCGGTTCGATGCCCGATGGCGGCCGGACGGTCAAGCGTTTCGGCAATCGGCTTTCAATCGAGCTGCCAAATCCGGACGGCCGGGCCACAATCCCGCCTCATTTTGAAAAGCGCCCCTTTCCAACGGGAATGCAGGAGCGCTAAGGTCCCCGCCGCATCTCATACAGCCGGCTCGCTCGCTTCAAGGAGTTTCAAAGTGGTACTTCGCGCTCTTTCGATCGCCCTCACGGCGCTCTTCGCCACCACGCTCGGCGCGGCCGCGCAGACGCTGCCGGACCTCGGCGGCAAGACGGTCGTCGTGGTCACCGAAAACGCCTACTTCCCGCTGCAGTTCGTCGAACCCGCAACCGGCAAGCCGGCCGGCTGGGAGTACGACGCGATGGACGAGCTGTCCAAGAAGCTGAACTTCAAGGTCGAGTACCAGAACACGTCGTGGGATGCGATGATCCAGGCGGTCTCCGACAAGCAGTTCGACTTGGGCATGACCGGCATCACCATCAAGGACGACCGCAAGGAGAAAGTCGACTTCTCCGACCCCTACATGCGCTCGGAGATCTTCATGCTGGTGCGGGGCGATGAAACGCGCTTCACCGACGGCAAGTCCTTCGCCGCCGACGAAAAGCTGCTGGTCGGCGCCCAGGCCGGCACCTCGCCCTTCTACGTAGCCGTCTACAACGTGCTCGACGGCAACGAGCAGAACCCGCGCATCAAGCTGATGGAGACCTTTGCGGCGACCGTCGCGGCGCTGCAGGCCGGCGACGTCGATCTGGTGCTGACCGACAGCGCGGCCGGCAAGTCCATCTCCGAGAACTCCGGCGGCAAGCTGAAGATGATCGGCGAGCCGCTGCAGGCGGAGGAATTCGGCTTCATCTTCCCGAAGGGTTCGGACCTCGTCGCGCCGATCAACGCCGGAATCGCCGCGCTCAAGGCCGACGGCACCTTCGACAAGCTCACGCAAAAGTGGTTCGTCGACTACAAGCCGGCCAACTGAACGGCCAGGACCCTGCCGAGACTGTGTTGCGCTTGACCAGCTTGCGGCGCCGGGCCGCCTGACCCATGGCCGCCTCGAACCGCTCCGAGCGCTCGTTCCCATACTGGCTTGCGGCCGCGATCTCCATCGCGGTCGTCGCCGGCGTGCTGGTCGCGGCGAGCGACCTCTACACGCAGGTCTTCACGACCGTCGCCAAGGGCATCGGCATCACCATCTTCGTGACCGTGGTGGGCTTTGCGCTCGCCTCGGCGCTCGGCCTCGCCGTTGCGCTGATGAGCCTCTCGGGCGCGACCTGGCTCAACCAGACGGCGCGCTTCTACGTGGAGATCATCCGCGGCGTGCCGATCATCGTGCTGCTGTTCTGGATCGCGTTTGCCGGCGTGCCGGCCTTTGTCGCCGCCTGGAACTGGCTGGCCACCCCGCTGCGTGATGCGGGCTACGCGGGAGAACTCCTCGTCCGCGACGTCTCTCTGCTGTGGCGCGCCATCATTGCGCTCACCATCGGCTACTCGGCCTTCATCGCCGAGGTGTTCCGCGCCGGTATCCAGTCGGTCGAGAAGGGCCAGGTCGAGGCAGCCAAGGCGCTCGGGCTGTCGCGATTCCAGCGTTTCCGTCTGATTGTCTTTCCGCAGGCCATTCGCACCATATTGCCGCCACTCGGCAACGATTTCGTGGCGATGGTGAAGGACTCCTCGCTGGTCTCGGTCCTCGGGGTCGCCGACATCACCCAGATGGGCAAGGTCTATGCGGCGGGATCCTTTCGCTTCTTCGAGACCTATTCGATCGTCGCCTATATCTACCTGATCCTGACGGTCGGTCTCTCGCTGGCGCTTCGCGCGCTCGAACGCAGGCTGCGCCGGCAGAACGGCGCCTAGGACCCGAGCCCGGGGCGCTGCTCGCTTGCAACTCCCGTCGAACTTGTGATGATGTCGCCGAGTTCCGTTGGGTGAAGCGGGTGCGCGGCACTCGCCTGCCTGCAATCGATTTCGTTCGGGAGGGAAGATGACGACGTCATACTACGAGGTGCTGGACCCGCGTTTCGCGCGGCTTTTCAATGGCACAGCGCATGTCGACAAGCTGTACACCGGCTGCCGCTGGGCCGAAGGCCCCGCCTACTTCGCGGCCGGCCGCTACGTGGTGTGGTCGGACATCCCGAACGACCGCATGCTGCGCTACGACGAAACCGATGGCTCGGTCAGCGTCTTCCGCCAGCCGGCCGGCAACACCAACGGCAACACCACCGATCGCCAGGGCAGGCTGGTCAGCTGCGAACACGGCGGCCGTCGCGTCAGCCGCACCGAGCATGACGGCACCGTCATCACCATCGCCGACAAGTGGAAGGGCAAGCGCCTCAACTCGCCCAACGACGTCGTCGTGAAGTCGGACGGCTCGATCTGGTTCACCGATCCCGCCTACGGCATCGACAGCGACTACGAGGGCAACAAGTCGGAGAGCGAGATCGGCGCGTGCCACGTCTACCGCGTCGATCCCTCGAGCGGCGAGGTGGAGGCGGTGATCACCGACATGGTGCGGCCGAACGGCCTCGCCTTCTCGCTCGACGAGAGCCTGCTCTACGTGGTCGATACCGGCCGCACGCACGGACCGCAGAACCCCGCGCACATGCGGGTCTTCAAGGTCGGCAACAAGGGAAAACTGTCCGGCGGCGAGGTATTCGCCGATTCCACGGTCGGTTTCTTCGACGGCTTCCGTCTGGACACCGACGGCCGGATCTGGACCAGCGCGGGCGACGGGATCCATTGCTACGACCCCGACGGTACGCTGATCGGAAAGGTTCGCGTGCCGGAAGTCGTAGCAAATTGCGTCTTCGGCGGACCGAAGCGCAACATCCTCTACATCTGTGGCACCACCTCGCTCTATGCGGTGCGGCTGATGGTGAATGGGGCCAAGCTCTACTGAGCGGGGCTCCCGACCGGCAAACTCGCGACGCGGCCCCGGCGGCTACATCTGGTCGTTGTAGGGCCTTTTCGCGAGGCCGACGCCGCGTGTCAGCTGGGCGAACGACTGAACCTGATCCTGCGGCTGCCGGAGGTTGGCGAGCTGCAGGAAACGGATCGGAAAACATACTGCGTCGCGGTTGGACGGCGACATGTCCGCGTTCAGCCGCTCGTCGCCGGTCATGGAGGCTTCCGCCTTGCGCAACGCCTCGTCGATCTCGTCGACGGTGAGAACGCCTTTCTGGACGAGGACCTTGTTGACCGAGGCAACGGCCATGAGCAGTCCTTCGAGCTGCAGATTTGCCACGTCCATGATGATCCTCTCCTATGGTTCTGCGGACCTTGCCGTCGGGCGCGGTCGATCAGCCTTCGGCCTTGAAATTCCTGGCGGCTTCCATCAACTTCTCGCGATCATGACCGTATTTGCGGATCAACTCGCGTGCCTGCCTGGGCGACAGGTCCGTGGTTTCTGCGAGATGCAAGGCGAATTCCTCCTCACTGTCGTCGCGATTTTCGATCTCCTTCATAGCACGTCTCCGGCAAACATCATCGTAAACGGTGGAACGTGCGCGGCGTTCCGCGGTCGCGCGCAGAGCCGGCGCATCGGTCTTGCCCATGCGCCCCCACGGGTCCATTGTAGGACATGCGGGCGTCTTCGACCTCGCCGCGCCGTTGACCGGAGTTGCCTCTGCCATGGAGTGCACAGGTTGTGGCTTCGACCTCCAGGAGGGCTTCGCCTTCTGCCCGCAGTGCGGCGCCCGGCAGCCCAAGGCGTGCCACAAGTGCGGGTACCTGTGTTCTTGTGAATTCGCCTTCTGCCCGCAATGCGGCACACAGCTCGACGCGGCGAAAGCCGCCCACAAGCTTGTAGCCATCCGGGCCAGCGAGAGTGTCCCCCTGGGTCGGCGCCCGGGTCTGGGCGGATCGCCTGGGGATGACCTGACCACTCGACCTTCCGCGCAACAATCACCTGCGGAAGCCGACCGCCGCACCGTCACCGTCCTGTTCGCCGACCTGACCGGCTTCACGGCGCTGAGCGAGTCGCTCGATCCGGAAGTCATGCAGACGCTCCAGAACGAAGTCTTCGAGGAACTGACGGCAGCTGTGCAGAATTTCGGCGGCTTCGTCGACAAGTTCATCGGCGACGCGCTTCTGGCGCTTTTCGGCGCGCCGGCCGTCCATGAGGACGATCCGGAACGCGCGCTGCGAGCCGCGCTCGACATGATCGACCGCATGGCCCGCATGAGCGCGCGTTCGGGCCTGAGCGCCGGAGCGCCGCTGGCGCTCCACATAGGCATCAACACGGGACCGGTCGTCACCGGCGGCCTGGGTGTGGGAGCGGCCAAGTCCTACTCCGTGACCGGCGATACGGTGAACGTCGCCCAGCGCCTGCAGGGCATGGCCGCGCCCGGCGCCATCCTCGTCGGGCCGCTGACGCAGCGGCTCACCCGGCACGCCTTTCGCTTTGAGTCGCTCGGCGACGTCACGCTGCGCGGCAAGAGCGGCAGCGTGCTGGCGCACCGGCTGGTCGAACCGCTGGCCTCGCCCCGCACCGCGCGCGGACTGGAGACGCAGGGCCTGAAGGCCCCGCTGATCGGTCGGGATGCGGAGCTGGCGCGTCTTCTCGGCTGCCTCGACCTGACCTGCGCCGGTGAAGCCCAGCTCGTCCGCATCTTCGGTGAGGCGGGAATCGGGAAGTCCCGCCTGGTGCGGGAGTTCGTCGCCCGTGTCGCCGGCCAGCCGCGGTTCCGCAATGTCGCCATCCGGCGCAACGCCTGCTCGCCGCTCGGCGAACAGCCTTACGGCGCCATCGGCGCAGTCGTGCGAAGCGCTGCCGGAATGATGCCCAACGAGACGGCCGCCGACATGCGGGCGAAGCTCGGGACGTTGCTTTCCGAACTGGGCCTGGGCCCGGAGGATGCGCGGAGCCTGATGCCGCTGCTCTACCACGTGCTGGGGATCGAGGATCCGGACGATGCGCTACGCCATGTCGAGCCCGAGCGACTGCGGCGGCAGATCCTCTATGCGGTCCGCACGATCGTCGAGCGGCGGCTCGAACTGTCGCCGCTTCTGATCATCATCGAAGACCTGCACTGGGCCGACAAGGTATCGCTTGAGGCCCTGCGCTTCGTCATGGATCGGCTGGAGCGCGCCAGCCTCATGCTGCTGGTGACGCAGCGGCCGGGACAAAGCCCGGACCTGCCGGCTTCCAGCCGTGTCAGCCAGACGACGTTGCGCCTGACGCCGCTGAGCGCGGACAACGGGCGACAGCTGCTGGAAGCCCTGTTTGGCGACGCCTGGACGGAAGCGTCGGCGCGCACGCTCCGCGACCAGATCCTCGATCGGGCCGACGGGAACCCGCTGTTCATCGAGGAGATCCTGCGCGGCTTCATCGATACCGGCGTGCTGAAGCCCGACGGCGGTCGATGGCGGGTTGCGGGCGAAGCCGCCGCCGACATTCCTGCGACGATCGAGGCGATGCTGCTGTCCCGCTTCGAACGGCTGCCGCAGAACGTACGCAGGCTCGCGCAGGAGGCGGCGGCGATCGGTCCTCGGTTCGAGGCCGGATTGCTCGGCGCCGTCGCCGTCGACCCGACCGGGCTGGAGGCGGGGCTGGAGACGCTGTGCGAGGCGGAGATCGTTGAGGAGGTCGCGGATGGCGCATCCTCCTCGTCCTCCTATCGCTTCAAGCAGACGCTTCTCCAGCATGTGATCTACCAGAACCTGCTGATGCAGAGGCGGGTCGAGATGCACGAACGCATCGGTGCGGCGCTCGAACGGCTATGCGGTGCGAATCCGGAGCGTCTCGAGGATCTCAGGATGCTGGGCCATCATTTTTGCCGCTGCGCCATGCCGGCCAAGGCGGCCCGCTATCTTACCACCGCCGCCGACCGGGCGCGCGCGGTCTATGCGAATGACGACGCGTGCCGCCTCTATGAGCAGGCGGTCGCGGCGCTTGCGGCAGGGGGAGACGCCGGCCATTCGCAGCAGGGCCTGGAGTTGCGCGAACAGATCGCCGATCTTGGCGCGACGGCCGGCCGGCGCGACGTGGCACGGGAGCAGTACATCGCCATCCTGGAAGCGCACAGGGAGCGTGGGGACAGCGTCGCGGTCGCGCGGATACTGCGCAAGCTGGGCGGCCTGCTGTGGCACGCCGGCAAGCGACAGAAGGCCGAAGGCTATTATGCAGAGGCCGCGATCGCCCTCGATGGACGCAATGCGCCTGTGGAACGGGCCCTGCTCCTGCAGGAGCGCGGCCGCCTGGCGTTCCGTGCCGGCGACTTCGCGGTCGCCGCGGAACGGGCGGAGGAGGCGCTTCGCAGCATAGAGGTCGTCGCCGAGGGCGCGGACGCGGTGCCGGAAGGCGCGCGCGCCACCGCCGAAGCGCTGAACACCAAGGGTGTCGCCCTGGCGCGGCTGGGGCGCAACATGGAGGCCATCGCCGAAGTTGAGCGCAGCGTCGCCACCGCCGAGGCGGCGGGGCTGCTCGGCGCGGCGTGTCGGGGCTATACAAATCTTGCCGTCCTCTACACGCTTGTCGATCCGGCGCGGGCGATCGACGTGTGCCGGCGCGGCCTGGAGGTGGCGGCCCGCATAGGGGACCTCGGCTTCCAGGCGCGCCTGTTCGCAAACCTCGCCGTCGCCTCGTGCACCTTCACCGACCGTTGCGCCGACGAAGGCGTGCCGGCGGCCGAAAAGGCGATCGAGATCGACCGCGCGCTGGATCAGCGCGAGCACCTTGCCGTGCCGTTGATCGTTCTCGGCCAGATCCACCAATGCAAGCTGGAGCCGGGCCTGGCGGAACGCTGCTACAGGGAAGCGCTGGCCGTCGCCGAGGAGACCGGCGATCCGCAGCAGCTGTTCCCTTGCTATGACGGGCTGGCGACGCTGGGCCTCGACCGCGACGACTATGCGGAGGCCGAGCGGTATTTCTCGAAGGCTCAGGAGCTGTGCAGCAAGCATGGCCTCGATACCAGCACGCTCGTCGTGCTGCCGTTTCTCGATTGACCGAATGAGGAGAACCGCAAATGTCCGAGCGCTCACCGACAAGCCCATTGCAGCCTGGCGACCGGGCTCCCAACATCGTGCTCGATGCGATCACGCAGGAGGGGCAGATCGCCATCGGGGATTTCCGCGGCCAGAAGCCCTTGCTGGTCGGTCTCTTCCGCGGGTTGCACTGCCCCTTCTGCCGGCGCCACATCGCCGCTCAGGCGGAACTCGACAAGACGTTGCGCGAGCGCGGCGTCGAATCCCTCACTGTCGTCAACACGCCGATCGCGCGGGCCCGGCTCTACTTCCGCTTTCATCCGATACCCGGCCTGCTGGCCGCGGCCGATCCTGACAGGGCATCGCACAGGGCCTTCGGCCTGCCGACGCTGGAGTTCACCGAGGACGAAACGTCGTGGCCGCACAAGGTCAGCATGAATGACGCCATGCAGATGCAGGTGGACGTGCCCGGCGAGCTGCCGGAGCCCATGGATCCTTTCCGCGGGGCGGAACTCCTGAACAACAAGGACGGCTACGAGATGACCGAGGCGGACCAGCAGATGATCGCCGGCGGGCACGGGCAGCTGTTCGGCCAGTTCCTGCTCGACCGCGACGGCGTCGTCCGCTGGACCTTCACCGAGGTGCCAGACGGGGGCGCGAGGATGTTCAGCAAGGCGAACTCGGAAGAGCTGATGTCGGCGGCGTCGCGGGTCGCCGCATAGCGCCGGCGCTGCTCGCCGGCCGGCAAGGCGGCTCTCCTCGGTCGCCGCCGTCATGGCGGCCGTCAGGCGTCCTTCGGCAGGACCTGCAGCACCCGCGCGATGAACAGGCGGAACTCGGCCATGTAGTTGCGCAGAAAATCCTCGGTGGATTTGACCGTCACCTCGCCGTCGTCGGTGATCAGTCCCGGCGTGAACTGGATATAGGCTTCCGGGGCGTTCATCTGCGGCGAGTTGCAGAAGCTGAGGACGCTGCGCAGGCTCTGCTGGGCGACCGCCGTACCGATCGCGCCGGGCGACGTGCCGATAACGGCTGAAGGTTTGCGGGTGAACGAGTTCTTGCCGTAAGGGCGGCTGGCCCAGTCGATGGCGTTCTTCAGCCCGCCGGGGATGGAGCGGTTGTACTCCGGCGTCACGAACAAAACGCCCTCGACAGATGCGATGGCCTTCTTGAAGGCCCGCACTTCGGGCGGGAAATCAGCGTCGTAGTCGTAGTTGTAGAGCGGGAGATCGCGGAAGGAGATCTCCGACATCTGAAGCTCGGGCGGGGCTAGCCGAACCAGCGCCTTGGCGAGCTTGCGGTTGATCGAGCCTTTGGCGAGGCTTCCGATGAGGTATCCGACTGTATGTGTGGTCATGTCACGCTCCGCGGTCTGCGCTCCGCCGCCGTCCACCCCTTAGAGAACATGAAGATGAACTATGGCGGCGGCGCATGGAGGCAAGTCCGGGATTGCACCGGCGACGAGACCCCCCCTCAGGCGAGGTCGAGCGGCTGGACGATCCACTTGCCGCCGGTCTTGGCGGAGTATGCCGTCACCCCATACACCTCGCGGATGCGTTCTGGCGTCAGCACGTCTTCGGGCGCGCCGTCGGCGATGATCCGCCCGCGCTCGAGCAGCAGCAGCCGCGAACACCAGCGCGCCGCCAGGCCGAGGTCGTGCAGGGTGGCGAGGACGCTGCGGCCCTCGGCTGCCAGATCGGTAAACATGCGCATCAGCGAGACCTGATGCGAAGGGTCGAGGCCCGCGGTCGGCTCGTCGGCGAGAAGCAGAGGCGTCTCCTGCGCCAGGGCGCGCGCGATCAGGACTCGCGCCAGCTCGCCGCCGGAGAGTTCCGTGGCCGACCGATCGCGGAAGGCCTCGACGTCCATGCGGCGCATCGCGCTGTCGATGGCTTCGCGATCCCCCGACGTCAGGGGGGCGAACGGCGATCGGTATGGGGCGCGACCCAGCGACACGACCATCTCCACGGGAACGGGCCAGGCCACGTCGCGCTCCTGCGCAAGATAGGCCACGCTGGCGGCGCGCTCCCTGGCCGACATCGAACCGGCGTTCCGCCCATCGAAGGCGACCGTGCCGGTGGACGGGGTCAGGCCGAGGATGCTTCGTAGCAGCGTCGACTTGCCGGCGCCATTCGGTCCAATCAGCCCGACGAATTCGCCCGGCCTCACCGCGAAGGAAACGCCATGGAGCACCGGTACGCCGCCGAGCGAGGCGGTGACGTCGGAGACGGAAAGCAGCGTCATGCGAGCTTCCTCCGGGTGCGGTAGACGAGCCAGAGGAAGAACGGCGCGCCGATGAGCGCGGTGAGAACGCCGAGCTTCAGATCGCGCTCCGGCGCGACGACGCGGACGAGGATGTCCGCTGCCATCACCACGCAGGCGCCGCCAAGCGCGCTCGCCGGCAGCAGGCGGGACGGCCGCGCTCCGACCATGGGGCGCAGGATGTGCGGAACCACCAGGCCGACGAAGCCGATGGCGCCGGCGACGGCGGTGGCCGCGCCGACCGATGCGGCAGTGCCGAACACGGCCAGGAACTGCACGCGGCGCATGTCGATGCCGAGGCTCGCGGCCGTCTCGCTGCCCAGCGTCAGGGCGTCGAGGGCGCGTCCCAGCATCGCCAGCAGTGCCCAGCCCAGGATCATGAAAGGACCGGCCAGCCAGACATGCGTCATCGACCGGTCGGCCAGCGAGCCGAGCATCCAGAACATGATCTCGAGCGCCGCGAACGGATTTGGAGACAGGTTCAGAGCGAGGGACGTCGCGGCGCCGGCGAAGCTCGACACCGCGATGCCGGCAAGGATGATGGTGAGCATGCCGCCGCGCACTCCGGCGAGCGCCTGCACGACGACGACGCCCAGAACGGCTGCGGCAAGCGCTGCGAGGGGGAGAGCCAGCGGCACCGTTGCCGCGAGGCCCGTATATATCGCAAGCACTGCGCCGAGCGACGCCGAGGGGCTGACGCCGATCAGGCCGGGTTCGGCGAGCGCGTTGCGCAAGTAGCCCTGCAAGGCGGCGCCGGAAAGGCCGAGCGTTGCGCCGATCATCAGCCCGAGCAGCGCGCGCGGCAGCCGCACCTCCCGCATGATGAGCGCGATCGAATCCGCCTTGTCGGAAAACAGCGCTGCGATGCTGTCGCCAAAGGCAATCGCCGCCGGCCCCACGGTGAGCGACAGCAGGAAAAGCAGAAGCGTCGCTGCGCCAAGCGTTCCGAGCGTAAACCGATAGCGCGCGCGCTCGCTCATTCGGCCGGCCCGCCTTCGAGCGCGCGCGCCGCATTGCTCAGAATGCGGGCCGCCTCCAAGGTGAACGGCGCGCCGCAGGTGGTGTAGCTTGCCGGGACGATGGCGGATGCGCGTTGCTTGGCGAGCGTGCGATAGGCCGGATGCAGGAATATGTCCTGTGCGAGAGCAGGAGCGGCGTAGTGGGTGTCGTCCTGCGCCAGAAGGTCGGGCTGGGCCACGATCAGCAATTCGAGCGGCAGCCGAGCCGCGCCGGAGAAGCCGAATTCGGCTGCGATGTTGGTCAGCCCCGATGCGGTGATGACGGCGTCGGTCAGCGTTCCGGCGCCGGCCGTAAAACTGTTCGGATCGTAGTTCGCCACCCGGATGCCCGCTTTCGACACCTGCAGCCCGGCCAGCCCGCGGTCGAACTCGTCGACCAGTTCTGTGGCCCGCTGCTTGCGTCCGAGCACCTCGCCCATCCGCTCCAGGTTTGCGCGAATGTCGTCGAACGAGCTTTCGGGCGCGAATTCCTCGACGCGGATGCCGAGCCGCCGCAATAGGTCGACGGTCGCCCGCGTCGTGTAGGTGCCTGCCAGGACAAGGTCCGGCCGCATGAGGAAGATTTCCTCGGCGAGGCCATGATTGGAGACATAGCGCGCGGCTTCCGTGACCAGAACCGAGGATTCGGGATCGGATGCGAGGAAGGACACGGAGTGCAGCTGGCCGGGGCCGGCGACCAGCATTGCAAGTTGGTCGGTGCAGATGTTCATCGACACGACGCGGCGCGGGGGCTCGGCGGCAAGCGCCGAACCCTTGAAGCCCAAGGCGAGCACCACCGCCAACGCCCGCCAGAGACTGCCGTGAACCATTTGCGTCAGAATGCGCCCTTGATGCCGACGAAGGCCGTGCGGCCCTGCGTGTTGTAGCCGAAGACCTCTTCATATTGCTCGTCGAAAAGGTTCTCAACGCGGGCGAAGCCTTCCAGCTGGTCGCTGAATTTCAGGCTGCCGCCGATATTCACGACGGTGTAGGCGTCGAGCCAGACACGCGATGGCAGGGTCGGCACGAAGGCGACGTCTTCCGTCTTGCCGTTGAAGACGGCTTCGCCGAAGACGCGGGCCCGGTCATCGTAGAACGTGTATGCGGCGCCGATCGACCCGGAATGCCGAGGCCGGCGGATCTCGTCGAGGCGCGGTCCGCCCGCTCTCGTCTGCTCCGTCGCATCGGTGTAGGTGTAGGACGCCGTGGCGGTGAAACCGTTGAACAAGTCGACCGTCGCCGAAACCTCGACGCCCTGGCGCTTGCTCTTGCCTTCGCGGTTGACGGGCGACGAAAGAAAGTCGGGCGGCCCGCCGAAGACGACGGCGATCTCGTCCGTCAGGTCCTGGTTGAAGTAGGTGACGTCGGCGATCAGCCGGCCGTCGAAGAAGCGATGCTCGACGCCGATGTCCCATCCGAAGCTCTTTTCCGGAGTGAGGCTTGCATTGCCCTCGAAGGACGACGGAACAAAGCCGTACTGCTCGAAGAAGGTCGGGTTGGTGACACCGGTGCCAACAGATGCATGGAGCCGCGTCTCGCTGCCGGGGATCCGCCACGCGCCGCTCAGGCTGTAGGTCGTGGCGTCGCCGAAGCGATCGTTGAAGTCGCGGCGAATGCCGGCGTTGAGATAGAGCTGGTCGAGGAACTCGCCGCGGTATTCGCCGACGATCGAGTTGGTCTCGCGCTCGAAGGTCTCGTCGAGATGGGACGGCGCAAAGGTCTCGCGCTCCCATTCGTAGCCGCCGGTGAACTGGTGGCGGGCCTCCAGCAAGGTGGGCGTGTCGAACTGATAGGTCGCCTGGTATGCGCCGGTGTAGCGGCTGCCATCGCTGAACGAGAGCATGCCGTCGCTGAAATTGTCGCGGGTGCCGTCGCTACCGGTGAGGCGCAGCTTTTGCGTGAACGCTCCGTCAAGCGCCTTGTGCGTCAAGCCCAGGGAGCCGAAGAGCTCCTGTGTCCGCGTCCAGTCGTTGCCGTCGACGACGAGGCCATAGAACGGGCCAGGCGCGTAGTCGGGCGCGCCGCCACTGTTGAAGTCCTGGGGATCGATGTCGCTTTCCCGGTCGACGTAGCGCAGTGTTCCGTCGACGACGAGATCGGGCGTGATGTCCGCCGTGAACTTGCCGTTCAGGGTGACGTTGCGATCGCCGTCCTTCTCGCTGCCGAAGTCGGAGATGTTGAACCCGTCGGTGCGCCGGAAGGTCCCGGAAAGCGCCATGTCGAAGTTCTCTGCGCCGCCGCTCAGCGACACGCCGCCGAGGAACGTTCCGTCGGTGCCCACTTCCGAGCGGCCGCCGATCTTGAAGCCGTTTCGTTCGCCGCGCCTGGTGATGATGTTGACCACGCCGGCGGTCGCATTCGATCCCCAGAACGCACTCTGCGGGCCCCGCAACACCTCGATCCGGTCCACGTCGTCGGCCAGGAGGCTGGCGAAGTCGAACTCGCCGGTCGAGGTTTCACTGACTTCGACACCGTCGATCATCACCAGCAGGTGATTGGCTTCGGCGCCGCGCACGCGCACCTGCGTCGGCCCGCCGAAGGAGCCCGAGCGCGATACGGAGAAGCCCGGCACCAGCCGCAACGCGTCGGCGACGTAGCGGACCTGGTTCTGCTGCAGCTGCTCGCCGGTTATGACGGTGAACGCACGCCCCGATTTCTCCTGCTCGATCGGCGTCAGGCCTTCGGTGACCAGAATGCGTTCGAGCTGCGTGACCGGCTCGTCGTCGACCGCCTGCGCCCCGGCAACACCGGTCAGGGCCAAGGCAATGATGCCCGCCCAGTAAGATTGTTTCTGCATGTCTGCCCCCACGGCGAATGGCGGGGCGCACGCGCCCCGAAGTTTCTCCTGAACCGCAGGGAGATGACGATGGGCAGACTTCGCCCCTCGGTCGGCTCCGGCATGCGGCAACACCTTCGTTGTGTCACCGCCACGGACGACCGCGCTCGACCACACCCCGTGATCAAGCATGGGTGACCGGAAAAGGCAGGTCTCCTGACTTCCGTGTCCTCGCCTTCCCCCGCCTTCCCGACTGCTCGAGGGCAGTCAGTGGCGTCGTGGAAGAAGGCTCAACGGCTACAGTTGCGGGGGCAGTCCCGGCTTCGGGCGTCGATCACCCTCACCGTGTTCCCTTTTCATCCGCTGTTGCGGAACCATTTCCAACCGCAGGTTTAGTGAGCGAAACACGCTCCTGTCAATCGGGCGGTTCCAGCCGAACGCGAGGACACCTAGCGGTCGTCTCGAGATCAATGTATGTTCTTGGTGCGTGATGTATTGGCGCTGCGTTGCTCACGCAGGCGGCCATCGGTCCAAAGAGTAGGCGGGGTGTACCGAATGCAACGGATCGCATTTTTGTTGTTTCTTGGTGCGGTAACTTTCTTGGCCGGGTGCCAGAGCGGAGCACCCTCTCGTCCAGGGTCTCTGGTCTGCTCGCCACGACTCGAAGACATCGGCGGATGTAGCCCGAATTTCGGCTCGACCTACACGACCGGGCAATATTAGAGACGGCGTCGATCGCCGCTCGACCCGCTGGAATCGCGCCCGGGCGAAAGCGAGGCCGGAAACGGCCGCGTCGCAAACACGCTTGGTCGACCGTGAGCGATTGCCGCCAAGGGCGCGCCCACCCGGGCGCGCTGACGGCCGGGCAGGCGGATTGGCTCAGTCCGGGACCACCTTCCAGCTGTCGTCCGGGTTGAAACGGTCGATGTACTTGACGATCTGCTCGGTCGCCGGCCCCAGATCGGCCTCGTAGACGATGCCGCTCTGGTTGACCGCAAACGTCTTGACGCCTGTCTCGCCGTAGGTGATCGGCCAGGCGAGCAGGCCGAAGCCTGCGATCATGTTGCCGTTAATGATGTAATCGTAGGCGCCGCCGGCGATCTGGTCGCCCTGGCCGGTCAGGATGCGGAAGCGATAGCCGAAATAGCCCTCGCCCTTTTTGGCTCCCTCGAGCTCTGCCTGGTCGGCAAACTCGCCAGCCGGGCTTTCGCCGTTGATCTCGTCGGTCGGCCAGTAGAGCCCGTCAGTCATGCCCTCGCTGCTGACGAGCTTCTGGGCGAATTCGAGCACGCCGTCGCCATCCCTGTCCTCGTCGGCGTAGTCGCGTTGGGCTTCGACATAGTCCCGCGCCGTTTCGATCGCCTCCAGCTCGTTCTCGCCCACCCGCCGATTGACGATTTCCTCGAGCCCGGCGTAGGTGTCGAAAGCCCATTTCCCGTCCTGACCCTTCACCAGCGGAAACGGCAGCGGCCAGAGCTTCGCGCCGATGGCCAGCAGCTTGCGGTCGTCGCCACCCTTCACGATCAGCTGCCTTGCCGTGCCTTCGCGCAGCAGCTTGAAGGTTTCCGCGGCATTTTCATCGGCTTTCAGCTTTTCGGCATCGAGCCCGAAAAGCCGGGCGAGGGCGCCGATATCGTCATCGGCAAGCGCCGTCTTGTACGCCGCCAGCGCTTCGTCAACGCTGTCGAAGGCCGGCGGCTCCTCGGCCGCGGCCAAGGACGAAATGTCGGGTGCGGCCTCGGAGACGTCGGCGGCCTCCTGTGCAAACGAGGTCGTGGACGTCAGGCAGGTTGCGGCGCCAAGCAGCGCTGAGATGCAGATCGAGCCGGCGAGCATGGTTCGAAAGGTCGTGTGCATTGTTGCGTCTCCTCTTGCTCGATCTCAGCGCCGACCGCCGCCACCGCGGCCGCCGCCGCCGCCTCGGCCACCGCCACCTCCAAAACCGCCACGTCCACCGCCGCCGCGACTGATGTGGTGTCCGCCGCCGCGGCTGCCGCCGCCCATCGATTGGCGGCCTCGATTGGAATGCACCTGGGAAACCTTGCCGCGGTTCACGTTACCCAACCCCGACTGCTTCCTCGGTCGATTGTCGACGCGCCCTGCGGCCTTCGGCTTGCCCGCCGGCCGCGTGACCTTGCTGGGCTTCCCCGAACCTTGCCGCGCGACGTCGCGCTGCCCCGCGCCCTGCCGTGCAACGTCGCGCTGACCTGCTGCCGGCCGCGCTCCCTGCTTGCCGATGTCGCCGCGCGCCCTGGCGGCAGCGGCAGGCTGCTTCAGCCCCTCCAGCGTGTTCTTGCGGACGTCGGCCGCCTTCGCGCTCCTGCCCGGAAGATTGCCGGCTGCATTGCGCGCCTTGAGGTCCGTCGCGCGGTTGCGGATCGAGTTGTCGCTGTTGGCCTTCACCCTGTTCTTGACATTCGTTCGGTCGAGCTTGGCGAACTGGCTCTTGTCGAAGTTGATCTTCGAACGGTCGACGTTCTTCCAGTCGACATCGTTGAAGTCGAGCTTGCCGTTGAAATTGCGGTTGTTGAAGCAGTCGTTGCAGTCGATATCCAGGTCGCCGCCGTCCCAGCGGCCGCCCCACACGCCCCAGTCGTCCCAGTCGACGGCGGCCGCCCAGATCGCTCCGGTCACTGTCGCCGCAAAGAAAGTCGCCCCGGGATACCAGTAGGACGGGTAGGGTTCCGGGTAGTACTGGATCGGCTGAGGCGGGTAGTCGTCGACATAGAGCATTTCGGGCTCATAGCGGGGCACATAGACGACTTCGGTGCCGGACGACTGGATGATGACATTGTCGTTTTCGGTCGTCACCTTCATCTTGTCGTCCGACTTGATGATGCCCTTGGCGACCGCTTCCTCGCGCAGCTGTTGGATGGCGATCAGCACGTCCTTCTGCTGGTAGGCGATGGCATCGCCCAGGCTCTGGGTCCAGTCGAGGTCGTCGCTCATCATCTTGACGACCTCGGGATAGTTGAGGAGCGAGATGATGCTGCCGTCCCAGGTGTCCTTCGGCTTCAGGCTCTTGTCCTTGGCGTAGCTGTCAAGGTAGCGCGACGCCTCCACGATCTGCAGCGGATAGAGCGCGGCGGCAGAGATCAACGCGACGAGTTCGTCCGGATAAAGCGCGATCCGCGCAACCAGGACCTCCAGCTCGTCGGCGGTGAGAGGCGTCGGGCTCGTCGCCGGAGCGCTCGCATCGGCAGCCGTCGGAGCACTCGCATCGGCTGCCGGCGGGGTCGTCTTCTCCTGCGAGAAGGCCCAGGGTGGGTTCGCTGTGGCCACAAACAGGCCGAACATGCCTGCCGCAGCGGTTTTAAGGAGAGTTCCTGCCCGCATAACACACTCCTCTTTTCGTTCTCCGGCCGGCGATCAGGTCTTCGGGAACAGGAAGGTGATCGTCGTGCGGATTCCCCATTCGGGACCGTCGTCCGGACCGTCGAGATAGACCCTGCCGCCGAGTTGCAAGCTCACCGGCTGCTTGCCGAACTTGGTCACTTTCGAAATCGCGAGATTGAGCGGCACGGTCCACTGACCAGCCGTCCAGTCGTAGGTCGACTCGAAGTTTCCCGAGAGAGTTACGCCGCCGCCCAGGGCATAGGTCAGGAAGGGCTGCATGAACGTCTGGTTGACGTCAGCGCGCTCGTCGTCGCCAGCCACCGACCAGATGTGGTTGACCAGTGCGCCGAACGTCCACTGCCCTTCCTGAACCAGAGCGACGGCGGTCGGGCCAAGGCCCCATTTTTCTGTGCCGAGGGCGTCGTCGGTGGCTGTCGGCAGAAGGAAGACCGGACCGACGCCCCATATGAGACCGCCGGGCCCAGGCACCTTGGGCGAGAAGAACAGGCTTTGCGTGATGTCGCCGATACCGGCCGGGTCACCCGGGAGATAGTCGCGATAGGCGATGGGCAGGATCGTTCGCGAGATCACGTTCCAGTCTTCGGTCAGCGAGAACGGGATGACCGGCTCCACGTCCAGCGTATAGGCGAAGCCGTCGTCGTCCGGCCCTGCGCCGAAGTCGAAATTGTTCTGGAAGGGAAGGCTGATGAGACTGGCGACGGGGTTGGCCAGTTGCTTGGCCAGCTCATCCGCGTCCTGCGCGGTTGCGGCGGAGGCGCAAATCGCCACCGCCAGCGCACCAGGAGCGGTGCGCATCAACATGTGCCCTCCGCCTGGCGTCGTCATGGCGTGCCTCAGAAGTGCATGGACAGCCCGAGGATCGGGCCGTGCTGCACAACGTCGAACAGGAACCCGTCATCGCTGTAGTCGACGCCGAGGGCGCGATAGCCCAGCACCGACGAGATGCGGTCGTTGAAACGATAGCCCACGGCTCCCGCGACATCCCAATCGAGATCGGCTTGGCCGGCCCCTACAAGGCCCCAGCCGGTCAGAAAGACTTTCGGCGTGATCGAGTAGTTTCCGCGAATGCCGGCCAGCGCGTCCACCCAGGTGGCCCCGTCGGAGGGCGAGAAGCCGTTGAGTGGTCCGCCGCTGAAGGAGATCTCCGTGTCGACCGACCACACCCTGACGCCGGCAACGATGTCGAGGCGCGCGTCGGGCTGGTCGATGATCGCATATCCGCCGCCCACCAGTCCGGCAAAGGTTTCCGAGGTCACCTCGACGCTCGTCGCCAACAGGCCCAGTGGCGTGCCATCCTGGCCGGAAATCTTCGTATACATGATGTCGCCGAAGACGCTGTAGCGGCCGTAACGCGCGTCCATGATCGCCATGGCGCCGAACTTGAGGTGGTCGAAGATATCGCTGAAGCTCGCGTCGACTTCGATGGTAGGCGATCCTAATTGCGCCAGATCTCCCGACAGACCAGCCGCCCAGAAGTAGGGTGCGACCGTGAACGTCCAGCCTGAATCAGTCTCCACCTGCATGACCTCCGGGGCCACCGGCGTATAGACATCCGCCGCGTTGGCGCTTTCGGCGACCCCAAGCGCCGCAACGCACACCAGTACACGAAATGCTCTCATTCCCATGTAATCCCTCCAGCATGAGGCGGCGGATCGGCGCATAGCTTGCAGTATAGCCTTTGAGCTGACGTTGGGGGAGGGCATTCGGAGCATGTTACTGTTACATGCCGATAAAACCCTGGCGTGAGCCCGAACAGCAACACAGTTGATCTTCAGGGCTGCCTCTGACGTCGTCTCTCCTGTTGGCTGGGTCACGATGGCGGAACGGCCACCGTAAGGAGTCAGCCGGCTGCTGCTGCGGACGTTTCTGCCCGCTTCGGGTAGGCAAGATTGGGTGAAAGAACCTCCGGAAGGATGAGTTCGCGCGCCGGCGGGCCGGTGCGAATGCGCTCTCTTGGCACCAGATGCGCCTTTGCGCTTCGCCCGACTTGGCAACTATTCCCGATCATCGAAAGGTGGAATGCTCCGAGCCAAGCGCACCTCTACGTTGCGCAGGGATGGAGGATTCAAATGAACCCCGACGACGTTGCCGGAAACAACATCGACGATCTCGAATTGGACGTCGACCAGATCTCCCAGATCGATGATGACGTTCAACTTGGGGTGACGGTGATCGGTTCGTCGAAGCCGATCATCGAACTCGACACAGAAATCGACCAGAACGGTGAGGAGGACCAGGACCTCGACGTCGATGTCGACTCAAGCGATCAACAGGGCGAGGATATCGGCGTCGAAACCGAACAGCGGCCCGAAGTGGACCAGAGAGTCGAGGTCGATGTCGAGGTCAGCGAAGACGACGGGGTCATCGTCGTCGAGGTCGATGCGGAGGTCGAGGACGATGTCGAGATCGAAGACGACGTCGACGTGGATGTCGATGAAGACGACGATTTCGAAGTCGACGCCGAAATCAAGCAGGATGACGAAACCGACAGCAATGTCGACGTGGACATAGAGGTTCGCGACGACCTGGGCGCCGACGTGGGCGTCGACATCGCGGCGCTGGTTGGTACTGCGGTGGATGCCGCCATCGCGGACGAGAAAGATGACGACGGCACCAAGATCGACGTCGACCTCGATGACAAGGCCTGGGCCGATGCCGACATCGGCATCATCGTCGACCTGAGCGACTTCGGCATATAGGAGCCCGCCTCGCGGGTCAGGCGGAACGGCGCTGGCTCGCCGTTCCGCCTTTTCGTTTCGTAAAGCTTCTTCTTGCGCGGCGACCCGGCCTCGTGTCGGGTGCGCTGCGCAGTGTGTGAAACCCGCGCCGCCCCGCGAGCAGTCGCGCTTTGCCGCTTCAGAGAGGGCAGGCCGCCGGTTCCGGCAGTATTCCAACCCATCGCGGTTCATTCGTTCCGGTAGGCCGTCACCCATGCGGGTGAACCCAGTCGCACCTTGAAGGGCCCGTTGGGCGGAACGCCTATTGGCAGCTGTTTTCCGCCGACGGAAAAGGGAATGCTCCCTGCCTTCGACCGGTTGAGGGGATACCCCCAGGGGTCGCCTTCGCAGCCATCGATGCGTTGGGCCAGCGAGTGCTGGCCTGGCGTCTTTTCCACCGACAGGGAGGGAAAATCCCATGGCTCCTAGCAAACACAAAGACTCGGACGGCGATAGCAGACACACCGACATCAAGATCGATATTGATCCCGATATCTATCAGGATCTCGATCAATATCAGGATCAGGACGTCGACGTTGATACCGATCAGGACTCCGACATCTACAACGACAACAAGAACAGTGCGGATGTCGACAACAAGACTGATCAGGACGCATACACCGACAATGACGCCAAGGCTCACGCTGATGCTGACGCCGACGGCAAGAAGAAGGGCGGCGATGCCCACGCGAAGGCCAAGGCTGACGCCGACGGTGACGCCGACAACGACAACGACACCGACCAATACGTCGACCAGAGCAACAAGAACGACAACGACGTAGACCAGAAGCAGGACGTCGACGTCGATGTCTATCAGGATCAGTATGCAGACCAGTATGCTGACATCGACATCGATTTCGATTTCGACTTCGCCTGATCGCACCGTCTGAGGCACCGCGCCCGGGCCTTCTCCGGGCGCGGCATTCAAGTGCTCCACGCCGGCCGTGGCCTCCAGTCGCCACCAATGGGCGTAAGCAGCGTCGTGTTCCTGCGGAGACCGTCCGTGATCATCGATGGGTTGAAGGTCCGCACCGCGAGCGGGCTTGCGCACGTTCGCGATCTCTTCGAAGCGCTGCTTCTGGCGGCGCTGGTCTTGCGCTTTGCAGGAGGTTCCCTGACAAAGGGTCGCCCGAGCGCGCAAACGCGCGGCGTGAGTCTCGGGCAAAGACTGGCAGATTGGCGTTCGTGGCTCGCCGCGACCCTTGCCCGTCCCATAGAAGCGATATCCGCATGCACGATATCCGCGTTCCAATTGCCTCGGCTGTATGGGACAGCCGCAGTGGATCGTTTGCGTAGAGCCTCCCAGCAGGGGTGGGCTTCGCTTTCGCTCGGCGTTCGGCGTGCCCGCGCGGCCATTGCCGACGCCTCGACCGCCATGAAGGATCGGACGACGGCGGCTTTCGCCGAAATCCGGGCCGCCCTGCGGAAGCTGCTGAAGAGACGCGGGGAGGAAGGCGTTCGACGACTGCGCTGGCGCGACACGGCGCAGGCAGGCACGGCAATCGAGCAGGCGTTCCGTCTTTGCCGACCCTCGCTGGCGATGATCTTCGGCCTGAGTTTCTTCGTGAACCTCCTGGCGCTAACGGTCCCGCTCTATCTTCTTCACGTCTATGATCACGTGCTGGCGAGCCTCAGCATCGATACGCTGGTGATGCTGACGCTGATCGTGATCGTGGCGCTGGCGGTCCACTCCATGCTCGAGGGCCTGCGGCGGGCGATGCTGACCAAGATCGGCGGCTGGCTCGATGACAGCCTCCAGGCTCCGGTCCTCACCTCGGCGGTGCAGGCCGCCATGCGCGGCGACGCCGCCTCGGCTGCGCAGGCGTGGCGCGATCTTGCAAGTCTGCGGACTTTCTTCGGCGGCAGCGCATGCACGGCTCTGTTCGATCTGCCGTGGACCCCGATCTTCCTTCTCACCATGTTCCTCATTCACCCGCTGCTCGGCGCGATCGGACTTCTCGCTTCGTTCGTGCTCCTCGGGCTTGCGGCGCTCAATGAAAGGGTGACGCGCAAGCCGTTCGCCCGCTCCAGCTCCGCCTGGGTCGAAAGCCAGCATCGGTTCGAGAGTTTGATGCGCAATGTCGAGGCGATCGGAGCGATGGGCATGCTGCCGGGCGTTGCGCGCCTGCTCCAACGGGACCAGGCTGATGCGCGCGAGGCGCAACTGGTGGCAACCTCGCGCGGGTCGGCCATCCAGGCGGTGGCGCGCTTCGTGCGGCTCCTCGCGCAGGTCATCATCATGGCCTGCGCCGCCTGGCTCGTGATCAAGCATGATGTCAGCCCTGCGGCGATCTTCGCGACGACGATCCTGCTCGGCCGGTCCCTGGGGCCGGTGGAAGGCGCGATCGGAACCTGGAAGGCGGTCAGCGGGCTGCGTCTGTCCTACGGGCGCCTGCGCAAGCTCATGGCAGCCGCGCCGCCGGCTGTTGCCGGCATGCAACTGCCGCAACCCCGCGGAGAACTCGCGGTAGAGCAGGTGACCTTCATGCCGACCGGCGCGGACAGGCCAGCCGTCAACCGGGTAAGTTTCGTACTCGAACCCGGGGAAGTGCTCGGCGTGATCGGGCCGTCCGGCGCGGGAAAGTCGACGCTCGGCCGGCTCATCGCCGGGGCCGTCTCGCCGACCACAGGCCATGTGCGTCTCGACTCCGCGGACATCGCCATCTGGCTGGCGTCCGGCGGCCAGCGCTACCTGGGCTATCTTCCGCAGGACATCGAGCTGTTCGGCGGCTCGGTGCGCGACAACATCGCACGCCTGCAGGAGACGTCCTCGGAAAAGGTCATCGCCGCCGCCAACATGGTCGGCCTGCATGAGCTGATCATGCGCCTTCCGCAAGGCTACGACACCGATATCGGGGAAGGCGGCAGGCGGCTTTCCGGCGGGCAGCGGCAGCGATTGGGGCTTGCACGCGCCTTCTTCGGCTATCCGCGCCTGATCGTGCTCGACGAACCGAACGCCAGTCTCGATGCGGAAGGCGAGGAGGCGCTGCGGCAGGCCATCGACGAGGTGCGCGCGAAGGGATCAACGATCGTCGTCATCGCCCAGCGTCTCGGCATCCTCAGCATGGTGGACAAGATCCTGGTGCTCGACAACGGCAGGCTTGATGCGTTCGGCAGCCGAAGCGACATTGCCGGCAAGATCAGGGCGGGGCGCACCAGCCTGCCGGCCCGCCGACAGGTCATCACCGCCACGAGTTCCGTCCGGCAGGTGGAGCGCGACGGCCGCAAGCTGACCATCGCCACGAATGGCGGCATCAAGCGGGAGGAACCGGAATGGGCCGGCTCCTGAGAGCAGACAGCCGTGTGCTGGCTTCGGATCTTTCCGACATCCTGCCGCAACCCGCCGAAACCCCGTTTCGCAGGCTGCATGCACTCACCGTCGCCGCCTTCTCGATCGTCGGCGTGTTCATCGTCGGCTTCGGCGTGTGGGCGACGTTCGCGCCGCTGGAAAGCGCGGCCATTGCGGGAGGGGCCGTGGAGGCCGAAACAAGCCGCAAGATCATCCAGCATCTGGAGGGCGGAATCGTGGAACGCATCCTCGTGAGCGATGGCGACGAGGTCGTCGCCCGCCAGCCGCTGATCCGGCTGGACAACACGAGGGCGCGCACCGCCGTCCAGGTGCTTCAGGTCCAGCTATGGGAAGCCCAGGCCAACGAGGCGCGTCTGCTGGCCGAGCGCGACGGCGCCCCCTTGGTGTTCCCGCCGGATCTGCGCTCTGCCGCCCGCAGCGATGCGGATCTGGCCGAGATCATGGCCGGGCAGACCAAGATCTTCGAGACCCGCCGGCGCCTGCAGTCGTCGCGGGTCGATGTAATCCTGCAGCGCAAGGCCCAGACGGAGCAGGAGATCGCGGCCTTGCGGCACCAGGCGGACGCGGCCAGCAAGCGCGCCGCGATCATCAGGGACGAACTGGCGACCGTCGCCCCGATGGTTTCCAGCGGCCTGCAGACCCGCGCCCGGCTGTTGCTGCTCGAGCGCGAGCAGGCCGAGATCGAAGGACGCATCGGCGAGACGCTGGCGCAGATCTCGCGGGCGGAGCAGGCGATCGGGGAATCGATGGCGATGATCCTGAAGCTCGAGAGCGACGAGCAGACCGAGATCGCACAGGCGCTCCACACGACGCAGGCCGGGATCTTCGAACTCCTCGAGCGCAGCCAGGCAGCCAACGACGTGCTCGCCCGAACCATCGTGCGCGCACCGGTGGCGGGCACGGTGACCAACCTGCGCCTTCACACGCGGGGAGGCGTCGTGGCGGCCGGCGAGCCCCTCATGGAACTGGTCCCGCGTCAGGACCGGCTGATCGTGCTGGCGCAGGTCAAGCCCGAGGATATCGATCTCGTGCGCGCGGGGCTCGACGCCCGCGTGCGCCTGCTGGCCTACAAGCATCGCAGGGTTCCGCCTGTCGAGGGCGTCGTCACCTATGTCTCCGCCGACCGCGTGGTCGACAAGGCGACGGATCAATCCTTCTACCTGGCCCGCGTGCGCATCGACGAGGCCTCGCTGCGGGCGCTCCCCGATGTCGAGATGATGCCCGGAATGCCAGCTGAGGTCATGATCAAGACCGGGACCTTCACCATCGCCCATTACGTGCTGCGGCCGCTCTTCGAGAGCTTCAACCGGGCCTTTCGGGAGGATTGAGGAGCGAACGATCCTGCGATGGCGACGACCGTGGATGTGACGCGACGGCATTCCCCCGACGGGGGAGTTCCGGTCCCTCCTTCAGACCGGGGCGAGCGGGAACTGCTGCCGCCCGAACGGTCGCATGACGCAACGATCCGCGCTGCCGAAACGGACACCGGCGACCACGCAGCGGCAAGGGAAGCGCCGAGCGCCGTTCATCAGGATATGGGGCGTCCGGCGGCCGACGCTGCGACGCCGCCCTCCGGCTGGACCGTGGTGGACGATGGCGGCGAGCGAGCGGAGGCGGACCTGGTCTCGGGCGTCTTCCAGCCGGCGGCTACGCCCCGCGCGTTCGATGCTCACGAAAGCGGCCCGCCGCCGCTCTTCGATACGCTTGAGGTGACGTGGCGCGTGCCTCTTCAGGAATCGCCCGCGGCTTCCCCCGGCCCACGAGCCGAAGCGCCGGCAGCGCCGTCGCGCGATGGCGGGACCGAAGGCGCGCCCGAAGCGACCCACCCCAATCCGGCCAGCGCTCGCGCCGAGGACGGCGAGGCTCGCGACGGGCACAGCGTCACCGTCACGCAGGACGCGGTGGTCGAGCAGGACGCCGCGCTCTTCGTCAGCGGCTATGTCGGGGAGGTCGTCGCCCGCCTGCATATCGACCAAAGCCTGGTGATGCTCCAGAACGTGGACATTTCCTTCACCATCGACGGGGACGGGCGTTTCTCCATCCGGCTAGACCAGGACATGACCATCGATCAGGCCATCGACATCCACCTCAGCATCTTCGACGCCGATGGCGTGCTCTACGTGGATCTGTTCCTGCGCGATTCGATCGTCGTCGAGCAGGAAACCTTCGCCGATATCGAAATCGGCGACGGCATTGCGGGCGGCGACGTCGTCATCGACCAGCACCTGACCCTCGATCAGGATGTCGACATCGAAGTCGACATCGAGGACGAACTGGAAGAGCGTTATGCCGTGACCGTGACCATCGACGTGGCGCAGACGATCGACGCCGACCAGGACGCTATAATCGGCATCACGAGCCAGGACGATCAGCTCGACATCGATGTGGATGCCGCCCAGTCGGCGATGATCGAACAGGACACCATCGTGCATGCCGATTTCGTACTGATCTGAGAACCGGCCACCCGGATCGCGAGCGAGCCAAATCCGGGCTCGCCGAAAATCCTTCCAATTTGAAGCAAATCCGACCGTCTTAACCATATCCGCAGTCGAGGCTGGCGGATTAACGGCCGTTTATCGTATAAAAACGGAGGGCGGCAGCAAGCGGGACGTGGATGGCACACTCGTATCCGGCCGAGTCGCTAGGTTCATTCTACGAGCGCCCTTCGATCATCGTCATCAATCGCAGTCCATTTCTGCGAAGCTGCGTGGCGCGCATCCTGCGAAGCGAATTCGAGGAATTCTCGATCGTCGAGATCGAGGCGGCGCAGCAGCTCGACGCGACCGGAAACAGGCTGGTTGGGCTGGTCGCCCTCGACATCGCAAGTTCCGCCATGACCGACGACGAGGTGCTGCGGGATCTCGCCTGCGTTCGGCGATCCTCGGGTGACGTCCCGGTCGTGCTGTTCACCAGCCGCGACGAGGCGAGCATCCCGGACGCGGTGATCTCGGAGGTGATGCGCTTCGGCGCCAGGGGCTATGTCACCCAGTCGACATCGATCGAGATCGCGCTTGCGGCGATCCGGCTGGTCATCGCGGGCGGCGTCCATTTTCCGCGCTCGATGTCCATCGACAGTCAAGACCTGCCGGTCGACACGGCCGCCGCCCTGCCGTCACCTGTCCCGGCGCCGGCGGTCGAACTGCCGGCCGCGCCCAACACCGCCTCCTTCACCGAGCGTGAACGGCAGGTGCTCGCGTCCCTGCTGCGCGGGATGTCGAACAAGGTCATCGCGGGCGAGCTGAACCTGTCGCAGAACAC